>NZ_VITO01000008.1:0-327605 GCF_007828025.1 Nitrospirillum bahiense
GACGGGACACTCGAAATCGAACTCTCATACGACAACGACGACGAGGTCACTCTCAAAGCCCGAAGAAGCTGACTTCTTCAACACCCTGCTAGGTACAGGCCCGGAAGAGCTTCCGCAGCGATGCTGGGCAGGACATCAATAGCATAGAGCATTGCCTGCGCATGGCCAGCGCGATCGAGCACATCACTTGGGGGGCGACCTCCGCCTCCGCCCTTTACCTGGAATGGGCGCGGTTTCCCCAAGTTTCTCAAGAGAAAGTGCGGCAGATCTCGTGGCATTCCTGGTTCGTCCCAACCCCTGAAGTGAGCGACGGCGCTCAAGCGCTTCCACCAGCGTTGGTGTGGTGATCGACTCGCGATCTGCTAAGACCGCACGCCGCGCGGCATCTTCCGCAGCTGCCACCACGTCCGCGATCGATAGTCCAATCGCGCAGTCGGTCACTGTCTTCCAAGACAGTCGCCCCGTTGAGAACCCGATCAGCCGGTGCTCAAGCGCTTGGCGGATCGAGTTGGCGTCCGGCAGTTCGTAGGAAAGCACCAGATCGAACCGGCGCAGCACGGCACGGTCGAGGATTTCGGCAAGATTGGTGGTCGCAATCACGACTGATGGGCCGGTATCCTCGTCGAGGAATTGCAGGAAGCTATTCAGGACCCGACGCGCTTCCCCGACATCGTTTCCGTCGCCCCGCGACGCCGCAAGCGCGTCAATCTCGTCGAACAAATAAACGCCGCGAGTGGATTTCACCGTGTCAAAGACAAGCTTCAGTTTCTGCGCGGTCTCGCCCATGAACTTGGTGATAAGCCCGTGGAGCATGACCGTGAACAGCGGGAATTGCAGTTCGCCCGCCATGCCATGGGCGGTCAGTGTTTTGCCGGTGCCAGGCGGTCCAGAGAGGAGCAACCGCCGCCTTGGTTTCAGTCCCTTTTTCTCGAGTTTCTCCCGCCGCTTCATCTCGATGACAATGTGCGCAAGCTCGTCGCTGATCGGCGCGGGCAAGATGACATCAACAAGACGTTCAGTCGGGTAGGATGCGGCCAGGAACAGAGCAAGATCGCCGCGTGGAGCAGCGATAGGAGTGAGTTTAGGAATTCGCGTCGAAGGACTCTGCCCGGCATTCGCCCATTGCCGCAACTGTTCGGCGAGTCGCGAATGCCCCTTTTGCTCCTCGGCAGCTGAGAGCTGCATCGCGAGGTCAAAAAAGCGTTCGGAATCGCCCTCGGCGTGACTTTTTACGAGACCGATAAGCTGCTGCGCGGATGCCATTTCCTCATGTATCGCAGGTTTCCCCCGACACACCCCTATTTGTAACACGGTAACGCAAGGTGCGGAGGCACAGCCAGAGAATAGCGCGATCCGTTCGGGCGGCTTCAGTCTAATCTTGCTGATGCGTCGCTAAAAACCGACCGTCCGCTGACGGCCCCATAGCCGCGGGTCCCCAAACTGCTCGGATCAAAGACGTGTTTGACCCATATGGCGAGAAATCCCACCGATTCTCACGTTATGTGTCAGCCGTTCTCATTTTATGCGGCAGCGCACACACACCTCTAATCCAAGCCCCTTCCCAACGTCCCGTCCGCCCGATATAAGAGTTGCGAGTGATTTGCAATATCGGGCGGTGGGACGCCACCCGGGGGACGTGACAGTGACCAGTGTGACCAGAGACCAGGCCGGCGGCGACGCCGTGGCCAGCCAGAGCATTCGTGCGCCCGGTAAAGCGCGCCGGTTGTCGGTGAGGGGCCCGGCGGGCGGCATCACGGGGCGGTGGGTGGTCTATCAACTGCACTGGCTGCTGGGCATCACGCTGGGCTTCGTCCTGGCGCTGATGGGCATCACCGGCGCCACCATGAGTTTCGAAGACCAGATCATGCGGGCGCTGAGCCCCGGCGTGATCACGGTGGCGCCGCGCGAGGCGCCGGTGCTGGCGCCCGACGCGCTGCTGGCCCGGGTGCGGGAGCAGCGGCCCGACACGCGGGTGGAGGGGGTGTTCCTGTCCGCCCGCAAGGATGAGGCGGCGCGCGTGCTGTTCGCCGGCGGTGTCGGCGGCAACCGGGGGGAACGCGCCTATGTCGACCCCTATGACGGCACGGCGCTGGGCCGCGCGACGGGGGAGGAGTTCTTCGCCTTCGTCCGCCGGCTGCACCGCTGGCTGGCCCTGCCCGGCAACGGCGACGGCATAGGCCGGCAGATCACCGGCGCCGCCGTCATGGCCCTGCTGTTCTTCTGCCTCTCGGGCCTGTATCTGCGCTGGCCCCGCCGGCCGCTGAAATGGCGGGCCTGGCTGGCGCTGGACACGGGGGCCAAGGGCCGCGCCTTCCTATGGTCGCTGCACGCCGTCATCGGCACCTGGGTGCTGCTGGTCTATCTGGTCATCGGCCTGACCGGGCTGTGGTGGTCCTATGACTGGTACCGCGACGCGGCCGTCCAGCTATTGACCGGCCAGCCGCTGCCGGCGCGCGAGGAAGGCCCGAAAGGTGGGAAAGACGGCCGGGAGCGGGGCAAGAATGTGGCCGGCCCCGTTTCCGTGGATACCGCCTGGGCCGCCTTCCTGGCGCGCGAGGGCGACCATTACGCCATGGCGCTCCTGACCCCGCCGGGCAAGCCGGGCGGCCCCACCCGCGTGCGCTATCGCCCCCTGGGCGCGCCGGCGGACCAGGCCTATGACGAGATGGTGCTGGACACCGCCACGGGCCAGGTGAAGTCCGAAAGCCATTACGCGGACAAGGCGCTGGGCGCCCAGCTGCTGGCCGGGGTGTTGACCGTGCATCGGGGTACCTATTTCGGCACTGGGGGTGCGGTGGTGTTCATGGCCGCGGTCGGGGCCATGCCCCTGTTCACCATCACCGGCCTGCTGATGTACCTGGACCGCCGCCGCAAGAAGAAGGCGGTGCGCCTGGCCCGGGGCGGTGCCCAGAATGCGGCCACCGCCGCCAGCACCACCCTGACCATCGCTTACGCCAGCCAGACGGGCACGGCGGAACAGCTGGCCTGGCGCACCGCCGGCGCGCTGCGCGACGGCGGCCTGGCGCCCGAGGTGCTGCCGCTGGCCAAGCTGGATCCGAAGACCCTGCGCGGCCGCCTGCTGGTGGTGGCCAGCACCTATGGCGAGGGGGAACCGCCGGACGACGCCCGCGCCTTCGCCAGGAAGCGCATGGGCAGGCCCGCCGACCTGGCCGGCGTGGAATTCGCCGTGCTGGCCCTGGGCGACCGGCAGTATGAGACCTTCTGCGGCTTCGGCCGCAGCCTGGACCGCTGGCTGGGCGCCAGCGGCGCCACCCGCCTGTTCGAGCCTGTGCTGGTGGACGACAACAACGCCGAGGCGCTGCACCAGTGGCAGGAGCAGCTGCGGAGCATCGGGGCCGGCACTGCCCCCGACTGGGCGCCGGACGCATACGGCCGCTGGCGCCTGGTGGAGCGCCGCCTGCTGAACCCGGGCAGCCCGGGCGGTCCCGCCTACCACCTGTCGCTGGAGCCCCTAGACCAGCCCCAGCCCCTTTGGGCCGCCGGCGACATCGCCCAGATCCTGCCCGGCAACGACGCCAGCGCCCATCACCGCGACTATTCCATCGCCAGCCTGCCATCCTCCGGCCGCCTGGACCTGCTGGTGCGCCAGCAGACGCGGCCTGATGGCACCCTCGGCCTGGGCTCAGGTTGGCTGACCGACGGTGTGGCGGTGGGGGAAGAGGTGCGGATGCGCCTGCGGCCCAACCCCGGCTTCCACGCCCCGGCGGCGGCGGTGCCCATGATCCTGATCGGCGCCGGCACCGGCTTGGCCGGCCTGCGCGGCCACCTCAAGCACCGCCAAATGCTGCGCCAGGGCGACGCCTGGCTGCTGTTCGGGGAGCGGCATGCCGCCACTGACGCCTGGCATGCCGAGGAGATCGCTGCCTGGCAGGCGGACGGCACGCTGGCGCGCGTGGACCTGGTCTATTCCCGCGACGGCCAGGGCTATGTCCAGGACCGCCTGGCAGCCCAAGCGGACGAGGTGCGGGCCTGGGTGGACCGGGGCGCCGTGCTATACGTCTGCGGCAGCCTTGAAGGCATGGCTCCAGGCGTCGACCAGGCGCTGGAGACCATCCTGGGCCGCGACCGCCTGGACGCGCTGACGGCCGAGGGGCGTTATCGCCGGGATGTTTACTGATACCTGCGCGCGATTTAAGTCGCCCGCACGACTAGCCTAGTCGGCAGGATCAGCGAGTCCGGGTGCTCGCCATTGATGAGCGCCAGCACGCTCTGCGCGAGGCGCACCCCGCCCTCGGTCCAGTTCTGGTGCACCGAGGTCAGGGCCGGCGTGTGGAAGGCGGCCATGGGGGTGTCGTCGTAGCCGATGACGGAGACGTCGTCCGGCACGGTCAGCTTCGCCTCCGTCAGGGCGCGCATGGCGCCCAGCGCGATGGCGTCACTGCAGGCGAAGATGCCGTCGAATCCACCTGACGTATCGGCCAGCAGGCCCCGCACCGCCGCAACGCCAGCGTTGAAGGTAAAGTCGCAGGGCACCAGCGCCACCAGTACCGCCCCGGCTGACGCCAGGGTTT
Organism: Nitrospirillum bahiense; assembly: GCF_007828025.1. Classification (NCBI taxonomy): domain Bacteria; kingdom Pseudomonadati; phylum Pseudomonadota; class Alphaproteobacteria; order Rhodospirillales; family Azospirillaceae; genus Nitrospirillum; species Nitrospirillum bahiense. Next base: position 4,533 of record NZ_VITO01000008.1, read on the forward strand.
CGGCGAAGCCGTGCAGGCGCTCCGCGTTCTCGCGGTGGCGGGTGTCGCCCAGGAAGACCAGGCGGCGGCGGCCGGTCTCGATCAGGCGGGCGGCGGCCAGCGCCCCGCCCTGGTGGTTGTCGCTGCCCACGAAGACGGGATCCACGCCCGGCTGGGGGGCGCCCCACACCACCAGCGGCACACCCATGGGCAGCAGCTGGCGCACGGCCGTGTCGTCCGCCCCCTGGCCCAGCAGGATCGCGCCGTCGGCCGCCTGCACCGCCGCAGCCGGCTGCGACTGCCCCGTGGTCAGCAGCACGTTGTAACCGGCCGTGGTCAGTTCCTGGCAGATGCCGCCCAGCAGGTCCAAGGGGAAGGGGCCGGACATGGGGCGTTCCGGCGTGGGTTTCATGTCCACCACCACGGCGATGGTGTGGCTGCGCTGCAGGCGCAGGTTCCGCGCCGTGGCGTTGAAGCGGTAGCCCATTTCCCGCGCCAGGTCCTGGATGCGGCGGCGCGTGTCCTCACGCACGGACGGGCTGTCGCGCAGGGCCCGCGACACGGTGATGATGGAGACCTGCGCCCGTTCCGCCAGGTCGGCCATGGTCAGGCGCCCGGCGTCACCGGGGACGGCGTCCGCCATCACGGACGAGGCCGCCGGGCGGCTGGACTTGGCGGGGCGCGGGCTCATCAGCGGGTCCGAAACGAGAAAGGAAGCCGGGAAAGAGGAACATCCCCATAAACGGACATTCCAGGTGATGACTGTTTCATAAACCCACTGTGCTTGCCAGACGAGGCCTTGCCAAGCGCGGGCTGGCCCTGCCCGGCGGCGTCACCGAGTCGCCGTCCAGTCCCATATGCGGATAGACGTTCCGCCCGGCCCAATCCCCTATCTCCCACCTTTCGCGGGACGGACCCACGCCCATTCCTGGCCGGGGTCCACGCCTGTTTCAAAGCCCAGCCCTAGCATTGAATGACATCGATAACAATAGTCGCGCGGCGACTTACCCCAGAGGAGGGGGTGGCACGATACTGATATGCCAAGGGCTTGAAGGAACCGCCGCATATCCAGGAATTATGCTGCATCCGCGAAGTGCAGGCGCAGCAATGTTTGTCCCGTTTATGCCCATGGTGTTGCGCCATTGCATCGCCCCCCGGCTTCGTGGCCCCCAAATGACATCGATGTCTTGTTATCGATGTCATTCGATGCTATCGATGGCCCCATTCAAGCAGGGGTGGTGGGCGACCCAACCAGGGCGTGCCATCCCGATAAGAAGCCTTGGGTCAGGGCGCGACGGGGCGAGCCAGTCCAAGTCACGATCACCACCAAGACATAAGGGGAGGGAAGAATGTCATATCCTCACAGGATAGGTGCGTTGTTGGGCGGCGTCGCGTTGGCCGCCCTGCTGATGCCGGCCGTGGGCCTGGCGCAAACAGCGGCCACCACGGCCTCGAACACCGCACCGGCGCCGCAGGCCGCCGGCGCCGTGGACGAACTTCAGGAAATCATCGTCACCGGTGTCGCCCGCAGCGACGGCATGAAGAAGCTGGACGCCAGCTTCGCCATCAGCACCATCAAGGCCGAGGACATCGTCGCCCAGCAGCCCAACGGCACCGCCGACCTGCTGAAGCTGACGCCGGGCCTGTGGGTGGAATCCACCAGCGGCACGGCCGGCCCCAACATCGACGTGCGCGGTTTCCCGGGTGGCGGCGACGCGCCCTTCATCACCATGCAGATCGATGGCTCGCCCATCTATCCGGCGCCCACCCTGTCCTTCATGGACAACTCCACCCTCATCCGCCTGGACGACACGGTGGAGCGGGTGGAGGTGCTGCGCGGCGGCCCGGCCACCGTCTTCTCCAACGCCCAGCCGGGCGCCACGGTCAACTTCATCCAGCGCAAGGGCACGGACACGCCGGAAGGCAGCATCCGCCTGACCGTGGGTGACGAAGGCCTGTACCGCGTCGACACCTATTACGGCGGCCCCATCACCAAGGACCTGAACTTCTTGATCGGCGGCTTCTACCGCTACAATGAGGGCATCCGCAGCACCCAGTTCCCCGCCGACGATGGCGGCCAGGTGGTGGCCAACGTCACCAAGAAGTTCGAGAATGGCGAGTTCACGTTCTACGGCCGCCGCACGGACGACAAGAACGCCTTCTACACCGCCATTCCGCTGGTCAGCAGCAACGGCGGCAAGAACATCTCGGCCTTCCCCGGCACCGATCCGGGTACCTTCAGCCTGTACAGCAATGACGTCCGCAACGTCACCATCGAGACGGGCCCCGGCCAGTCCAAGAACGTGGACATCGGCGACGGCCGCGGCATCCAGCTGACCACCCTGGGCAACACCCTGGATTTGGACCTGAAGGGCTGGCAGCTCAGCAACAAGATGAACTTCGTCACCGGCAGGGCCTTCACCCAGTCGGAATTCACGGGCTCGAACCCCGAAACGCTGGGCCAGTTCATCAGCGACACCGTGACCTCGGCCAACGCCAATGCCGCCGTGGTGGCGGCGGCCGGCGGCATCGCCACCGGCGGCTCGGCCAAGATCGTCGGCTCGGGCGCCGCCCTGACCAACATGAACCAGCAGGTCATCGCCGTGGGCATGTGGTCGGTGGACAAGCGCATCCAGTCCTTCACCGACGACGCCCGCCTCAGCCATGAGCTGTTCCCCGGCAATACCCTGACGGTGGGCGCCTATTTCGCCCAGTATTCGTCCAAGGACCAGTGGTACCTGGGCAACAACTACCTGCTGACCATGCAGAACCACCCGCAGGCGGTGGACGTGGTGCTGAACAACGGCGCCAAGGCCTCGCGCGGCGGCCTGACCTCCGGTTCCTTCTACGCGCTGGACGCCAGCTACGACGGCACCGCCGTGGCGGGCTTCATCTCCGACGAATGGAAGATCACGCCGGACCTGCGCCTGGACGCCGGTTTCCGCATGGAACACCAGAGCATCAACGGCACCATCAGCAACGACAGCACCGGCGACCTGGATAACAACCCGCTGACGCTGTACGACAACGCCGCCAGCTACACCAACGGCACCTACTACGGCGTCAGTTCCCACCGGACGGAGCCGTCGTGGACCGTCGGCGCCAACTACTACCTGACCGATGACCTCAGCGTGTACGCCCGCGTCAACAGCGGCCACGAGTTCCCGCAGTTCGACGCCCTGCGCGGCGGTGACTATCAGATGGTCAACATCCGGCAGCAGGAAGTGGGCCTGAAGACATCGTCGCACTATTACAGCGCCTACGTCACCGGCTTCCACAACACCTTCTCCGGCCTGCTGTACCAGGCCGAGGTGGTGAACCCCGACGGCAGCGGCAGCCTGATCAACGAGATCTATGGATCGGAAGCCTGGGGTGCGGAGTTTGAACTGGCGGTGCGGCCCGTCACGAACCTGACGGTCAGCTTCCGTGGCACCTATCTGGATGCCAAGTACCAGGACAACCCCACCTTCAACGGCGACCAGGTGCTGCGCCAGCCCAAGTTCCAGTTCTCCATCGCGCCGTCGTACGAGATCCCGCTGGATTGGGCCAGCCTGCGCCTGTTCGGCACCTACACCCATGTGGGCGACCGCTATGGCGACCCGAACAACCAGCAGCCGCTGCCGGCTTATGACACCCTGGACCTGGGCGTCTCGGCCGAGTTCGACCGCTACACCGTCCAGCTGACCGGCACCAACCTGACGGACGAGCTGGGCATCACCGAGGGCAACGCCCGCGTGGTCGGGTCCGGCACCAGCAGCAGCGGCGTCTTCCTGGGCCGCCCGCTGTTCGGCCGGTCCATCCACCTGAGTGCCGCGGCCAAGTTCTGACCGCCGGCTGATTAGGGGGCGCCGTCCGCAGGGCGGCACCCTTCCGGTATGGGGCCGTCGCCCCGAAGACGGCCTCTGGGGATGGGCGGGCATTGCCCCGATCTTTGCCCGCCCATCCTCCTTTTCCACTCGGCTCCTTTTCCTTCGGCCTACAGTGAAGGTGACCATCCCGTGTCCAGCGCCGCCTCCCTCACCTCAGCGCCCCCCGGCCCGCCCGCGTTGACGGAAACCGACATCCCCGCCCGGCTGGACCGCCTGCCCTGGGGGCGGTTCCATAGCCTGGTGGTGGCCGCGCTGGGCATCACCTGGGTGCTGGACGGGCTGGAGGTCACGCTGGCCGGCGCCGTCGCCGGCGCCATGAAGGAAAGCCCGTCACTGGCGCTGAACAACGCCCAGGTTTCGGCCGCCAGCAGCGCCTATCTCATCGGCTGCGTGCTGGGCGGCCTGTTCTTCGGCTGGCTGACCGACAAGCTGGGCCGCAAGAAGCTGTTCAGCATCACCCTGCTGGTCTACCTGACCGCCACAGCCGCCACCGCCTTCAGCTGGGACTTCACCAGCCTGCTTCTGTTCCGCTTCATCACCGGGGCCGGCATCGGCGGCGAATACGTGGCCATCAATTCCACCATCCAGGAACTGATCCCCGCCCGCGCGCGCGGCTGGGTCACTCTGGTCATCAACGGCAGCTACTGGCTGGGTGCCGCCCTGGGCGCCATCGGCGCCGTGGTCCTCCTGGATCCGGGCCTGCTGGGGCCGGACATGGGCTGGCGCGCCAGCTTCTTCACCGGCGCCGTGCTGGGCCTGTTCATCCTGCTGCTGCGCCGGGCCATCCCGGAAAGTCCCCGCTGGCTGATGACCCATGGCCGCGTGCCGGAGGGCGAGGCCATCGTCGCCCGCATCGAGGCGGGCATCCAGGCCCAGGGTCTGACCCTGCCCCCCGCCGGCCCGCCCGTGCGCCTGCGCGAGCTGCGGACGGTGTCGACCGCCGCCGTGGCCCGGTCGCTGCTGCGCGATTACGGCCGGCGCACGGTGCTGGGCCTGTCGCTGATGACGGCCCAGGCCTTCTTCTACAACGCCATCTTCTTCACCGAGGCCCTGGTCCTGACCTCGTTCTTCGACGTGCCGTCCAGTTCCGTGGGCTGGTACATCCTGCCCTTCGCGGCCGGCAACTTCCTGGGCCCCCTGATCATCGGCCGCTTCTTCGACACCATCGGCCGCGTGCCCATGATCGCCGGCACCTACGCCCTGTCGGGCGTGCTGCTGATCGGCACCGGCATCCTGTTCCAGCAGGGCCTGCTGACCGCCACCACCATCACGCTGGCGTGGAGCGTCATCTTCTTCTTCGCCTCCGCCGCCGCCAGTTCCGCCTACCTGACGGTCAGCGAATGCTTCCCGCTGGAGATCCGCGCCGTCGCCATCTCGCTGTTCTTCGCCTTCGGCACCGGCCTGGGCGGCGTCTGCGGCCCGCTGGTGTTCGGCGCCCTGATCGACACCGGCTCCCGCACCAACGTGCTGTGGGGCTACGTCCTGGGGGCCGGCCTGATGATCGCCGCCGCCATCGCCGAACTGGTGCTGGGCGTGAAGGCGGAGGGCCGGTCGCTGGAAGACGTGGCCGCCCCGCTGTCCTCCACCCCGCACAGCTGAACCATCCCTGCCGGAGGGAACCCAGGCCCCCTTGCCCGGGTTACCCCCTAGGCCACCTGCAGATCGAAACCACGTGGATCGCCCGTGACAGCCTCGCTCCCCCCCTTCCCCGCCATCCCGCCCGCCACCGATCCCTGGGTGGTCATCGCCCAGGGCGACAGCCCGGCGGCGCTGAAATGCACCGAATCCCTGTTCACCCTAGGCAACGGCTTCATCGGCGTGCGCGGCGGTGTGGAGGAGGATGCGCGCTCCACCGCACCCGTGGTGCATCTGAACGGCGTCTATGAGATCACGCCCATCACCTATCACGAGAAGGCGCCGGGCTTCGCCGAGGCCAGCGATACCCGCATCCCGGTGCCGGACGGCACCCTGATCGGCCTGACCGTGGAGGGCGAACCGCTGGATCTGTCCACCGGCACCGTGCTGGAGCATCACCGCTGGCTGGACCTGCGCACCGGCGTGCTGCATCGCGCGCTGCGGTGGCGGTCGCCCGCCGGCCGCACCCTGCGGCTGGCCACCGAGCGCCTGGTGGTGGAGGACCACCCCGGCCCCGTGGTCATTCAGTACCAGGTGACGGCGGAAGACTTCACCGCCGAGGTGGTGGTGGATTCGTGCCTGGCCCCGCATCAGCCGCCCTCGGCGGACGAGGGCGGCGTGCACGACCCCCGCGTGGGCCCGCAGCTGGCGGCCCTGGCCTTCCGCCGCTGGATCGAGGAGGACGGCAGCGACGGCATGGTGCTGCGCACCGGCCGCAGCCGCCAGGGCGTGGCCGTGGCCATGACCCATGGCGTGACCGTCACCAGCGATGCCCCCATCCTGACCGCCAGCATCCGCGACCAGGGCATCGTCAGCCACACCGTGCGCACCACCCTGACGCCTGGATCCGTGCTGACCCTGGTGAAGTGCGTCGCCTATGCCGCCGACAAAGGCGTGGACGGCACCCCCGCCGATGACGAGGCGCTGGCCGGCGCCGCCGTGGCCGCCCTGGCCCAAGCCAACGCCATCGGCCTGCCCGCCCTGCGCCAGGCGCGCACCCAGGCGCTGCAGGATTTCTGGCTGTCGTCCGATCTCGCCATAGAGGGCGCGCCGGAGCTGGAGCGCGCCGTGCGTTTCAACCTGTTCCAGCTGCTGCAGGGGGCGGGGCGGGACGGCCTGACCTCCGTCGGTGCCAAGGGACAGAGCGGCGAGGGCTATGAGGGGCATTACTTCTGGGACGCCGAGATCTTCGCCCTGCCGGTGCTGGTCTACACCCGGCCGGCCGTGGCCCGCGCCATCCTGGAATACCGGCACCGCACCCTCGACGGCGCCCGTGCCCATGCCCGCGCCATGGGCCACCGCAAGGGCGCCCTGTATCCCTGGCGCACCATCGGCGGCGCCGAATGCTCCGCCTATTTCCCCGCAGGCTCGGCGCAGTACCACATCAACGCCGACATCGCCCACGCCGTGCGCCAATACATGGACGCCAGCGGCGACGATGATTTCCTGGTGCGCCACGGCGCCGAAATCCTGTTCGAGACGGCGCGCCTGTGGCTGGACATGGGGCATTACAACCCCCGCCGCGGTGGCCGCTTCTGCATCCATGAGGTGACGGGGCCGGACGAATACACGGCCATGGTGGACAACAACCTCTACACCAACGCCATGGCCCAGGCGCACCTGGAGTACGCGGCCGAGGTGGCGGCCCGCCTGGGCCGGGAGAAGCCGGAGGCCCTGGCGCGCATCGCCGCCGCCATCGGCCTGGGCGCGGAGGAGCCGGAGGGCTGGCGCCAGGCGGCGGAGGCCATGTACCTGCCCCATGACGAGGCCAGCGGCATTTACCCGCAGGATGACAGCTTCCTGGACAAGAAGCCCTGGGACTTCGCCGGCACGCCCGCCGACCATCATCCCCTGCTGATGCATTACCACCCGCTGGTGCTGTACCGCCACCAGGTGTGCAAGCAGGCGGATGCGGTCCTGGCCTTCTGCCTGCTGCCCCACCGGTTCGAGCCGGAGGCCGTGCGCCGGTCCTTCGCCTTCTATGAGGCGGTGACGGTGCATGACAGCACCCTGTCGGCCGGCGTGTTCGCCCTGCTGGCGGCGCGCCTGGGCCAAATGGACAAGGCGCTGGCCTATTTCAAGGACACCGCCCTGGTCGATCTGGACGACCTGCACCACAACACCGGCCACGGCCTGCATATGGCGGCCATGGCCGGCAGCTGGATGGCCCTGGTCCAGGGCTTCGCCGGGCTGCACGCCCTGGGCAGCACCCTGCGCTTCACCCCCACCCTGCCCCCGGGCTGGACCGGATACCGCTTCCGCCTGGAGTTCCAGGGCAACCGGGTGGAGGTGGCCGTCGGTTGCGACGCCGCAACTACCTATCGCCTGCTGGCGGGCCCCGGCTTGGCGCTGAGCCATCACGGGCAGGTCGTGCACCTGACGCCAACCACCCCGGAACAGGTGGCCTCGGAACAGGTGATGGAGGGCGCCCACCATGCCGCGCTTTGATGCCGTGCTGTTTGACCTAGATGGGGTGCTGGCCGACACCGCCCATATCCATTTCGCCGCCTGGCGCCGCCTGGGGGAGGAGCTGGGCATCCATCTGGAACCCGCCTTCGAGGAGAAGTTGAAGGGCGTGGACCGCATGGGGTCGCTGGAGCTGATCCTGGCCCATGGCGGGCCAGAGGGGAGCGTGACGCGCACGGCGGAGGAAAAGCGCGTGCTGGCCGACCGCAAGAACAGCTATTACACCGCCGCCATCGCCGAGCAGACGCCCGACGACCTGTTGCCCGGCGCCCGCCGGGTATTGGAGGAGGTGCGGGCCGCCGGGCTGAAGATTGCCCTGGCCTCGGCCAGCCGCAACGCCCCGCCCCTATTGCAGCAGCTGGGCATTGCCTCCCTGATCGATGCGATCGCCGACCCGGCGGCGGTCAAGGCGCCCAAGCCGGCGCCCGACCTGTTCCTGGAAGCGGCACGCCTGGTGGGCGCCGTACCGGAACGCTGCCTGGGCATCGAGGATTCGGTGGCCGGCATCATCAGCATCAAGGACGCCGGCATGGTGGCCGTTGGCATCGGCGATCCCACCGTGCTGACCAGCGCCGACTATGTCGTGCCCACGACCGAGCAGTTTCACATCGGCGATTTCCTGTAACGTACCGGCTTATCCTTACGCCTTGGGGGCATTTCCCCCGAGACGTAAGGGTATCCGTGCCCGCAAATCCCGCTCAACCCGGCACGGACGGGGCCGACGCCAAGCTTTTGGGCAAAGATCAGGCGACCAGTTCCGCCATCCGCGCCGCCGCCTGGGCATGATGGAAGTAGGAACGCCCCCAGGAGGTGCGGATTTCCTCATGCCGGGGGGCGCGGTCGAAGCCCGGCTGGCGCAGCGGCAGGGCCAACAGTTCGTCACCCTCGCGCAGCAGCAGGGCCAGCGCCTCCAGCTCCGCCACCGCCGCCGAAACGGCGGCCTCGCCAAAGCGGAGCGCCAGGGTCTTCAGCAGCGGGCCGGCACCCTGGATTTCGGCGCAGGCGTCCAGCACCGCCGTGGCGACGGCAGCCAGCGCGTGTCGCCGGGGCGTGGCACCCCGGCCATCCTCCACCACCGCCGTGCCGTCACTGGCCGGCGTCAGGGTCAACGTCGCGTCGCCCCGGCGCCATAGGTCCAGCTGAGCGGCCAGGGCGGCATGACCAGCCGCCAAATCCTCGTCCGGCCGCTCGGGCGTCATGTCGAAGTGATAGGCTAGGCGGGCGATGCCTTCCTCATCGTGGGGGAATATGTGGCTGTAGCCGGGGACGGGACGGATGGTGACGCCGAAGGCCGCCGGGGTGTTGAAGTAAGGACTGAAGCGGTCGGCGCGCACCCGGTGGAAGCCGCCGGGCGGATGCAGATGGGTGATCTTGGGCACCACCGCCGCCGCGGCGTGGTAATGGGCCGCCGTCTCTCCCGGGAAGCCATAGAGGTGGGACCAGTCCACCAGCACGCCCGCCTCAGCCGCCAGGCGCAGGGTCTGGACATTGCGCAACAGGGTGGTTCCCTTGCGCATCAGGGCCAGCACCGGGGTGCTGAGCGATTCCACGCCCGGTTGGATCTTGCGCACCCCGGCCTGCCCCAGCAGGGCCAACTGGGTCGCGCGTAGGTTGGCCTTGACCTCGTAATGCAGCAGCAGCGGCCGGTCCAGCGCCGCCAGGCGGGGCAGGAAGTCGCCGAAGTAGCGGCTGTCCAGAATGTTGTCGACCACCATGATCTCCCGCCCATAGCGGTCGGCCACCTCGGTCAGCTCGGCATAGGCGCGATCTTGGCTTTTGCTGCGATAGGCCATGCCCAGGCCGTTCAGGCCGCAGAAGGTGCAGTGGTGTTTCTGCCCCCACCAGCAGCCCCGGGCGCTTTCGAACAGGGGAAAGGCCGGGAAACGCTCAGCCACCGCCGGCAGGCGCGCCCGGTCGGCATAGAAATCGGCGTAGTCCAGGGGCGGCAGGCTGTCCATGTCGGTGATCATGCCGGCCGGCACGGTGGCCGGAAGGGTCGTGCCATCGGCGGCACGGATGGTGGTGCCCGGCAAGCCGGCCAGATCCAACCCCGCCGCGTGACGGCGCACCATCTCGGGCAGCACCTCCTCCGCCTCGCCCCCCACGACCACGTCGATAAAGGGATAGCGGCGGTGCAGTTCCACGCCCATCTCGTCACTGCAGTTGGCACCGCCGAAGACGATCAGGATGTGGGGATGCGCCGCCTTGATGCGCCGCGCCAGCGCCAGCGAGGCCATGGTCTGCTGGAAGGAGGTGGAGAAGCCCACGACGGTATAGCGCGACCAATCGACCATGCCGAAGCAATGCTCGATGAAGCCCGCCGCCTTGTTGCGGGCCGCCAGGATGCCCATCAGCCGCTGCGGCCCGAAATAGCGGCCGTATTCTCCGGCCATCAAGCCATTCAGAAAGGTGAATGGCTCCCCCTCTGGCGCCCCCCCCTCTAGCGCGCCATGGGCGGCACCGGAGAACACCCAGTCCCCCACCATGGCCAGGAAATAGCGGCTGTCCTCCACCGCGGCGTAGGCGTCGAAGCCGATATAGTCGGCGAAATCCAGGTAGAAGTGGCGGATATCCGCCGCCACGCCCTGGCGGGCCAGCGCCCCCTTCAGCAGGGACAGGCCAATGACGGGATAGTGCAAGGCGGCGACGGGCATGGCCACCAGCAGGGTGCGGCCGTCACCAGCCTTCATCATTCCCGATCCATCGGCCATGCGTATTTCAGTTCTCAGACATGGAAACACGCCCCGTCAGAAATAGGCCGACCGGGCGTGTTATTCCCAAATTCTGCCCGTTCTGCCTCAGGAGACGTTTACGGACAGAAGACCACAAGAGCTTTTCCCCGCTTAGAACCAAGAGGCGGGAATAGGAACAGCAGACGAAAGCGTCCGCATATCTTCCACCGCCACCATATGGGCCGCGGCAAGGATACTTATACCGTTATGTTATTTGATCAGTACCAGACATCCGGCAGAGGGTTGGCGGCAATGTGGGCCGCCAGATCGTCCGCCGCGTCGCCGAAAGGCTGGTCGCCTAGCTTCGCGAAGAACGCCAGGGCTTCCGGCGACGCCTTGAAGCCCAGGATGGTCAACGTGCCCTGGGGATCAGCCAGCAGCTGCTTGCGGAACGCCGGTTCCAGCAGGGCACGGCCCAGGACCTTCTGCACATCCTCGGGCGTCATCTCGGTCAGAAATTGAGTCATAATTCCCCTGATTCTTAGTGTGGATTACTAAACGAGAGTTTGTAGTTTCTTAATAGACCTTTTGTCGCACGCAGATCATTTATGCCCGCCAAAATACTATTGTATAAAAACAATATCAACCCTTGAGGGATGGAATGCGCAAGGTCACGCAGGTTCCATTCCCCTCGACGCTTTCCACTATCAAGGTTCCTTTCAACCGCTGCGTCACCTGATTGAATGCCACGTGCAAGCCAAGGCCCGGATGACCGTTGCCGCGCGCCGTGGTGAAGAAGGGGTCGCAGACATGGCTCAACGCATCCGCCGGAATGCCGACGCCATTGTCGGCCACAGTGATGACCGCACCGCCATTGCCTGCCGCCGTGGCGGAAAGCGTGACGCGGCCGCCCGGGCTGGCGCCGAAGGCATGATCAATGGTGTTGGCCAGGATGCGGGTCAAGGCGTCCGTCAGCGACTCCCCCACCGTCTGCACCACCGGGGCATCTGTCACCACAAAGTCCAGGTGGATAGCTTCCCGATCCAACGCCGGACGGAACAGCGTCACCACGTCGGACAGCAAAACGGAAAGATCCGTTTCCAGGACCCGGCCGTCCACCTGATCCACCGCAACGGCGGAAAAGCTCTTGACCAGCGCCGCCGTGCGCACGGCATTGCGTTCGACCACCGTGGCCAAGTCAGCCCATTCGTTGATGCCTTGTTCCAGCGCCGCCCGCGTCAGGCGGCCACTGGCAATGGCATCACGCAAATCGGTCACCCCACCGTACAGGCTACCCGCCGCCGTGAGCACCACGCCCAGCGGCGTATTGATCTCATGTGCGACTCCGGCCACCAATCGACCGAGGGACGCCATCTTTTCCTGCTGGACCAGCTTGTCCTGCGTGGCACGCAGTTCAGACAAGGTGGCCTCCAGATCGCGGTAGGACCGCGCGTTGGCGATGGCGATGGCCGCATAGGCGCAGGCGGAGCGCAGAATTTCGAGGGTTTGGGGACCGTAGGCGTCGACGTCTTCGCTTTGCGCCGTGATCAGCCCCAATACCTGCCCCGAAACCACCAGCGGCCGCCAGACCGCCGACCGTATCCGGCCACCCTCCACCGGGCCCGCCACCCCCGCCATCCAGGCCGCCACGTCATCACCCAGCGTCACCACCTCGGCTGCCAGCCTCATGGCACGCACCGCTGGTTCGGCCGCCCCCTGGGTGGACCGGGAAAATGTGGGCAGGACATGCCCGTTCAGAACGAAGTGTTCAAACACGATATCGCGACCGTCGCCCGACAGTTGCGCGATCCCGAACGCATCCATGGGAATGAGGCCGGAAAGATGGTGGTACAGGGCCTCATGCACCTGCGCCAAGTCCAGGGTTGCCGTCAGCGCCAGCCCTGCATCGCCCAGTTGACGCAAGGTTTCGGCCGAAGCCGCCAGACCATCGTTGGCCTTGCGCAGCTCCGCCGTCCGCTCCTCCACCTGCTGGCGCAACATCTCGGAACTGATGCGCAGGCGCTGCTGATAGCGCCCAATCAACCAAGCCAGCAAGGCGATGCCCAGCATCACCGCCACAGCAGAATAAAGGAAGGTCCGAATGGTCGATTCAGCCTGGCGCGTCGCCTCCTCCGCCTGAAGCTGGGCATCCTTGCCAGTTTCGGCGACGATACCGGTCAATTCGGCTTGGACGCGGTTGAACACCTCACCAAAGGGTTCAATGAAGCTGACCGTGCTGGCGAAATCGATCCCCAGCATGGATCCCACCCAGGCGACCGCGCTTTTGTAATCGGACAGGTTGCGCAGGATTTCGTCCAGGCGCGGCCGTTGCGCCGGCGTGGCATAGATATCCCGGTACGACTGAAGATCGCTGGCCAGACTGTTGACCTGTGCTGTGATGGCTGCCAGTTCAGCATCGACATCCACGGCCTGCCGGCCCGCGGACTTCACGGCGAGCAAGCGGTTGAAGCGGGCGTTGACGCTTTGTACTCGAGTATTGATGTCAGACAGCTTGACGCTGCCGGCCAAATTCCGATCAACGATCTGATCGATGGCGCCAGTCAAACGATGGAGCGTCCGTTCCCCCGTCCCGAACAGGGCGACCATCAGCAAGCCAGCGCCCAGCACCGGCGCCAGAATGCGCAAGCCGACCCGGATACGCTCCATCACCCTCAGAGAAGGGGCGGCGGCACCGTTGCGGCCCCACCCGTCTACCCTATCGTCCCGCGCCAACTCTCCCAATCCGCCACCCGTCCGAAGTGCATAGGGTACGCCCTTCCCAGCCAAGCGATGGTGATAACACTCGCCGCAGTTGCGTCACAGGGTAAACTGCGACCGCGCGCGAGAAATGGCCTTGGCAACATCGGGCCTATGGCCGCAGCTGCCAATTCTCGATAGGTGCGGCGGCGAACGTGCGGGAATTGACCGTACCCTCAAGCCGATGATCGGACAAGGTGATGACGGTCCCAAACCAGAGGGGTAGCGCCGGCAGGCCCTCCGCATAGGCCTTTTGCAAATCCACCAACGCTGCCTGTCGGGGTTCGATGGCGCAGCCTGCGGTCAACAGCCGGTCCATGGCAGCATCGAAGGCTGGCACCCTGATGCCGAAGTAATTGCTGCCCTGCCAACCATTGGCCGCCGATGGAATCATAGCGGAATGGTACCAATAGCGAGCGACCTCAATCCCACCAAGCAGCCATTCGGAGAAGCCGACCATACCGGGATAGCGTTGCCGGGAATCCACCGCGTCGCCGGTCAGTTGCGGGTCTTCGACCATATCCACTTGGACGCCCAAGGCACCCCATGCCTTCGCCAGTTGGGGCGCCAGATCGATCCAGGGCTGGGTGCGCCGGTAGCGTACCTCAAATCGCAAAGGCTTGCCGGCGGCGTTGCTGCGATGGCCATCTTTGCCTTTGGTCCACCCCGCCTCGTCCAGCAGGATCGCCGCCTTTTGCGGATTATAGGTATAGCGATCTACCACGGCGTAGCCGGGCATGAAGGGGCTCAACAGGCTTTGCGCCACCGTGCCCTTGTTGTCCAATAGCGAGGAGACAAGCCCCTCGCGATCCAGGCCGTACATCAGCGCCTTGCGGACGCGCAGATCAGCCAGGATGGGGTTGTCGAAATTGGGCCGTAGGTGGACCAGGAAATCACTGGGGGCGTAAAAGGCCGTATATTTGTCGGCCAAATCCTTGGCCAGGCGGCGCCCCATGTCGAATTCAAGGGTGGTGAAGGTATCGACCTTCCCGTCGCGGACCAGCTTTTCCAGATCCGCCTTATTCGCCGCCACCGCCACCGTCACCCCATCGAACGCCGGCGACCGGCCCGCCCAGAACCTGTTCCGCGCCAGCCGCACGGTGTTATCGGCCATTTTGGTCAGCCGGAAGGGTCCGCTGTAAAGCCCGGGGGTTTCCGGCTTGGTCCTATATAGGGAGTGTTCGAAATAGCTTTTGGGATCTGCCTCCCAAATCTTTTGTTCCAGATGGCTGGGCAGGATGGGGGGAACGCTCAGCCGCGTGCCGCACAGCAGGCCGTCATGCACCACCTCGAACGTCCTCGCATCGATCACGTGGACGTCTTTTATGTCGGTCGCCCGGGTATCGAGGGGGGCGGAGACGACACCGGAGTGGCGCATCACCTTCCAAGTGAACCCGACGTCGGCGGTGGTGATGGCCACACCATCCGCCCATTTCGCTTCCGGACGCAGAACGTAGAGGGCGATCGTTTCCCATGTGCCGTCAGCCCCCCGTTGGAAGCGCAGGGTGCCATCCGTCTCGGTCGGTATCGACACGCAGTACGTGCAGACAGGTCCACCAGTCCCTTGTTCCAGCACCGGCCGGTTCAGATAGCGCTTCACGGTCACGTGACCCAATTCATCACTGGTCAACGGATGCAGGTCGACCGGCCAGCTGCCGATGACGGCTGTCGACACCACAGACTCCGCCTTGCCCGCCGCATGTGCTTGGTCGGACCATGCGGCCGAAGCCCCTATTGCCAAACAGACGATGACAAGGCCGGCGAACGCGTGGCGCGGCCACACTCGGGAAAAGCCGATATCAAACAACGAAGCGCCCCTGGTCTGCGGATAGGCGGAAGCCGAGGCACTATCATCCAACTCTCCACCCGATTGCAAAGGTCCATTAACGCACCATTGACATGGACCCTCTCGCCCCGTTGCCCCTGCCCTCGCGACGCCTGCGTGATGGGGGATTCTGTCCGGATGCCATATTCCATCTACCCGTTCTGATTGTAGACTGGTAGCTTACCTGCCCAACTACAAACTCAACCGATGGGGGTAGTGATGCCGGACACCAGAATTGCGGACACCCAAGCGATCCTGACTGAAACCAAAGCGAAACAATCCAGCGGCAGCCTGGCCATTGTGGGCACGGGCATCCAGGCGCTGGGGCACCTGACCCGTGAAGCCGAGGGCCACATCCGCCACGCCGACGTCGTGTTCCACTGCATCCGCGATCCGCTGATGCTGGCCGACCTGCACGCCCTCAACCCCAACGTCATCGACCTCACCACGCTGTACGGCGCGGACAAGCGCCGCAGCCTGACCTATGTGCAGATGGCCGAGGTGATGGTGGCCGAGGTGCGGTCCGGCCACCGCGTGACCGGCGTGTTCTACGGCCACCCCGGCTTCTACGTCGCCCCCGCCCGCCTGGCCCTGACCACCGCCAAGGCCGAGGGTTATGACACCTGCCTGCTGCCGGGCGTGTCGTCGCTGGACTACCTGTTCGCCGACCTGCGCGTGGACCCCAGCCAGTCCGGCTACCAGGCCATGGAGGCCACCGACTTCCTGCTGCGCAACCGGCCGCTGGTGACCAGCGGGCACGTCGTGCTGATGCAGGTGGGCCCGGTGGGCGACCTGTTCCGCCCGGTGACCGACAACCTGGAGCGCCGCGCCATCCTGTTCGAGCGCCTGATCGAGATCTATGGCGAGAACCACCCCTGCGTGGACTATGTCGGCGCCACCCGCCCGGGGCAGAAGCCCGTGCTGCGCCGCCTGAAGCTGGGCGCGTACCGCGACCCCGCCAACCTGAAGCGGCTGAGCAAGGCCAGCACCCTGTACATCCCGCCCAAGGACAGCCTGGACAACGACATGGCCATGGCGGAGCGGCTGGGCATCAGCGCCATGGTGGGCAAGCCCCTGCCCGTGCCGGCGGCGGAATCCGCCCCCATCACCCTGGTGCCATCCACCCCGCCCGCCATGTCCCAGGCCTACTTCCAGGCCATGCAGCAGATCGCCCTGGACCCCGACGCGGCCCAGTCCTTCCGTGCCGATCCGGTGCGCTATGTCACCAGCTTCGGCGCGCTGAACGCCGATGAGCAGCGCTGGCTGGCCGCCTTCGCCAAGCCGGCAACGCCGGTGAAGGTCGTCGCCGCCGTCGAAGAGGTTCAAGACCAAAACGTTTCGACCGAGGATGTCCAGGATCAGAACGTCTCCACGGAAGACGTGCAGGACCAGAACGTCTCCACCGAGGACGTCCAGGATCAGAACGTGTCTGTGGAGGACGTGCAGGACCAGAACGTCTCCACCGAAGACGTCCAAGACCAGAACGTCTCCGTCGAGGACGTTCAGGATCAGAACGTTTCGGTCGAAGACGTGCAGGACCAAAACGTCTCCGCAGAATAAAAGCAGGTGAAATTACTGCGGGGTCTTGGCAGAAAGTCCGGGTACGGCATCGTATTCGGCCTGGCTTGCCAAGGCCCCGTTTTACCGGGAGGCACATATCGCGACAGACTGATCGGTCATTACCCTGACGCCGCCGCTTGACGTATAAGATGAGCCTCATGCTGAATTTCGTTCAGGAAATTGGAAGATCGCTCAATAAAATCGGGCGCGCTGGCGTACTGATCGCCGTCTGTTTACCAATTCTCACGGCCGCACCGGCGCGTGCCGCAGAGATGTGGCGTAATTCGGTCATTGATCTGTTCACCCGGTACAACGAAGACAAAGGCAAAAGCATCGAATACATCACGGCCATCCAGCAGGACCGTGAGGGCTTTCTGTGGGTGGGCACTGCCGGCGACCTGGCGCGCTTCGACGGCTATCGTTTCAAATCCTATGGCGGCGGGGCCACCGGGCCCTACGGCCTGCCCGACAGCAACATCCGCACCCTGCACACCGACCTTCAAGGGCGGTTGTGGGTGGGCACCAGCGCCGCCGGCCTGGTGCGCTACGACGCAGCCACCGACCGGTTCGTGCGCGTGCCGCTGGACACCATGAGCCATATCGACGTCCGAAGCATCGAGGATGACGGGGCCGGCGGCCTATGGGTGGGAACCGAGGGCGGCCTTGACCACCTGTCCGCCAACCAGGAACCGGCCACGCATCTGCACGGTGCCGACAACCCGGCGGGCGGCGTGGTGGGCGACAAGATCCAGGCGCTGAAGCGCGACCATCTGGGATACCTGTGGGTGGGAACGGCCAACGGCCTGGCCTATCTGCCGCCTGGGCAGACGGAGTTTCGTAGCCTAACCCTGCCGCGATCCGCGGCCATGGATGGCGTCACCACCCTGTACGAAGACGGCCACGGCCGCCTGTGGCTGGGCACCAGCCGCCATGGCGTGCTGCTGCTGCAGGTGGACAATACGGGCGTGCCGCAGTTCCAGACCGTGCCGGCATCCTTCGCCGGCGTGGCCGGCGACTGGGTCAAGGCCATCCTCGAGGTGCAGCCCGACGTCTTCTGGGTCGGCACCATGGGCGACGGGCTGCTGGAGGTGGACCTGGCCAGCGGCGCCGCCAAGACCATCAAACGCAACCGTACGGTTCCGGACAGCCTGCTGAACGACAATATCCTGTCGCTGTACAAGGACAAAGCGGGCCTGGTCTGGGTGGGAACCTATCCCGGCCTGTGCCGTTTCGATCCCTCCGCCCAGGCTTTCCGCTTCCTCACCCCCATCTCCTCCAACCCCCAGACGGAAGACCGCAGCGCCCATTCGCTGATGGTCACACCGGATGGCAAGCTGTGGCTGGGTCGCGGCCGCGGCGGCGTCGATGTCCTGGACGCTTCGGGGCAGCTGGTTTCCCACCTGGCCTCCGACCCCGGCAACCCCGAACACGCCCTGCCGGCGAAGGTGGCCCGATCCTTCGCGGTTCAGCAGAACGGCACAGTGTGGATCGGCACCCGCGACGGCCTGTACCGCACCGACCTCAGCGCCGGGGCCGTGCATCTGACCCGGGTACCGGGGCTGGACGCCGCCTTGAACATCTCCAGCCTGCAATGGGATGGGACGCACCTGTGGATCGGCGATTCCAACGTCGGCGTCTGGGCCTACAATCCCGCCACGGGAACCGCGCACCCGCTGGGCCAGGGTAGCGGTGGCCTGCAAGATCAGCGCATCACGGTGCTGCAACTGGCGGATGACCATGGCCTGTGGATCGGCACCTACAGCGGCCTGTACCTGGCCGGGATGGACAGCGGCACGGTCCAGAAGATAGACCTGGACAGCGGCAATCCCACCACCCTGACCAGCCACAACATCGCGTCGCTGGCCACCGACCGCCAGGGCCGGCTATGGGCCACCATCTACGGCCAGGGTGTCGCCATGATCGGCAAGCCGGACGCCAACGGCCGGCGGCCAGTGAAGTTCCTGGCCAGCGACGTGGAGCCCTTGCTGGCCACCGCCAACGCCGTGGCGCAGGACGAAGACGGCTTCATCTGGGTGTCCACCGATACCGGGGTCGTGCGTATCGATCCCATCACCATGGCCATCCGCCCCTTCCAGCGGTCGGACGGCGTGTGGCTGACCACCCACTGGTCCACGTCCGTCGCCAAGGGCCCCAACGGTGAAATCCTGTTCGGGGCGGAGGACGGCGTCACCCTGATCCACCCACGCCTGCTGGCGGACTGGACCTATGTGCCGCCGGTGGTGGTGACCCAGGCCTATATCGGCCGGCGGCAGATTCCGGGCTCGCAGGTGGCCCACACCACCACACCCCTGACCATCCATCCCGACGACCATGGCTTCCGCCTGGAGGTCGCCTCGCTGGACTTCTCTGCCCCGGAACGCAACCGCTACGCCTACAAGCTGGAAGGGCTGGACCGGGACTGGCTGGAGATCGACGGTAACTGGCGGCAGATCGCCTACACCAACCTGCCGCCCGGCAATTACACCCTGCGGGTGCGGGGCAGCAACCGCAGCGGCCAATGGTCGACGGCGGAGCTGACGGTGCCGCTGGCCATCATGCCCGCCTGGTACCAGACCTGGTGGGCGCAGATGCTGGGCATCGTCGCCCTGGCCGGGGCCGTCGGCCTGCTGGTACGGGGCCGCACCGCCATCCTGCGCCGACGCCAGCAGGAGCTAGAGGCCGTGGTCGCCCAGCGCACGGTGGAATTGACGGAGGCCAATGCCGCCCTGACCCAGTCCGCCGCCATCCTGCGCCGCCTGGGCGACGCCGGGCAGGACATCACCGCCACCCTGATCCTGGACGCGGTGCTGAGCACGCTGAAGCGCTATGTGGGTGAGCTGCTGACCGGCCACCGCCTGGTGCTGTACCGCCTGCAGGGGTCGTACCTGGAACCCGCCACCGCCGACGGCAGCGCCGTCGAGCCCGTCTATCTGGATGATCCTGTGTCCCTGCCGGCCCGCGCGGCGCAAAGCCGGCAGGAGCTGACGGAGACGGTGGAGGACGGCGTGGCGCTGGCCTATCCGCTGGTGGTGGAAAACCGGGTGCTGGGCGTGTTGGTCGTGGTCGCCGACCATGCCTATGGCGACCGGGAACAGATGATTTTCCGCACGCTGTGCGCCTATAGCGCCATCGCCCTGGAGAACGCGGAATCCTACCGCCGCGCCGAAACCGCCTGGATGGAAACGGCCCAGGCCTTGGCGGACCTGCGCACCACCCAGTCCAAGCTGATCCAGCAGGAAAAGATGGCCTCGCTGGGCCGCCTGGTGGCCGGCGTGGCGCATGAGGTCAACACCCCCCTGGGCGTGGTGCTAACCGCCGCGGGCAGCCTGCGCGGCAGCCTGGAGGATGTGCGCGACAACATCGCCCAGGGCAAGCTGACGCGCAACGCCCTGGAAACCGGGCTGGAGGAATGGTCCGACCTGGCCGACCTGGTGGAACGCAACACCAAGCGCACGGCGGCCCTGGTGAAGAGCTTCACCGCCATCGCGGCGGAGGACGGCGAAAGCAAGGTGACGGAGGTCGACCTGTCCACCCTGCTTCCCGATGTGGCCAACGTGGCGCGGACCGCCCTGGCCCAAGGCGCCATCGAGCTGACAGTGGACGTGCCCTACGGCCTGGTGGTGCCCACGGTGCCGGAATCGCTGGTCAACGCCTTGACGCACATCCTGGCCAATACCGCCGACCATGCCTTCGATCCCGGCGCCCACGGCCATGTGACGGTCACGGCCTCGGCCGAGGGCGGCGTGGTGCTGATTTCCGTGACCGACAACGGGCGGGGCATTCCCGCCGAGGTGCTGCCCCACATCCTGGACCCCTTCTTCACCACCGCCCGGGGCCGCGGCCATCCCGGCCTGGGCCTGCACGTGGCCTACAACCACGTGACCCAGCGTCTGAAGGGCAACCTGACGGTCGACAGCGTGCTGGGACAGGGCACCACCGTGACGCTGGTCATCCCGTCGATGATCGGCGCCAGCCTGAGCGCCACCGCGGCCGACCGGCTGCGCGCCTTTCGTGCCTGATCCCTGACACCCGGATTCCGCGTCCGCCACCGTCCCGCCAACCAGCATTTGCGACGTCGCAAACGCGGGCGCCGACGCGCGCGATCTATTGCACCCATAATAGTTATTGTATATAAGTTAATCACTGGCCGGAAACCGGCCCTTGAAGGAAATGCAGTTGAGGAGGCCTTGAGGCCCATGCCCCAGTCCAAATACGCGGATCGCTGGAAGACCGTCCTGGTCGATGTCGTGGACGGTATCGCCTGGGTCACCTTCAACCGGCCGGATAAGCGCAACGCCATGAGCCCGACAATGAACCGGGACATGGTCGATGTGCTGGAAACGCTGGAACTGGATGCGGACGCCCAGGTGGTGGTGCTGACCGGCGCCGGCAACGCCTGGACGGCGGGCATGGATCTGAAGGAATACTTCCGCGAGACCGACGCCGGCCCGGAAATCCTGCAGGAAAAGGTGCGCCGCGACGCATCCACTTGGCAATGGCGGCTGCTGCGTTTCTATGCCAAGCCCACCATCGCCATGGTCAACGGCTGGTGCTTCGGCGGCGCCTTCTCCCCCCTGGTGGCTTGTGATCTGGCCATTTGCGCCGACGAGGCGGTGTTCGGCCTGTCGGAGATCAACTGGGGCATCCCGCCGGGCAACCTGGTCAGCAAGGCCCTGGCCGACACCATCGGCCACCGCGCCGCCCTGCACCTGATCATGACGGGCGAGACGTTCACCGGCCAGGAAGCCGCCCGGATGGGCCTGGTGAACAAGAGCGTGCCGCGCGACCAGCTGCGGGAAGAGGTCACCAAGCTGGCCCAGGTCCTGCTGGCCAAGAACCCGGTGGTGCTGCGCGCCGCCAAGAACGGCTTCAAGCGCTGCCGCGAACTGACGTGGGAGCAGAATGAGGACTACCTGTACGCCAAGCTGGACCAGGCCCAGCTGCGCGACCCGGAAAAGGGCCGGGAACAGGGCCTGAAGCAATTCCTGGATGACAAGAGCATCAAGCCCGGTCTGCAGACCTACAAGCGCGGCTCTTGAGAGGCGGGGGCCGACACGCCCCCAGGCGGTAAGGATAAGCGCCGCCGCCCGTTCCCGGGACGTTATCCTTACGTCCTGGGGGAACAAGCGGCGGCAGCCGGTGACAACGATAAAACCCAGGGAGGGTCCCGATGACGACCACCACCATCGGCCTGCTGATCGGCGGGCGCGACGTGCCCGCCAGCGGCGGCGCCACCTTCACCCGTGCCAACCCCGTCAGCGGCAAGGTCGTGACCACCGCCGCGGCGGCCACCCCGGCCGATGCCGACGCCGCCGTGGCCGCGGCCCAGGCCGCCTTCCCCGCCTGGGCGGCGCTCAGCCCGGGGGAACGGCGCCAGCGCCTGCTGAAGGCCGCCGATCTGATGGACGCCCGCACGGCGGATTTCATCGCCATCGGCGCTGCGGAAATCGGCGGTATGCCCAACTGGTACGGCTTCAACGCCATGCTGGCCGCCAACATGCTGCGCGAGGCGGCGGCCATGACCACGCAGATCAATGGCGAGGTCATCCCCAGCAATGTGCCCGGCAGCCTGGCCATGGCCCTGCGCCAGCCCTGCGGCGTGGTGCTGGGCATCGCCCCCTGGAACGCCCCTGTCATCCTGGGGACGCGCGCCATCGCAACGCCGCTGGCCTGCGGCAACACCGTGGTGCTGAAGGCCAGTGAGCAGTGCCCCGCCACCCACCGCCTGATCGGCCAGATCCTGACCGAGGCCGGCCTGGGCGACGGCGTCGTCAACGTCATCACCAACGCCCCTGCCGACGCGCCGGCCATCGTCGAGCGCTTGATCGCCAATCCGGCCGTGCGGCGGGTGAATTTCACCGGCTCCACCGGCGTGGGCCGCATCGTCGCCCAGCTGGCGGCCAAGCATCTGAAGCCCGCCCTGCTGGAGCTGGGCGGCAAGGCGCCGCTGCTGGTGCTGCACGATGCCGATCTGGATGCGGCGGTTGCGGCCGCCGCCTTCGGCGGCTTCTTCAACCAAGGCCAGATCTGCATGTCGACGGAGCGGCTGGTGGTGGACGCCCGCGTCGCCGACGCCTTCGTGGACAAGCTGGCGGCCAAGGCCCGCACCCTGACCGCCGGCGACCCATCCGCCCCGGGTTCCGTCCTGGGCGCCCTGGTGAACGCCCAGGCCGGGCAGCGCATCAAGGCGTTGCTGGACGATGCCGTGGCCAAAGGGGCCCGCATCGCCGCCGGCGGAACGGTCGACGGCGCCATCATGCAGGCCACCGTGGTGGACGGCGTGACGCATGAGATGAAGCTCTATGCCGAGGAATCCTTCGGGCCCGTGGTCGCGGTCATGCGCGTCGATGGCGACGAAGAGGCCATCCGCGTGGCCAACGACAGCGAGTATGGCCTGTCGGCCGCCGTGTTCAGCCGCGACGTCGCCCGCGCCTTGACGGTGGCGCAGCGCATCGAGTCCGGCATCTGCCATATCAACGGCCCCACCGTGCATGACGAGGCGCAGATGCCCTTCGGCGGCGTGAAAAGCAGCGGCTACGGCCGCTTCGGCGGCAAATGGGGGGTGGCCGAGTTCACGGAGCTGCGCTGGGTCACCATCCAGACCGGCCCCCGCCATTACCCGATTTGAGGGCTCTTGAAAGCCGGCCATCCTTACCGCTTGGGGGATGGTCGGTCCCTTCCCGCCCGGACGCCGCACGGGCCATGCGGGGTGACGCTCGACGAGCGGTGGTTCCCCTGGACGATCAGGGCAATTACCGGGATACTTCCACCAACACTATTGGCCCCGCCGCCCCGGCTGATATAAGGGCCTGAACCGTTAATCCGCCCTGCCCTTTCATGCCCGCACCGCTTTTTTTGAGACCGCTCCCATGCCGGCCCTGAAGAACACCACGCCCGCCACCGATGTACTGACAGCCGAGGAAGGCCCCGACGAGTCCCTGTCCGCCACGGCCAAGGCGGAAACGGCGCTGGACTGTTCAAAGCTGGAGCGGTTCGTCGGCTTCAACCTGTCGCGGGCGGAAACCCTGGTGCGGCGCCTGGTGCTGGAGCATCTCGCCCCCTGCCAGCTGACCTTGGCGGAATTCTCGCTCCTGAGCCTGGTGAGCGTGAACAAGGGTGTGAACCAGCGCCAGGCGGGCGAGGTTCTGGAAATCGCCCCGCCCAACATGGCCCACCTGGTCGACCGCTTGGCCAACCGCGGCCTGCTGAAGCGCGTGCGCGGCCGGCAGGACCGGCGGGTGCAGATGCTGAGCCTGTCGGACGCCGGACTTGAACTGTTGGTCCAGGCCGAGGGCCTGGTGGAGGAGCAGGAAGCCAGGGTGTCCGCCGTGCTGACGGCCGACGAGCAGACCCAGCTGCTGACCCTGCTGAACAAAATCCGCACCCTGTAGAGCCATGCGCGACTCGGCCGATCACGAAAACTAACTGCTTATTAGCTTTCTTCCTGTTCGCTAATAGCCAGCGAATCGGATAGCCGCTCGCGATTCGATATCTTTCGCGCCCCCGGTGCGCGACAGCGCCGCGCGGCAAACCGTTGACAGGGGCCGCAGGCATCCGTCATAGCTGCTTCCGGCAATGGATTTCTGCCTGGCCGCCTCGTGGCCGAACCGCCCTGTCCGGGGCTGATGATTCCTACCTTCGGTGTTTCGCCACCTGATGGTTGGAGTCCGTCTGCAGTGTTCGCGCCCTATCCTTACTTCATCAGTTGCGGGTTCCTCTCATGATCCCCCGTCGCCTGTTGGCCTCGTGGGCCGCGCAGACGCGCGCCCTGTTGAAATGGCTATGCCTGACAGCCCCCGTCGCCGCCCTGATCGGCAGCGCCTGCGCCCTGTTCCTGTGGAGCCTGGACCGGGCCACCCAGGCCCGCTTCGAGCACCCGACCCTGCTTTACGCCCTGCCCCTGGCCGGCATTGCCATCGTCTGGGTCTATGGTCGTTTCGGCGGCCGGGCCGACGGCGGCAACAACCTGATCGTGGACCAGATTCACGAACCCGGCGCCGGCGTGCCCTTGCGCATGGCGCCGCTGATCCTGGCCGCCACGGTCGTCACCCACCTCTTCGGCGGCTCAGCGGGCCGCGAGGGCACGGCGGTGCAACTGGGCGGCAGCCTGGCCAGCGGCTTTACCCGCCTGGCGAAACTGTCCCCCGCCGATACCCGCTTGGTGCTGATGGCCGGCGTGGCCGCCGGATTTGGCGCGGTGTTCGGCACGCCCGTCGCCGGCGCCATCTTCGCGCTGGAGGTGCTGAGCCTGGGTCAGGTGCGCTATGAGGCGCTGCTGCCCTGCCTGATCGCGGCCCTGGTGGGCGACTGGACCTGCCACGCCTGGGGCATCGAACATACCGCCTACATCATCGCCGCCGGTGAGGGCGGTTTTCACCTGCAAGGCTGGCTGTTGGCCAAGGTGACCCTGGCGGCTGTGATCTTCGGCCTGGGCGGCCTGGCCTTTTCCGAGGTCTCGCACAGCGCGGCGGCGCTGGTGCGCCGCCTCTGCCCCCAGCCCTTGCTGCGGCCCGTCCTGGGTGGCCTGTTGCTGATCGCCTTCGTCCACATCCTGGGCACGCGCGACTATCTGGGTTTGGGCGTCTGGTCGGCCGATCCGGGAGCGATCACGTTGCCCGGCCTATTCCAGGCCGCGCCCTATCACCCGTTCAGCTGGCTGTGGAAGGCGCTGTTCACCATCACCACGCTGGCCACGGGCTTCAAGGGTGGCGAGGTCACGCCGCTGTTTTTCATCGGCGCCGCCTTGGGCCATGCCCTGGCCGGCGTCATGGATGCCCCGACGGACCTGCTGGCCGGCCTGGGCTTCGTGGGGCTGTTCGCCGCGGCGGCCAACACCCCCCTGGCCTGCACCCTGATGGGGATAGAGCTGTTCGGCGCCGCGCACACCCCTTACATCGCCGTCGCCTGCTTCGTCGCCTACGCCTTCAGCGGGCATTCCGGCATCTATCTGTCACAGCGCATCGGCGTGCCCAAGGCTCGGCTGGCCCCATCCTTACCGCTTGGGGGCACATTGCGGCAGGCGCGCGATCTGCCGCCAGCACCCCTTACCCTACATCGTCATATCCGCGTGCTGCTGAAGCGCCGATTGCGACGTCGCAATTAGCGGAGGATTTCGTCCAGCCGCTGGCGCAGCTTCTCCAGCCGTTCCCTGTCCTTGGCCGCCAGGCCGTTGGGGCCGGCCGACACTTGCGCCAGGTCCCGCTCCATGCGCGTGATCAGGCGACCGGCAAGCGGTGGCACCTTGGGTACCGGCAGCGCCGGCTCGGCCGGCTTGTTGGCCGCGCGCAAGGCCTTGATGGTGGCGCCCCCCTTGATCAATCCCCACAGGCGATGGCGGGCGGCATCATCCTCGGCGTCGGCCAGGATGAACAGATGGCTCTTGCTCACCTGGTCGCGATATTCGGGATATTCCGCCAGGATACTGTCCGGCAGACGCACCAAAGCCAGCAGGCGCGACACTTCGGACTTGCTGAGCCCCACGGCACCGGCCAGCTGGTCCTGGGTGTACCGATGGGTCTCCCCCAGGCGACTCAGGCCCCAGGCCACCTCCAGCGTGTCCAGGTCCTGACGCTGCAGGTTCTCGATCAGCGCGATCTCATCGACCCCGCCCTGGGTCACGATGGCGAAGATCGTGGCCTTGCCCAGCAGGCGGTGGGCGCGCCAGCGGCGTTCACCGGCGGCGATCAGGTAGCCGCCCTCCGCCCGCTTGCGCACGACGATGGGCTGGATCAGGCCCTGGGCGCCAATGCTGTCGGCCAGCTCACGCAGGGCCGTCTCGTCGAAATGGCGGCGCGGCTGATCCGGGTTGGGGAACACCTGGTCCAGGTCCAATTCCACCAGCTCCGGAAAATCCTCCGACGTGCCATACAGCTTGTTCAGCGGCTTGGCCGTGGCGGGCAACAGGCTGGCCGCCGTCGCCGCCAGGGCGGGATTGCTGCGGGCCAGTTTACGCGACATGGGCGACGTCCCCTCCATCCGCCTCAAGCAGGGCTTGGGCAACCTCGCGGAAAGGTGCCACGGTTGCCGGGTCCGATGCCACATCGATGGTGGGCTGTCCGGCGGCCACGGACTGGGGGAAGATGGTGGCGCGCGGCACCGGGGTGAAGATGCGGATGGCGCCGCCGAACCGTGCTTCCAGGTCGGCCAGGGTGGCGCGATCCTGGGTGTGGCGGGCGGTGAACATGGTGGGCAGGATGCCGATGACGCTGAGGTCCGGGTTGCCGCGCCGCCGCACCTTGCTGATGGTGTCCAGCAGCAGGGGCACGCCCATGAGGGCCAGCATCTCCGTCTGTACGGGAATCAACACGCCGTCTGCCGCCGCCAAGGCGTTCAGGGTCAGCATGCCCAGGTGGGGAGGGCAGTCGATCAGGATGTAGTCATAGGCCCGGCGCACCATGGCCAACCGCTCCCGCAGCACCAGCGTGCCCATGGGCTCGGCGATCAACTCCGTCTCCGCCGCCGACAGCAGAATGGTGCTGGGCAGCAAATGGAAGCGGCCGTCGCACACTGGCACTGCCGCCTGGCCCGTCGCCTGATCCTTCAGCATGACGTGATAGGTGGTCTTGCCCGCTTCCGACATGTCGGCCTGGCTGATGCCCAGGTGCACCGTGGCGCTGGCCTGCGGGTCGGCATCCACCAACAGCACCCGTTGGCCCAAGGCCGCCAGGGCAGCACAGATGTTGACCGAGGCGCTGGTCTTGCCCACGCCGCCTTTTTGATTGGACAGGGCGATGATGGTGGCTGTCTGGCGGGCGCGGCGGCGGGGGGTCAGCAGGTCGATGACCGCCTGGGGGATCTTCTCCCCGCCGGTTTCCCAGCGGCTGATACGGCCCTTATCGTACTTGCGGCCCAGGCTGGCATTCAGCCAGTCGGCGAAGGTCTGCTGGGTTTCACCACGCGCTTCCCGCGCGATCCGCAATGCGGCGCCATCCATGGCCGTCCCTTCCGTTTTGAGCCCCAAGATGTTGGGCATCAGAATAGTGGCCCCAAATTGGCGGCGTCAACATGTCCCGTTGTGTTACGTCAACATCACGCGCCGGGTTGCGACGTCGCAACCATCGCTGCGGTCGCCATCCTTACGCGGAGGGGGCCCCTTACGCCGGGGAGGCAGGATCGACAGCCCTATCCTTACGGCGTGGGGGTGCGATGATCTCCACCCCGGTGATGGACCCCGAGGTCAGCGAAACCAAAACGCTGCGGATGCTGGGCTCATGGTTCATGCGGGCCGTCTGCGCCGTGGCGGGATGGCCCGCCACCAGCACCAGCCGGCGTTCGCCCCGCGCCGTCTCTTCAATGCGCTCCACCTCCAGGTCGCGCAGCAGGGGGGCGGGAACGTTCTTGGCCAGCAAGGCGTGTCGGGCGGCAGCCCACAGGGCGTTGGCATCGTCGGCGTCGGGCAGGGGCGTTGCCTCGACCACCGCCGGCTCCAGCTTCTCCACCTTGCCAATGCGCCGCGCCCGGCGGCCCACACTGTGGCGTTCCCGTTCGAGGAAGGTGTCGGCGACCTCGTCCTCGTCCTTGGCGAAGAAGTCCAGCGTGACCTCCTCCACCTTGCGGCCCCGGCGCACCATCTTGGCCTCCGGCATTTCCACGCGGAAGGGCGCCAGCTGGTTCACCTCGGCGATGGCGCGGTCGATGGTGCGGGTGCGCAGGATGCCGAAGTCCTTGTATGCCCCCTCCGGCACGTTCAGCAGGCGACGCAACGTGTCGATGTCCAGCGCCAGGGAAGGAAAGTCCATCTGGTAGCGCTGCATGCCGATCTCATAGAGCTTCAGCGCGTAGGTGCTGGTGACCTTCACCATGGCTGGGCCCGATAGCCGCGCCCATAGCTTGGAGGCGCGCTGCAGTTCCAGGAAGGCATCGGTGAACTGGAAGTGGATGTCGGCGCTGTCGCTCTCGATCTCCTCCTCCGGCCGGACATAGCTGCTGAGGATGCGCAACTCGGCACGCGACCGGCGGCCGCGGAAGGGGCCGATGACCACCAGGCTGGACTCGTAGATCTCCTTCACCGCGTCGAAGATGCGCTCGTTGCCCTTGTGATTGCCGCGCACGACCTTCTTGGGCAGACGGTAGAGCTTGTTGGCGAAGTTCTGGCTGCCGGCCAGGTGGATCATGAAGTTCAGCATCTTCTGCGCCGGCAGGGACAGGCGTGACCCATTGGCGGGATAGGAATAGACCGCCTCCGCCGCCTTGATCAGGTGCTTATAGCCATCCCGCTCGAACGTCGCCGCCGCCACCTTGGCCGTCAGGCCCAGCGCGTTCTCCTCCGCCAGCGCCGGCACGGAGGTATCCACGCCGCCGTCCATGTCGATGACGATGCCCGGTCCCGCCACGTCCTGCGGACGATAGGGCATGAGGGCGTCCCTGGTCGCGGCCGTTGCGGGTGACACCAAGCGGTCAGCCGCAGGCGCCGCCGGCATCGAAACCGACGGCCTCAAGACCGGTTTATCGCTTTTGCGCGCCATGCCATCATCCCGTGAACGAATGGCGGCACTGTAGGGGCTTCCTTACATGGGTCGCAAGTAAGGAAAGGGTGGAAACCCCTGATTCGCCAACTCCTTACCGCTTGGGGGCGGAGCAAGATGGCGCCCTTACGCCCTGGGGCGGCAGGCGACTCGCCCCCATCGGTAGGGATATCGCCCCCGACTGGTAAGCATAAGGCCGCAAAACCCCAGGGATTGCCAGGGTTTGCGCCTCCTAGAATCCTTTTTGAAAGGGAACACCCTTAAAAACGGATCATTTTTGGGGACAAAAGGGCCAAGCAGGCCTTACCCGGTTACCAGAAGCCGCTGACGTGACGACTCGCGATGTAAGGATGCGCCGCTACCGTTTCCCCGAATCACCTCATGCGGGTATGGAAGGGCACGGCATCCGTTCTGCCCTTCGGGGCAGCCTTACCGCGTGGGGGAGAAGCTCCACCATCCTTACCGGCTGGGGGAGGAAAGAGCCATCCTTACTTCCTGGGGGTGGGGGACTTCCCTCGGAACGGCGCGGTATAGATCCTTAACCCTCTGGAATCGTTCACAGGGACGCCAAGCGCCACCCACATTGGGTGAACGGCGAGCTTTCGGGCCCGCAATCTTCCCCCAAACGGTAAGGATGCGGCTCACAACGATCGCAAACGCAGGGAGTCGGACGCCCCCGGCCGGTAAGGAAACGCATCCGGGGTGCTGAGGTGTGCCGGAAATCCTGATCATGTCGCGACTCGCCCCCGGTCGGTAAGGACATGGGACGCACGCCGAGTCCCTCATCCCCCCAAGCGGTAAGGATAAACCCCCAGGGTGTAAGGAAAGGCCCTCCCCATGACTGTCGATAGCGCCATCTGTCGGCGGCCGGCGCTGGCCACTCGGCCCCCAAGATGGTTCGGAAAGGAGGGGAAACTTCGGTGGGCGGATATTCCCAGGTGCGCCGCGCCTTGAACTTTGGGGCGGCGTGTCGGATAACTTGGCCGCATTAACCGATTTTGGCCTGGGCGGGATTAAATATGTCAGTTGGGATGGGCGGCCTACGCAGGAAATATTCCACTGGAATAATCAATATCCGATCTATTCTTCAGATCGTTATTATTGCATCCCTACTGGCTCTTGCCGCCATTGTCGTTTCGACAACGATTCTCGCATTGGTGCGTTTCGGCAGCTCCGTGCTTCTTTCAGACCAGTGGACGGACTTTGATTATACCCGCCGGCTGGCCGAAGGTGGCCTGCGGTTCGCCGACTTATTCGACCAGCACAATGAGCATCGCATATTTTTCCCGCGGCTGATTTTCTTCCTGGACTATCTCGTCGCGAATAACACGAACACGGTTGACCTGGTGTTCAACGTACTGATCGTGGCGGGCACGCTGTTCTCGATTTTGTCGCTCTACCGAAAGCTGGAGAAAGACCGGGGCGTCTATCTGGGTTTTGCGGCCATCGGCACCGCCATCTTGTTCTCGCTGTCGCAGCGCGAAAACTTCCTATGGGGCTTCCAGGTCCAATTCTTCGGTGCGGTGGCCGCCGCCGCTGGTGCCTTCCTGGCGTTCGCCGTTTCCGTTGAGCGGGCGCGCCGGGGCGAGGCGGCGACGGGCCCTCGCTGCTTGGCTTACCTGCTGGTCCTGGTCGATACCTATACCCTGTCAAACGGCATTCTGGCCGCCTTTCTCCTCATTCCCATGGCACTGGCGCTGCGGGCGGGACGCGCGACGGTGCTTGCCACCTTGGGGTGGGCCCTGTTGCTGGCGGTCAGCTATTTCCTCAACTTCCATCCGGTGCAGGGGCATTCGCCCTACCTTTATTCCTTGACGCACCCCCTCGACTATCTCGGCTACCTCAGCGGATACCTGGGTAATCTGGTGACATGCCTGGGGATGGCGGAACCGCTGCGCAGCCGGGCCGCCATTTTGCTGGGCGCGACCGGCCTGTTGCTGACGCTGGCGGCTCTGGCGCGTTCGCTACGGACTTGGGACGAGGCGCCCGCGCGTGTCGCCCTGTTGGCCTTGATCCTGTTCGTCTTAGGCACGGCCATGCTGACCGCGCTGGGCCGCATCACCTTTGGCATGGAACAAGCCTTTTCCGGCCGCTATGTGACCCCGGTTTCGGCCTTCTGGGTGGCACACATCTGTTATTGGGTCCCCTTGCGACGGCTGCGCGACGGCCTGGGGCAGGGCCTGGCCCTGGCCGGTTCGGTGATGGTGGCTGGCCTGCTGCTCTGCGCCGCCAAAGGCCATCTCCAGGGCTGGCGGGAAGCGGCCAACCAGGCGCTGACCGCGGCGCAGGCGCGGGACGCCATTCTTAGCAGCGTCCACGACGAAGCCGTGTACCGGACCTTGTTCCCAGTGGCGGAGGTCATTGATCGGCATGTGCCGTTCATGCGTGACCATCATTTGTCGGTTTTCGCCAACCCGGACAACCGCCTGCTGGGGCAGACGCCGGACTGGCTGGGCCCCGCATCGACCAACCCATGCATTGGCGCCTTCGATGTCGTCAGCTTGCTGTCCTCAAGCGGAGGGGAGCTTAGCCTGGGCGCGACGGGCTGGGCGTGGGAACAGGCGGGCGGGAAGGCGGTGGCGCGTCTGCTTTTCACCGACGCGGCGGGCAGGGTCATCGGCTATGCGGGGGGCGGATGGCCGCGCCCGGATGTCCGTCTGGCCATACCAGCTGTACGAAGCGGTGCGGTCGGGTGGACGGGGTTCCTGAAGGCGGCGCCGGCGACCGTGGTCCGGGCCTATGCCCTGTTGCCGGGCCATCGCGCCTGTATGGTCGGGGAGAAGATCATGCCCTCGGACAACGCCCGCCTGGTGCCCCTATCGTCTTTGGGCGCAGCCATTCCCATCTCCTCGGCGCCAGCAGTGTCGGGCGGTTGGTCCAAAGACGGGCAGAACGCCGCCGCCGGACCGCTGCCATTGGATGACGTTGTTTACGGTTCATGGAGTGGCGCCGATGGCAACGTCGGTGAGTTGCGGGTCGGTCCTTTCACCGCCGACCACTCGCGCATCGCGTTTCCCATGGTCACCGGCCCGCACGCGGAAAATCAGGTCGCTGTGCTGCTGGACGCTGAAACCAGCGTCGAACTGCGACGCTATCCTTTGTTTAATTCACTCACCTGGACTGGCGTCGAACTCCAATTGCCTGAGGCGGCGGTGGGCAAGGCGGTGGTCCTGGAATTCCGGGACCAAGGTATCGGCTGGGGTGAGTGGTCCGCTGTGGGTGGGCTGCACGAGGTCCCGTCCGACAATCCGACGCCATAGGGCTGCCGACCGAAAAGGCGCCGCCTTCAACGCGACGATTCTCTTGCGGAATTGCAAGAGAGATCAAAATACATCTAGGGTTTACTATGTTTCCGTATTGTTTTTTACGCCCCTGATCCTTTTCCTGACTTATCTTCCTGCGACGGCGGCCGTTATCAACTTCGGCATCAGGTGGCTCAAGGCGCCCGTTGAACCAATCATTCCGGATGGCGTCAGCTATGGCCCGGTGGGTTATATCGCCTTCGGTGCGTATTTTATCTCCGGTCAGACCGGGCGTGTCGTCTAGGCAGCCCGGCACGGGCACCGGAGGCTATTTCCGGAACGAGAAGTGGCGGTGGCCGAAGTAGCTGGTCACCACGGGTGACAGCACGCCGATCACGTGAGCGATATCCTCGGCGTGCCAGGTCAGGCCGATGGCGGGAAAGGCGAGCCGCGCCAGGCCTTCGCTGACCAGCCATACCTGTGCCGCCGCCACAGCGTTGACCATGCAAAAACGGATGAATTCCTCATGGGCCTTGCGGCCCGACGCCTTGAACACGAAGCGGCGGGACAGCAGGTAGGCGGTCACCATGCCGAACAGGTAGGCCACCAGCACCGCAACCTCGAACGGCATGACGCGGTTCAGCAGGTAGCGCGCCACCACGTTCACGCCGGCGGAGAAGCCGCCCACCAGCAGGAAGCGGGCGAACTCGCTTGCCAGCAGACGATCCAGCGGCGACTGGGGCTTGGTCATGGTCTTATCCATCACAACGCGTCGACCATGCGCTTGGCGAAACGGATGCTTTCGGCGATGCCCCGGTCCTCGGGGTAATAGTAGCAGGTGTCGGCTACCTGCAGGCCGGTGATCTCGGTTTGCACCGGCGGCAGCTTGTCCAGGAAATCGGGCTCGCAGACCGGCTGGGCGTAGCGCAGGCGGCCGACGTGGGTGTCGATCAGGTCGGCGTCGGTGATCGCCGGATTCAGGCGGCGCATGCAGGCCATGGTTTCCGCCACGAAATCGGCATCCGTCCAGCCCCACTTAGGGTGGCTATGCGGCATGTAGTACGGGATGTAGACCACCGTGTCGGGCAGGGGCCGCAGGTTGGAAAACTCGATGATGCCGGGGATCTCCATCGTCGGGTCATTCACGTTCAGCCAGAAGTGCCGGGTGACCGGCCGCTTCAGCTTCAGCATGACGCAGACCACGCCGATGTTCTTGATGGCGTCGTACTTGTCCTTGGTGGACTGGGTGAAGGCCGGGACGAGGCCCGCCACATAGGGCGTGGGGGTGGTGCAGATGACGGCGTCGGCGGGGAAGAAGCCCTGGGCGGTGCGTACACCCGTCACCCGGCCGTCCTCGGACACGATCTCCTCCACCTTGGCGCCCAGGTGCAGGCTGCCGCCGCGTCGCGTGATGTCGGCGGCGAGGGCCTGGACCAGGGTCTCCGACCCGCCTTCCAGATAACCCAACTGTTCCTTCATCAGGGATTGGCGGGAATTGCCGATGCGGCGGATGCGGGTGGCGATCCAACTGGCCGAGACGTTATCGGCGTATTCGAAGAACTTCAGGTCCAGCAACCGCTTCCACAGCACGTTGAACGGCTTCTCGCCCGCGCCGCGCTTGAACCAGGTGGCGGCATCCAGATGCTCGATGGACTGGAAGTCGCGGGCCTTGGTGGTCAGGAACATCTGCAGGCCCAGGCGCAGCTTGTCGATGGGGCCCAGCAGGGGGAAAGACAGCAGGGCCAGCGGATCGCCCCAGCGGTAATGCTTGCCATCGATGAAATATCCCATCGACGTGGTGCGCCATTTCAGCGTGCCGGCAATGCCCAGCTCCGCCAGCAGATCAAAGGTCGGCTGGTCCGATTTGCAGATGAAGTGGTAATAGCGCTCAATGCTGAGCCCGCCGAAGTCGAAGTGCGCCGCCATGCCTCCGGGCTGGGTATCCACTTCGTAGACCGCCACCTCATGGCCGGCCTTCAGGGCATAGTGGGCGGCGGCCAGGCCCATGGCGCCGGCGCCGATGACGGCAAGTTTAGCCATTGCGGGAAACCCTTCGGAAATCAGAAATCGAGGACGACGCTGGCGTAGCGCGGGTCGTTGAAGGTGACGGACAGCGCCTCGTCCAGGGGCGTGGAACGCACACCGAAGATGCCGGGCCAGTCGATAACGATGAATTCGTCGGGCGTCACCAAGGCCTTCAGCTGCTTGGTGGTGAAGGGCGGGTTGCGGTCGACCAGGGCGTAGACCGATAGCAGCGCGTGGAAGAGGCCGTAGGGAATGCGCAGCAAGGGCGTCTTGGCGCCCACCGCCTTGCGCAGGGCACGGATCAGCTCGATGTAGGTGATCTTTTGCTGGCCCGAGATATCGTAGGTGCCCGTGCGGCGGCCTTCCAGACAGGCGACGATGATGGCGCTGAAATCCCCCACGTACAGCGGCTGGCGGATATAGCGGCCGGATCCGGGAATGGGGAAGACCGGCACCTTTTGCATGAAGCGGGCGAGCCAGCCCAGATGCTTGCGGTCGAACCATCCGAACATCAGCGTGGGGCGCAGGGTGACATGGGGGATGGGGCAGGCATCCACCAGCTTTTCCTGGGCCTTCTTGCTCTCGGTATAGAAGTCCACCGCCATGGAATTCACGACGGAGGAACTGGCGTGAACCAGGTAGGGCACGTCGGCGGCTTGCATGGCGGCCAGCACCCGCTCCGTCGCCTTGATGTTGTTGTCCTCGAACTCAGCCCAGTCCAGCCCGCCGATCTGGGCGTGCATCTGGATCACGGCGACGGCGCCTTCCAAGCTGTCCTGCCAGCCATCGTCCCGCGCCAGGTCGGCCTGGATGACGGTAAGGTCCGGGTGCATGTGGGCCAGCGCCGGCGTGTTCGCCGGATGCTTGTCGATGCAGACGATGTTGGTGTAGCCGGCATCCTTCAGGCGGACCACCAGGTTCTGGCCCACCAGGCCGGCGGCGCCGGTGATGACGATCTTACCCGTGGTTTTGCCCGTGGACTTGTCGGTGCGGCTGGGCATCAGATTTTCATCCGCCATTAGATTTTCATACGGTTGAAGATGGCGCCCGGCAGGTTGCGGATGATCATCATGATGCCCATCCAGAACCAGGGGGTGTAGAGGGTGGTGGCGCCCTTGGCGGCTGCCCTATCGATGTCGGCCGCCACCTTCTCCGGCGTGGCCCAAAGCGGCCCGCCCTTGGCCAGGCCATCAGTCATGGGCGTGTCGATGAAGCCGGGCTTCACCGTCAGCACCTTTACCTTCGTGCCAGCGAAGCGGTGGGCCATGCCCTGCGCGAACAGGGCCAGGCCACCCTTGGCGGCGCCATAGACGTAATTGGACTGGCGTCCACGATCCCCGGCGACGGACGCTATGGCGATCAGCGTGCCCTGGCCCTGGCGCTCCAGATGATTGGCTGCGACGGTCAGCCAGGCGCAGGCGCTGGTCATGTTGGTGGTCAGCTGGCGGGCCATTTCGGCGGTGTCGGCCTCGGCTGCCTTCTGGTCGCCCAGGATGCCGTAGGCCAGCAGCACCGTGTCCACACGGCCTCCCAGCTTGGCGGCCATATCGGCCCAGGCC
Source organism: Nitrospirillum bahiense (assembly GCF_007828025.1). NCBI lineage: Bacteria > Pseudomonadati > Pseudomonadota > Alphaproteobacteria > Rhodospirillales > Azospirillaceae > Nitrospirillum > Nitrospirillum bahiense. Next base: position 40,586 of record NZ_VITO01000008.1, read on the forward strand.
GCGTCGAAGCCCGCCGCCGGGTCCGCCAGATCCATCACGGCCACCTCGGCACCAGCGGCACCGCGTGCCATTAGGTCGGCCGCGATGCTGCCAAGCCGCCGGCTGTCGCGGCCAGCCAGCACCAGGCGCGCGCCGCGCGCCGCATGCAGGCGGGCGTAACGCTCGGCGACGGCGGAGGTCGCCCCCAGGATCACCACGGTCTGTCCGGTCATTTCGGTCACGCCTGCTCGCTCTTTGTAGGGGCCTGTTCCATGCGCCGCCAGAAGTCGGACATGAAGGCGGGGTCAATGTGCCGCTTGAAATCCGCCACAGCGGGATAGCCCGCCGCGAACAGGCCCGCCGGCATGCGCGCGTCCTTGGCGGGATAAAGCCGGCCGCCGGCTGCCGCCACCGTGCGATCCAGATCCGCCATCAAGGCCAGGGTGCGCTGACCCTGGTTGGGGAAATCCAGTGCCAGCGTGGTACCGGCCATGGGAAAGGACAGGAGGCCGGCGGGCGCGACGTCGCCGAAGTTCTTCAGCACCACCAGGCACGATCCGGTGCCCGAGGCCGCGATTCGGGCCAGCAGCTCCGTCACGGCCTCCCGCGCCACGGCGGGCGGCACGACACATTGGTACTGGTAGAATCCCCGGGGACCGTACACGCGGTTCCAGTGATGCACACCGTCCAGGGGATAGAAGAAGCCGTCGAAGTGGCAGCGGCCGGCGAAGGTGGCGCCCGGACGGCTGTAATAGGCGGCGTTGAACGCACGCAAGCTCAGGCCGTTGATCAGGCTGATGGGCGGGGTCAGGGGCACCGCGAGCTTGGCGCGGGCCGGCTGGGCCAAGCGCGGGCCATCCGGCGCGTGGCGCCCGCGGGAAAAGATGCCCCGTCCCAAGCTGGCGCCCTGGCTCAGGCAATCGACCCAGGCCACGCTGTAAGGCCAGTCCAGGCTTTCCGCCGCCAAGTCGAAAAAGCGGTCGACATGGTCGAAGCGGATGTTCTCCACCTCCATGTCGGACGAGGCGATGGCTTGCAGCTGGATTTCCACCCATTCGATCAGGCCGGTCAGGCCGAGGCCGCCGATCGTGGCGCGGAAAAGGTCGGTGTTGCGGTCGGGCGCGCAATCGACCAGGGTTCCATCGGACCGGCGCATGCCGAAGGCCCGGACATGATGGCCGAAGCTGCCGGCCACATGGTGATTCTTGCCGTGCACGTCGTTGGCCACGGCACCGCCCAGGGTAATGAACTTGGTGCCGGGGGTGACGGCCACGAACCAACCGCGCGGCACGGTGATGACATGCAGATCCGCCAGGCTCAGGCCCGCGTCCGCCCGCAACACGCCGGTGGCGGTGTCGAAGGCGTGGCAGCGATCCATGCGGCGGGTGACCAGCAGGCCGCCGCCGGCGTTGAGCGGGCTGTCGCCATAGGAGCGGCCCAGGCCGTGGGCCAGGACGCTGCCGGTTTTCTCCGCCAGGATGGATAACAAGGGGGCGGCATCTTCGCGAAAGGCAGGCGTCGCCACATCATGTTCGACGCTCGCCAGATTTCCCCAGGACGTGATCGGCTGGCGCATGGGTCAGATCGCTGCCAGGACGATGGCCACCATAACGGCGCCGGTGATCAGGCTAGTGCGATCGGTGGCGGCGAAGACGACGGGATCGTCATGCAACTCGCCACGATGGGCCAGCAGCAGCAGACGACTGATCCAGTATAAGAGGGGGGCGCAGGCCAGCCACAGCAGCGACGGATTGCGGTATAGGACGTGGACCTCGGGGCTGTTGAAATACAGCGCCAGGATCAGGACAGAACAGTAGCCGCTGGCGCTGGCCAAGCCCGACAGGATGCTGAGATCCTCCAGGCGGTAGCCGCGACCCTTGGGGTTGCCCTTGTTCGCCTTCAGGCTGCCGATCAGCTCGATGTAGCGTTTGATCAAGGCCAGGCACAGGAAGACGAACACGGAAAAGCCCAGCAGCCAGGCGGACGACGGCCGGTCAATGGCGGCGCTGCCTGCCAGAATGCGCATCGTATAGAGCCCGGCCAGCGTCAGCACATCGATCAGCATGTGGCGCTTGAGATGCAGCGAGTAAGCCAGGGTGATGATGTAATAGGCGGCCAGGACGGCGAGGAAATCTGCCGATACCACGACACCGCATAGGGTGGAAACACCCAGCAGCAGGGGCGCCAGAATGGCCCCCTGGACCAGGGGCAGGCGACCGCTGGCCAGGGGCCGGTGGCGTTTGCTGGGGTGGGCCCGGTCATTGGGCAGATCCAGCAAATCGTTCAGCAGATAAGCGCTGGAGGCCGCCAGACTGAAAGCCAGGACCGCTAAGAGACTGTCGGCGATGGTATGGCCGGTCAGGTCATGGCTGGCCAGCAGCGGTACCAGCACCAGCAGGTTCTTCAGCCATTGGTGCACCCGAATGGCTTTCAGATAAACTTTGATTCCGGCCTTGGGCGCCGTCAATTCAACAGCATCCCCACGTTCCGCCTTGAGCTGCCGGACCAGGCGCGCTGTCGCGTTGGTCGCGATGGCCACGCGGCAACGGCGCCACACCGCGAAATCGATCCAATCATTGCCGATATAGTCGAAGCCCCGGTCGCCGAACTCACGGCACAGCATTTCGGCCTTGGCCTTGCCCGATAGGTTGACGGCCTCATTCGACCCGAAGGAACCATCGACGAAACCGAGATGCCGCGCCAACGCCTCGACCAGTCGTTGGTTGGAGGCGGACGCCAAGTAAATACGACGACCCTTCGCTTTTTCCTGAAGGAGAAAATCAACTACAGGCTGGTTAAGAGGAAGTGTCGTGACATCGACGCCGGCGTTAGCAGCCAGATAATCCTTCAACCACGCCTTGCTGCGCAGCGGCAGACGCCAGACGCCCAAAGCCGCCAACGGCTTGGTGGCCAGCATGGTAAAGAAATTCTCAATCAGAAGATCAGTGCGAATGAGAGTGCCATCGATGTCCACCACCAGTGGTACATCGGCAACGTGGGCCACGGGCTCGCCTTCAGCATTGTTCATCGGCTGGTGAACCACCATAATATTATCGCCAGTGCGTTGAATATCCGCGTAAATATAATGTGTCCTAGTCCGTGACGAGGACGCTTGGGGCGAAAAAAGCCATAGGCCCGGGCCGGGCGTCAATCTTTTAATCTCCACCTTATAATCACAAGGTCGATTGGGTCGAACGCGATTGACCTCGGCGGAAGCGATGTGTTGGGCTGATGCGCGAATCGCTGCACCCGCGAACGACGATGCGGTCATTTTTCCCGCCGGCAAGGGCGCCCAAGCCAGCCATCTCGCCGAAGGTAATAGGCCTAATGGTCTAAAATCCAGGTCTGCTGGCCGATCGCTTTTCTTTAGCGGATGTGCCTAGGCGGCTTACATCTAAAATTAAGGCGATAATCTTCTTGAATCCGTCTTGTGCAGCGGAACCGACGTGAATTATACCTTCTTCCACGCGGGACTGGCGGAACGCGTTAATAAATTCGCCAAGGGGTTTTAACTGACGCGTCAGTGCCGCAGCGGGCTGCGGCTCCATAGCCAAAAGCGACGTTTTAGCGGGGGTATTAAATTATGCCGACTCTTTCCGGTGGTAACGGTACAGTTAGCTTCTCGACGGCACCGACCGTCTCACAGGCTGATCAGGACAAAATCACGACGGCCCTGTCCGGTATCCTGGCGAACAGCACCGGCACTCTGAGCATCGCCTCCGTGGCGCCGACGTCGTCCAACACGCCAACCCAGACCCTGTCCTCGACCATCACGTTCGGCACCACGGCCGTCAGCTCGGTCAGCAGCGTTGTCGTTTCCGGCTCCAGCGGCAACCCGACGCTGGCGGCTGTTGACCTGTCCCAGACGGCTGCGGGCACCTCCACCGGCAGCAGCGTCGTCACCAACGTCATTGCTGACCCCTCCCTCACGTCCGTCGTGCTGACCGGCACCGCCGCCGGCAACACCACCGCCCTGTTCCTGGACGCCAGCAGTGGCGGCAAGGTCGTCGTCGGCGACTCCGGTAACAACTTCCTGGTGTTGAGCGGTGGTTCGGGCACTGGCTCGGGTGGCGTGAACACCGTCATCGCCGGCACTGGCAACGACAGCATCATCGGTTCATCCACCAACGACGTCATCAGCTCCAGCGTCGGCAACGACATCATCAACGGTGGCGCGGGCAATGACTCCATCGTCGGCGGCTCGGGTTTTGACACGCTGGGTGGTGGCGCCGGTAACGACACCATCGTTGCCGGCAGCGGCGGAGCCTACATCATTGGCGAGGCAGGCAACGACAGCTTGGTCGGCGGCGCCGGCAAGGACACCTTCATCTTCAGCCCGGGCGACGGCAATGATACGGTCGCCGGCTTTGACGCGACGAAGGATGTTCTGGGCTTCACCAGCACCAATTACGGTGGCAAGTCGCTGGACCTCGGTTCGCTGATCAGCAACGCCACGGTCAGCAACGGCAACACCATCCTGACCCTGCCGGACGGCAGCACCATTACCGTTCAGGGCGTGACGGGCGTGAACGTCAGCTGGTTCACCAGCAAGGGCTGATCCAGCCATCTATACATGAGGTACACTATGGCGGGCCCGGTGCCCGCCATAGTCGTTTCTGCGCCACGGTTTTCTTGCATTCGACTTTATTCCAGGGCAGGGTTCGGTGCTTCCGCTCCCTTCTGTATTGGTAGACCCATGCAGCCTAATATCTTGGCGCCGGCCGGCACGACGGCGGTGACGACTCCCGCTCCCAGTGGCGATCCGGTGCGTGCGACGCCCAAGGTCATGGCCCTGCCGGAAGGCACCTATTACATTACCGCCCGTCTCGGCACCGAAGGACGGCAGCAGATCAAGGGCGTGACCTTCCCTTGTGTCCAGCTCTCCTCACTGCCGGAACCCGGACGCAAGGCCCTGCAATTCCTGACACCCGACGGTCTCAGCACCTCGACCTGGATCAACGGGTCGAACGGCGTGGCCGTGCTGGTCACGGCGGATTCGGCGCCCTTGCTGCTCACCACCTTGACCTTGAACGGCCAGCTGTCCTCTTCGGTCTCCATCGGTGTGCAGCGATTGGGCGATGAGACGGTTCCTGCCACCATCGACGTACGGCTGGTCGCGCACATCCAACGCATGGGTGATAAGGTGTTCGCCGGCGGCGAATGGGCCTCGGCGGGGGATCACCTGCTGTGGCTCGAGGGCTTCACCGTCGTCGGTTCGCCGGAGTTGGCCGATAGCTTGGAATATTGCGCCGCCAACCCAATTGACCAGACCGGTACCTGGGTGAAGGCCGGCACCTTGGCGGGGACGCAGGGCCGGGGGCTGCCCCTGTTGGGCGCCGGCTTCCGCTTGGTGGGACCGTTGGCCGCCACCCATCGCCTGGATTACACCGTTCGTTTCCTGCGCCACGGGGACATCGAGGGGCAGTCGGGGGTACTATGCCGGTCCGGCCAGCCTCAGGATCCTTTGATGGCAATGAAGGTCGCGGTCCTGCCGCGATGATGCAATCCGCGTGATGTCCGGCTTATCTACCTCAATCCTGGGTCGGACGCTGCAGGACATGGAAGCGGCCGTAGCCGTGAAGGACTATGATACGGCCATAGCATTGGGTTGGGTAGCGTTGGCCGAGCCTGAGACCCGGCTGGCCGCGCTTCGAGGGTTGGTGCATGCCACCTTTGCGGCCGGCCGCCTGGAAGAGGCCGCCCATTACGCCGCCCGTTTGGTTCAGGGCGGAAAAATCGCGCTTGATGTCATCCTCGAAGGGGTCGTTGCTCTGAGCAGAGGCGAGCTTCAGCACGCCGCCGGTTGCTTCACCCGTGCCTTGGAGATGGATGGCACCCAACCCTTTGCGGCGGTCGGTTTGTTCCAGGCGCTGTCGGCATCCCGTGAAGACTTGACGGTCGCCCTGGATCGCCTCGTCCCCGCGCTTTCCTGGAATGCCGAAGCCGACGACACCTGTCTTGCCGCCTTGCGAGGGCTAGTGGCAGGGGGCGCCGTGCCCGCCGTGGTCTACACCCGCGCGGGCCGGGTCGAGGGCATCGCAGCGGCGCCCGGGGGACAGGCCGAACTTATATGGAAAGGTCTGACAGTGGATCGGGCTGCGCCGGCTCCCGATCCGCGGGATCCACGCTTGTGCCTTTTCAGCTTCACCGTGCCGTCGGACCTGGCGGGGAATGCCCAGGTCCAGGTCACTGTCAATGGCATGCTGGTGCCGGGCATGCCCCTGGCGGCTGCCATGACCCGTCCACCCCGCCTCATGGCGCGCTTCACCCGTACACCCGCTTCCGCCATGCCGGGCTCCATCCGGCTGGATGACGCCGAGTGGTCAGTGCTGGCCTGGGACGCAGCCCACCCGGCGCGTCCGGTCACCCTTGACCTGGTGGACCGGGACGGGCAGACGCGCCGGCTGGTATTTCGGCCGGAGCAAGGGGGTGCGCGGTCGGCGGAGCCACAGACGGTGTCGGTGGGGCTGGGCGTGCGGCCGCTTTTTCCCGCGACTGGCGAGCCCGCCTATTGGCAGGCCGGTGTGCTCCCTGTGGAAGATGCGGTCCGGCCTCGGGTGCCCGTGTCAGGCCTGAGGCGGCCGGTGGACATCATCGTCCCCGTTTATGGCGACGCTGCGGTGACGCGGGCCTGCCTGGCGGCGCTGCGCGAGAGTATGGCGGGGGTGCAGGCTGGACCACCTGTCGAAGTCATCCTGATCGCCGATGGTCCGGCCGACACGGCCGTGTCGGCGCTGGTGGACGAGGTGGCGACCGAGGGCTGGGCGACGGTATTACGCAATCCCGGCAACCTGGGCTTTGTGCGCACGGTCAACCGGGGCATGGCCTTGCACCCCGACCGAGACGTGGTCCTGCTGAACGCGGATGCCGTGGTTCACGGGGATTGGCTGGCCCGTCTGGCCGCCACGGCCTACAAGGACGCCGCGATAGGTACGGTGACCCCGCTGTCCAATGATGCCACCATCCTTAGTTATCCAAATCCTGATGGCACGCCGCTGGCTGAGATCTCGGTACCTTTCCTCGACACGCTGGCCGCCGCGGCCTTGCCACACGGTATCGCGGATGTGCCAACGGGCGTGGGCTTTTGCTTCTACATCCGCCGCGACTGCCTGGACGACGTCGGTTATTTCGATTCCGAAACGTTCGGCCTGGGCTATGGCGAGGAAAACGATTTCTGCTGGCGGGCCCGGGCGCGGGGTTGGCGTAACGTCGCGGCGCTGGATACCCTGGTCGGCCATGTCGGCGGTTCCTCCTTCGGTGCGGAAAAGGCGGATCGCATCGCCACGGCTCTGGCACTGCTGGACCAGCGGCATCCTGACTATCAGCCCGCTGTTCACGCCTTCATCGCCGCCGATCCGCTGCTGCCGGCCCGGCGGGCACTGGACGTGGCCTGGGCGCGCACCTTGGGCCCTCATACCTGCCTGCTGCTCTGTCCCGTCCTTGGCGGCGGCACGGATCGTTTCGTAGATGGCCAAGCCGCATCGTTGAGGGCGCAGGGTGTCGGCGTGGTGGTGTTGCGGCCCGAGGGATGGGGAGACGAGGCCGGGGAGACGCCACGCGTTCGGTTGGAAATCACGGCCGCACCGCAACTCCGATCCCTGGTGTACGAAGGCTTGGCTGCCCTGCCGGACTTGCTGCGTGATCTGCAGGCCCTGGGCGTGGGCCGCATGGTGGTTCACCACGTCAAGGGCGTGCCAGCCGTTCTGCTGGCAATGCTGGCCGGTCGATGGCCCTATGACGTGCATGTCCATGATTACGTCTGGTACTGCCCGCGCATCAATCTGGTGGATGGCAGCGACCGCTATTGCGGCGAGCCGGCGGTGGCGGTGTGCGAGGCGTGCGTGCGTGACAATGGCCATTTCCTGCGATCCGGGGACTTGGCGGGCGACCGGCCGGTCGCGACCTGGCGCCGGTCCATGGCGGCCTTGCTGGCCGGAGCGCAACGGGTGATCTGTCCCACGCAGGATACGGCGCGCCGTATGGCGGCGCAGTTCCCCGGGTCTGGCGTCCGCCTGGCGGTGCAACCCCACCCCGACCGGGAGATTCCGGCGGTGGAGCCAACGCCGGCCCGGCCGTCGATGGTGCGTGTGGCCATCGTCGGCGCCGTCGGTGATGCCAAGGGATACGGCGTCCTGTTGGCGTGCGCCCGGGATGCCCAGGCCCGGGCCCTGCCTCTGGAATTCCTGCTGGTCGGCTACTCCCGCGATAACGCGCCGTTGCTGGATACCGGGCGCGTGCGCGTCACCGGCGCCTACATCGGGGATGAGGGCGTGGGTCTGGTCCGCGCTTATCAGGCGCATCTGGGATTTCTCCCCTCCGTCTGGCCGGAAACCTGGTCCTACACCCTCACGGAAATGCTGGCCGCCGGCTTGGCCGTTGCCGCCTTCGACCTTGGTGCCCAGGCGGAACGCCTGCGGATGCATGGCCGTGGCATGTTGCTGCCGATGGGCATGAGCGCGCCGCGCATCAACGATGCCCTGTTGGAATTGGCGCGCCGCCAGGGGATAGTACCGTCCGTCAACGCCATGCCGGCGTCGGCATGAGTTTGGGATTGAGTTGGGCATGACCTTGGACACCCCGGTTTCACGCACCGTCCTGCATGTCGGATGCGGCGTCCCCAGGCCGGAGAAACTGCACAGCCTGTTTCATAGCAGCGAATGGCGTGAGGTTCGGCTGGACATCGATCCCGCGGTCCGGCCTGACATCGTCGCGTCCATCACCGACCTGTCCATGGTGTCGGATGGCAGCGTGGACGCTGTCTGGTCCTCCCACAATGTCGAACATCTGCACGCCCATCAGGTGCCGCTGGCTTTGGCTGAATTTCGCCGGGTGCTGAAGCCTGACGGCTTCGCCCTCATAACCTTGCCGGATCTGCAAGCGGTCGCCGCCCTGGTGGCTGAGGACAAGCTGGATGACGCCGTCTATGTGTCAGCCGCCGGTCCCATTGCGCCCCTGGACATGCTGTTCGGGTTGCGCAGCGCTATCGCCCACGGCAACGAATATATGGCGCATCGTACCGGCTTCACCGCCCAAACCTTGGGCAAGGCGTTGCTGGCCGCCGGCTTCGCCGCCGTGAAGGTAACCAAGGACAAGCCCAGCTTCAACCTGTGGGCCATCGCCTACGTCACGCCGCCGGCGGGTACCGTCGGACCATCATGAAGCTGCTGTTCGTCCATCAGAATTTTCCCGGCCAATATCGTCATCTGGCGCCGGCAATGGCAGCGGCCGGGCATGAAGTGGTTTGCATGGGCGATGACGGGAATGTGCTGGTGCAGAGCCTGCCGCCCGGCATGGTCGTGGTTCGCTATCCACCCCCGGCCGGCGCCAGCCGCGGCAGTCATCATTATGTGGCCGGGTTCGAGGCGGCGGTCCGGCGGGGCCAAGCGGTGTTGCGGGCCTGCATGGAACTGGGCCGGCAAGGCTTCATTCCAGACGTCATCTGCGCCCATCCCGGTTGGGGCGAATCACTGTTTCTGAAAGACATCTATCCCCAAGCCAAGCTGCTGGCTTATTTGGAGTTTTTTTACAACGCGCGCGGTCAGGACGCGGGCTTCGACCCGGAATTTCCCGGCACGCTGGACGACACCTTCCGCATCCGCATCAAGAACAGCGTCCTGCTGCACGGGCTGCAGGCCATGGACTGGGGTGTCGCACCCACCCGCTGGCAGGCGCAGCGCTTCCCCGCCGACGTCCAGCACCGCATCTCCACCGTGCACGATGGGGTGGACGCCCGCCTGGTTTGTCCGGATCCGGCGGCCACCCTGACGGTCACGCCCGAGGGCGCTTCCACCCCTTTGACCTTGCGGCCGGGGGATGAGGTGGTGACGTTCGTCAACCGCAATCTGGAACCCTATCGCGGCTTCCACACCTTCATGCGTGCCTTGCCGGAATTGTTGCGCCGCCGCCCCAACGCCCAGGTTGTGATCCTGGGCGGGGATGAGGTCAGCTATGGCTCGCGCCCCACCAATCACCCGCACTATCGCGCCCAATACCTGGCGGAGGTGGGCGCAAACCTTGATCTGTCGCGCGTCCACTTCCTGGGCAAGGTCCCTTACTCCACGTTCCTGTCGGTGCTCCACGTCTCGGCCGTGCATGTCTACCTCAGCTACCCCTTCGTGCTGTCCTGGTCCCTGATGGAGGCCATGGCCGCCGGGTGCCTGTTGGTGGCGTCGGATACGGCGCCGGTGCGCGAGGTGGTCCGCAACGGCCAGAATGGCCTGCTGGTGGACTTCTTCTCGCCCGGCCAACTGGCGGAGACCGTGGCGGCGGCCCTTGAAAACCCCCGGCGGCTGGAACGTCTGCGCCGCCGGGCGCGGGAGACCATCCTGGCCCGCTATGACCTGGAGACGGTCTGCTTGCCGGCGCAAATGCGCCTGATCGAGGATCTGGCGGCCGGCCGCACCCCATCGCGGGGTCCGCCGGGTTCGAAACCGCTTCCCGCCCCCGGGGCGTAAGGAAGCGCTTCCCGCGGCTGCGGTCGACAGGTTCCTGTCAGGAAACGCGTGGAAACTGGACTGGCCCGCACCATATTGGAAACGGGCCTGCCGCCCGTCCTGGTCGGGCCGATGCGGCTTCCCCGCCGGTCCTGGAGTTGAATGCTATGCCTGCCGTCCATTCATCCAAGCTCTTGGGTAAAGCCGTTGGCAAATCCGGGGTGCCCGGCCTGTTGCTGGTGGCCTGCCTCACCGCCACGGGCGGTGGCGCCTGGGCGCAGACCGGGACGGCGAGCACGCCGGCAAACGCCATCGACGAGGGCCCGGCGCGCCCGCCGGTGCTGGACGGCCCCGGCGTCGCCACGGCCGACGGCCGGGATGATGGCGTGGTCGCCGCCCGCCCGCCGGAGGATGATGGTTGGAAGTCCAAGGACACCAGCTGCCGGGCCGGTGGCAGCGTCACCATGGGCATCGGCTTCGGCGGCGGCATGATCGAACGCGGCGCGGGCGCCACCTTGAATTATGGCCAGGACGGCAATCCGCTGCGCCCCTGCGAGGATACGGGCATCGGCTTCTCGCTATCGGTGTCGCAGGGCAATGTCACCGGCCATCCCCGCAACGGCGCCTGGGGCGTTGGCCCCTGGGGTGGGGTTGGCGGCGGCCCATGGGGGCCGGGGCTGGTCGACGGCGCGGACGGTGCCTATCCCTATTATGGATCGGCCTACCCGTATGGCGGCACCTATGCCGCCCCGTACGCCTATGGCCGCTGGCTGGATCGTGGCAGCCTGGACAGCTGGTTCCCCAGCCGTATCCACCCCTGACGGTGCTGGCCCTGACGGTACCGGTGCGCCTCAGCCCTTGGTGCCGTACAGCGCGTCCAGCCGGTCGATCAGCAGCTTCACCGACAGGGGCTTGATGAAAAAGGCATCGGCGCCGCCGGCCCGGGCCGTGGCCTCGTCCACATGGGCGCTATAGCCGGTGCACAGCACACAGATCAGACCGGGGTTCCTTCCCTTGGCGGCGTGGATCAGGCTCAGGCCCGTCATGCCTGGCATGGTCTGATCCGTGATCAGGGCGTTGTAACCCTTGGACGGATCGGCCAGCAGGGTCAGTGCCGCCTGCGGCTCGCCGCAGACGGTGACGTCGTGACCCCGCCGGGTCAGCCCCTCGCGCAGCAGCTCGCCCATGGCCTCGGTATCGTCCACCACCAACACCCGCAGCCGGGCCGGGGCCGGGTTGAGGGGTGGGGTCCCGGCTGCACCGCCTGGGGACGCCGCCGATGCCAGGCCTGCGGTTATGCTGGGACCCGACAGGCTGGGAAGGGTGATGCGGATGACGGTGCCGGCGCCCAACTTGCTCGCGACCGCGAGGCCGCCGCCATGGGCCTTGACGATGCTGTGCACATTGGCCAGGCCCAGGCCGGTGCCTTTGTCCTGGCCCTTGGTGGTGAAGAAGGGTTCGAACATGCGGGAAAGGTGGTCGGGCGCCAAGCCGGTTCCCTGGTCGGTCACCTCCAGCACCACATGCGGGGCGTCCACCGGTGCCTGCAGGATGTCCGCCACCGCCCAGTCGTCGGGGAAGGTGAAGGGCAGGGGCCCCCGGTTCAGGCGGATGGTGATATCGCCCGTCTCACCCCGGCGGGCGTCGTGAGCATTGATGACCAGGTTCATCAACACCTGCATCATCTGCGTCTGGTTGGCGCGCACGGGCGGCAGGCCTTCCTCGGCCATGCACGTCAGGCGGGTTGTGGCCGGCACGGTGGAGCGCAGCACCACCTGCGCGTCGTCCACGATGGCGCGGGCCGGCACCACCTCCTGAACGCCGGCGTCGGTGCGGGCGAAGCCCAGGATCTGGCGGACCAGTTCCTTGGCGCTGGCGCCCACCGCCAGGATGCGGTCGGCATAACCGCGCGCCGGGCTGTCCGCCGGCAGGTCGGCCACCAGAAAGCCGGCATAACCCAGGATGGCACCCAGCAGATTGTTGAAGTCGTGCGCGACACCGCCGGCCAAGCGGCCCACCGTTTCCAGCTTGTCCTGCTGCAGGATCTGGCGTTGTAGGATCTGGCGCTCCCGTTCCGCCCGATCCCGTTCCGATACGTCGCGGGCCACGACCAGGATGTCGCCGCCGGGGTCGTTGCTGGCGGTGAACTCCACCGCCTCGATGCGATGGCCGGTCAGGGTGGTCCAGTTGTCGACCCGGCCCGTCCACACGCCGGCATGGGCCAGGCTCGCGGCGATCTGCTGGCGCAGCCCTGCCAGCGAGGCGGCCGTCTCGGGCGTGACGAATTGGGATATGCGCTTGCCCAGCAGGGTGTCGCCGTTGGTGACTCCGACCAGGGTCAGTGCCTGGCTGTTGGCGTACAGCACCGCGTAGTCGCGGCTCATCATGTAGATGGCGTCGTGCGCCACCTCGATGCAGGCGGCCACCCGCTGCAGGTCGCGCCGCAGAAGGTCCCGTTCCACCAGGGTCCGGCGGAAATCCTCCAACCCGCGCGCCAGATCGCCAATGACGTCGGGACAGTTCTGGTCCGGCAGGGTACGGTCATACTCGCCCCGCTTCAGGCAATCCACCCCCGCCTGGAGACGCTTCAGCGGCCGGGCCACGATCAGGCGGACGGCCAGGACCATCAGGCCGCTCAGCAACAGGGCGCACAGCAGCCCGGCCATCAGGATGGCGGTGCGGATGCCGGCGAAGGGCCGCGCCAGCCGGTCCAGGGGCACGTCCATGACCAGCAGGCGCCGACCCTCGCCCGGGAACAAGTCCACCGGCCAGGTGAAGCGGCGCAGCCGGGACCCGTCGGGCAGGCGGCGTTCCAGGCTGTAGGGCTGGGCCTGATTGACGAACACCCGTTCCCCTGGCGTGAACTGATAGTCGGGTCCGTCGCCGAAGGTGGCGGCGGTGCCCAGCCGGGCCGGATCCGGGTGATAGCCCCAGACACCGGAGGTGTTGATGAGGGCGATGGGCGCGCCGAACGGGTGGTGCCCCTCATAAATGTGGGCGCGCTGCCGCTGGTCCAGGTCCACGCCGGCCACGCCGACGAGGCGGTCGCCCACCATGGCCGGGAAGGCGTGGGAAACCAGGGCGGTGGGTACGCCCTGTATGGGGAAGATATGGACCGGCAGGATGGCCAGGCGGTGGCTTCGCTGGGCGCCGGTATAATAGTCCTGGGTGTCGAAGTCCGCTGGCGGGGACTGCAGGCGCACGGCACCTTCCTGGCTGGTGGCGTACAGGGCGTAGCGGCCGGTACCCGCCATTCCCACCAGGGGATCCCGCACGGCCAGCGCCGCGGCGTCAGGTCCCAGGGCGTCGGGCTCGGCGAAGAACCAAATGCCCACGGCCTCGGGATGCAAGGCCGCCGCCTGGCGCAGGTATTCGGTGATTTGCCGCCGGTCTGCCAGCGTGGGCGCGACCCCTTCCCGCTCCCGCGTGGCGGCCAGGGCGGAGACCAGGCGGGCGGCGCCCTCTGCCAGGGTCATCTCCTCCTGGATGCCGGCGCTGATGGCCAGCGCCTCGCGCTGGGCGGTGTCGCGGCCGTAGTCGTTGATGAAACGCTCCACCACCCGCTGGCTCAGGTGCAGGGTGACCAGGATCATCCCCCCCAGCATGACGCCGGCGGCCGGCAGGATCGCCAGCAGCAGCCGCATGGGGAGGGAGAAGCGGATCATCCGCGGGTCCATGATTGGGGCCCGGGCCGGGCTCGGGGCGGGCGGGCGCGGCAGGGGTGGCCTGGTTGGCACAAACGCCCAAAAAGCGTAGCGCAATCAACGCGAATTTGCGCCTTACCAAGAAGGTCAGGGTTGGGGTGCGGCCGTCCGCTCGGCCGTGTTTCCTGCGGGCAGGTCCCCCCCCGCCATTTCCACCGCCAGGCCATCCGGCACACCCAGGTCGATGAGGGGGCTGGTCAGGACAGGCCGCGCCGCGCGACGGCGCGGCAGGGCCGCCGACAGGGATATGGCATTGGGCACCCGCAGCGCCGGCTCCGCCTCATCCGTCGCCTCCTCGGTCTGGCGCAGGCGGGTGTTCAGCGCCAGGACGAACACAGGTACCAGCCACACCAGCCGGTTCTGATAACGGTCGTGCGGGTTGGACAGCGCGCCGCAGATCAGGGCGTTGCCGGCCAATGCCGCCCACAGGAACAGCAGGGCGCCCAGGGCCAGGCCGTCGCTACGCCTTACCGCTTGGGGGACCAGGACCGCCAGGGCGGCCAGCGCCAGATAGGCCAGGGGGACGGTCAGGTAGTTGGACAGGTCCGCCATGCTGGGGGTCGGCCCCTCGCTCTGCTGGTCGGCCTTCAGGTAGGCGGGCTCCAGGGGAGCCAGCCACTGGTGCATCGCCTCACGGGTGCTGCGGTGGAACTCGTCCAGCCCGTCGCCCGTCTGCACGCGGAAGAACTGTTCCGTTCCCGCCTGCAGCGACGACAGGGCCAGGGCCAGGGGATAGGCGCGCATCACCGCCATGTTGATGCGCGCCGCCTCTGGCTCCATGCCTTCCCAGCCGCCCAGGGCCGTCAGCGGGGAATCCTCCGCCCACAGGAACTCATCCGCCGTGGTGGGCAGGCGGTGGCGATAGGAACACAGGGCGTAGGCGTGGGGGTCGTCGGCGCACCGTTCGTCCAGCAGGCGGCGCACCTGGCCCTGCTGCAGCAGGCTACCGAACAGGAACAGCGGCCCCCCGGGGGTCAGCCTGGTCTCGCCGGTGACGGCACCGTTCAGCAAGGGCAGGGTGACCACGCTGCCCGCCACCAGGGCCGCCGCCGGCAGCAGGCGCAGGGCCCGCCAGGATCGCGGGCGGCCCAGGACGCCGACGGCCTTCATCAGGGCCAGCACCGCCACCAGGCCGGCGCCCAGGGCCATCCCCGACATGTGCGACAGCAGGCTGACCAGGCCCACGGCGGCAGCGCCCAGGCGCGTCCGCCAGGACAGCCGATCCCAGCGAAAGGCCAGCAGCCACAGGGTCACTACGACCAGGGGGATGGCGATGTCCGGCATCAGCTGGGCCGTGTACCAGGCCATGCCGGTGCCCAGCGCCAGCAGCGCCACCAGACCCAGGGCGCCGGGGCCATTGCCCCTGCCACCCGGCAGTCCGTCGCCGGGCGCCAGGCCGGCGGACAGCAGGCGCAGCAGCCATAGGGTCAGCAGGCTCTGCGCCACCACCGGTCCCCACAGCGTGCGCCAGTTCAGCGAAGCCGCCTGCAGGAACAGGCCGTAGGCCAGCGACCGCCCCTCCACCAGTTCACGCTCGGCCGCAGCCTCGATGTAACCGCCGGTGTCGAAGAAGACGATAGGGAAGCCGTTCAGCAGCGCCGGCCACAGCATCAGGACCAGGGCGGCGAAGGTGGTCAGCAGCGGCGGCAGGACGCGCCGGGCCTGGCCGGTGCGCGCGAAACGGCTCAACCGCGCACCAAGGTGGCGGACAGTAGACGACCCAGGCATGGCGGATGGGTCCCCCAAAACCAAAACTTCCCCAAAATTCTTATGCTTAGCGCGTCAGTAGCACTGGCGGCGGCCCCCGCTGTCAAGGGCAAAGGGTGGGGATGGTTGCAGATGTGCGGCCAAGGTGGTTTTCCTGCCACGGCGGGCGGCCGCGCTGCTGTGCCGCTACAGCCCCAGGTCGGGCCCGCCGCCGATCCAGGCGGGGTTGGCGGGGCAGGGGGTCGTGGGCCGCTCGGCGAATTCCGCCGCCAGGGCGTCGATGAAGCCGCGCACCGCCGGCACCAGGCCCCGGCGCGAGGGGAACACCGCGTGCACCACGCCCGCCGGGAGGGTCCAGCCGGGCAACAGTGCTTCCAGCATGCCCTGAGCCAGATAGTTGTCGATGATGAAGTGGGGCAACTGGGCGATGGCGATCCCGCTCAGCGCCGCATCGCGCAGCAGGGCCATGTCCTCGGTGATCAGGCGGGGCTGGTGCGGCACGGTGCGCAGGATGCCGTCGGGACCATACAGGCGCCAGACGTAGTCGCCACCCGTGCGCGGCATGTCGGCGGCGGGCAGGGCCGACAGCTCCTCCGGTGTGGCGGGCCGGCCGTGGCGGTCCAGGAAGTCTGGGCTGGCCACCAGGGCCGAGCCGTGGCTTTCCAGCACCTTGACGATCAGGTCGCTGTCCTCCAGCGGCGGCATGCGCACGCGGATGGCCAGGTCGTAGCCTTCCTCGATGACATCGACGCGGCGGTTGCTGGCTTCCAGCCGGATGGTCACGCGGGGATGTTGCGCCATGTAGCGGGTGACGACCGACCCCACGCGGGTGGGCACCAGGGCGGTGGGGCAGCTGACGCGCACGGTGCCCTGCGGCTCCGCCCGGGTGCGGTCCACCACCTCCTGTGCCGCTTCCGCCTCGGCGATCATGGCCAGGCAGTGGGCGTGGTAGGTGCGGCCCACGTCGGTGACGGCGAAACGACGGGTGGAACGCTGCAGCAGCCGCACGCCCAGCTGGTCCTCCAGCATCGAGACGCGGCGGCTGAGGGTGGACTTGGGCACGCCCAGCGCCCGTTCCGCCGCGGCGAAGCCGCCATGCTCCACCACCTGGGCGAAGTAGTAGAGATCGTTCAGGTCGCGCATGGTGGGGCCCCGATCGCCGCCCGGTTGCCGGCGGCGGCCATTGTTCCAATCATGGAACATAGAGTGTGAAATCTGGCCCCTGATGGCAAGAGCGTTCCAGTGGCAATCTCAAGGGGTCTTCGGCGGCCGGTCCTCACCGGCGCCCATCCCAGAAATGAGAGTATGGATCATGAAGCTCCTGCACATCGACTCCAGCCCCTTGGCCCAGGCCTCCGTCTCCCGCCAGCTGACCGCCGCCGTGGTCCAGGCGTGGCAGCAGGCCAACCCCTCGGGCGAGGTGGTGTACCGTGATGTCGCCGCCGTGGCCCCCGCCCACCTGGATGCCGAACTGCTGGCGGTCGCCAAGTTCGGCGCCGACCAGAACCTGACCCCCGCGCAGCAGGCCGAGCGCGCGCTGGTCGATACCTTGGTGGACGAGCTGCTGTCGGCCGATGTCGTGGTCATCGGCGCGCCCATGTACAACTTCTCCATCCCCAGCCAGCTGAAGTCCTACCTGGACCGCCTGGCCCAGGCCGGCCGCACCTTCCGCTATACCGAGGCCGGTCCCCAGGGCCTGGCCGGCGGCCGCAAGGTCATCGTCGTCTCCTCCCGCGGCGGCAAATACGCCGGCACCCCGTATGAGGCGGCGCTGGACCATCAGGAAGCCTATCTGAAGGCCTTCCTGGGTTTCCTGGGCATGACCGACGTCACCATCGTTCGCGCCGAGGGTGTCGCCATGGGCCCCGACGCCAAGGCCGGCGCGCTGACCGCCGCCAACACCCAGATCGGTGACCTGTTCGTGGCCCAGGCCGCCTGATACCTGCGCTCCCTGAACAAAAGTCCCTCGTTGGCGGTTGGAAGCCGGCGTCCCTGATCCCCTCCCCGGGGGCGTCAGGGGCGCCGGTTTTCTTTTGGCTGGCGGCGTATGCTGTGCGCCGCCCGTCGTGGGAACAAGGGAAGGGAGCCATGGACCACCCTGTCGACTCATCCACCGCCAGCCCGCATTGGGACCTGCAACGCTTCGTCGATGCCCAGAACCCGCAGCTGGACACGGTGATCCAGGAGCTGACCACCGGGCACAAGCGCAGCCATTGGATGTGGTACTTCTTTCCCCAGATCGCCGGGCTGGGCCAAAGTGCGACGTCGCAACACTACGCCCTGGCCTCGCTGGACGAGGCGCGGGCTTACCTGGAGCATACCATCCTGGGCGGGCGCCTGCGCCAGCTGATCGGCCTGGTCAACGAGCTGCCCGGCCATGACGCCCGGGCGGTGTTCGGTCCGGTGGACGCGCTGAAGTTCCGCTCCAGCATGACCCTGTTCCACCTCGCGGCCGGCGACTGCGACAGCCTGTTCCAGGATGCGCTGGACAAGTATTTCGACGGCCAGCCTGACGACCGAACGCTGCAGTTGGCCGGTGTCGCCGATAAAATGCCTGCATAAGTAGTGTCATCTGGATCTATGCGCGTCTATCGGGCAGTTTATCCCAAAGGGATACGCTGACGGGGGAACGTGCATGTCCATTATCGCGAAGCCGTGCCGGCCGGCACTGGTTTTGGGGGTCCTGGCCCTTACGGCACTGGCCGCCAGCCCCGCGCCGGCGGGGGAACTGGTCCAGCCGGCACCGGTGCCGGTGGTGGCCGGCGTGTCGCAGCTGATGGCCTTCCCGCAGATCTTCACCCTGCCCAACGGTGACGGCGCGCCGCTGAAGGTGCAGGCCAACGCCTTCGTCAGCTTCGGCGATCGCAAGGGGGCGGAGGTGAAGGCGGCGGTGACCGCGCGCAAGCAGGTCATGGGCGCCGCCCTGCCGACGGGTGAGCTACTGGCCGGCCCCACCATCCGCGCCCATCCCGGCGACACGCTGGACATCCTGTTCACCAACGGCCTGCCGTTCGACGCGGACGATGGCGACGGCACCATGTTCAACGCCGTGCCCCATGGCTTCGACGTGCTGAACCTGCACACCCACGGCCTGCACGTCAGCCCGCAGAAGGATGGCGACAATGTCCTGCTGGCCATCTATCCGGCCGACACGCCGGCCGATGTCATGGCCATGTGCGTGCGGGACGCGAACGGCGACGCCAGCCTGTGCCAGAAGGGCGACTACCACTACCGCATCAAGATTCCGGAGCAGCATCCGGCCGGCACCTATTGGTACCACCCGCACAAGCACGGGGCGGTGGCTCTGCAGCTGGCCAGCGGCATGAGCGGCGCGCTGATCATCCAGGATGAGAAGAACGGCATCGACAGCTTGCCCGCGGTGCGGGGGGCGGCCGAAAAGGTGATGCTGCTGCAAAGTATTGAGTCCGCGCCCAACCTGACCAGCCCGCAGCGGGTGACGTGCAAGAGCGTCTATTCCTTCGCCCGCTGCACCTATGTCGACGGCCAGCCGGCGCCCGAGCCGGTGCAGAACGTCAACCAGAAACTGTCCGTCAATGGCCAACTGAATCCCACCGTCACCATGACGACGGATGAGGTGCAGCTGTGGCGGGTGGTGAACACCACGGTGGGCACGGTGGTGCCCATGTGCCTGGTACCCCAAACCGGCGTGGACGCGGCGACGGCGCCCGCCGCCTATGTCCTGGCAGCCGACGGCGTGCCGGTGCAACGCCCCCTGTCACCAGGGGAAGAGGACCTGCCGCTGCGCCTTACGGCACCGGTGGCCAAGCTGGACGGCAAGGGGGTGGTCAACAATGAGCTGCTGTTCCTGGCGCCCGGCCAGCGCCTGGACATGATGGTCAAGGCGCCGGCCAAGCCCGGCCGGTACCTGTTGGTCCAGCCCGCCCCCGGCACGGTGGTGAAGCGGCAGCAATCCTCGCAGGATCCCCTGGCGCGCCAGCCCGGCATCGGCGATCTGTGCAAGCCTGGTGTGGTCCCCGACGCCCAGCTGGTGATGACGGTGAACGTGGTGGCGGCGGCATCCGGACCCACGGCGACCGCCTTGCCCACCCAGTCCCAGCTGAACCGGCTGTACGCCCCCGCCACCCTGGTGGACGCGGCCGATCGGCCGGCTTCCCCCACCCAGGGGGTGGTGTTCGGCTTCACCAGCGGCACCTACGCGGAATCGGCGGGTGGCGCCTCGGTGGTCAACGGCCGCCCCTTCAATGCCGAGGGCGGGCCGCAGCGCATCCTGACCCTGGGCCAGACAAACCTGTGGGGGGTGATGAGCGCCGCCGACACCCACATGTTCCACATCCACACCAACCCTTTCCAGGTGGTGAAGCGGGGGACGGTCGACTATGCCTTCCCCATCTGGCGCGACACGGTGCTGATCAATTGCGCCGCGGCGGTGGGGGGGACGAACTGCACCTTCCCGGGCGGGTTGACCAACGTGGACGCCAACACCGGCTTCAATTACGGCGAGGTGGTGCAGTTCCTCAGCCAGGCGCTGGACTACACCGGCGCCATCGTCATGCACTGCCACAACACCAGCCACGAGGACAACGGCATGATGGAACTGGTGGAGATGGTGGAACCGGGCAAGGCGCCCACCATCACTCCGCATGCCCATCACCACGAAGGGGCCGGGCATCACTGAGCTGTAAGGGGCCGCCGGCTGTTACGCTTACTTCATCTCCCACACGTCGTTGGCCCGGTTGGTGTCGGGTAGGGCGTGGGTGGGGTCGATGGTGACGCGGGTGATGGCGGGCCCGCCGTCGAGGCGCACGGTGGTCTCGGCCCGGCCGCGCCAGGTCTCGACCGGAATGCGGAGGCTGCGCTGGCTGCCGTCGGCGTAGTCCACCTGCAGGGTCGCCGGCAGGACCAGGCGGTCCAGGGCCGCCAGGGTGACCAGGGCGCCCTTGTCCGGGCCGCCCTCGGCATAGGCGACCTTGCGCACGGCAAAGTCCACCACCCAGTTGTTGAAGTACCAGCCGCGCCAGAACCAGGTCAGGTCCTCGCCCGCCCCGGATTCCATGGCGCGGAAGAAGTCGGACGGCGAGGGGTGCTTGTAGGCCCAGGCGCGGATATAGCGGCGCAGGGCGGCGTCGAACCGCTCCGGCCCCAGGATCTGTTCGCGCAGCAGCACCAGGCCCAGCGCCGGTTTGAAATAGCTGACGGGGTGGCGGTACTTCTCCGACATGCCGTCGGGGGCGTTGACGATGTTGGGGGCGGCGGCGTCGGCCAGCAGGGGCAGGATCTCGTCCACCGGGTTGCCGCCGCCGGGCGCGTATTCCCCATCGCGCTTGGGGGCGTATTCACCGTGGTTGAAGGCGTCCTGGGCATAGATGTCGATGAAGGTGTTCGACCCCTCGTCCATCCAGGCGTCGCGCCGCTCGTTCGATCCCACGATCATGGGGAACCATGTGTGGCCGATCTCATGCGCCGTGATCCAGTACAGGTTCTTGCCCTGGTCCTTGTACCCGTCGAACACGACCCCGGGATATTCCATCCCGGCGCCGTGGCCGCCCAGGTTCACGGCGACGGGCCAGGGATAGGGGAACCACTGGCTGGAGAAATGCTCGATGGAAGCCTTCAGGTACTCCGTCGACCGGTTCCACTTGTCCGGCCCCACGCCCTCCACCGGGTAAACCGACATGGCCAGCGTGTGCTTGCCCTCCGGCAGGTTCACGCGCGCGGCGTCCCAGACGAAGGCGGCGGAGGCGGCGAACACCACGTCGCGGGTGTTCCGCATGCGGAAATGCCAGGTCATCTCGCCACCGGTGCGCGGGCGGCTATGGGGGTCCGTCACCTCGTCCGGTGTGCGGATCATGACCGTGGCGTCGCTGGCACGGGCCTGGTCCAGGCGCTTCACCTGGGTGGGCGTCAGCACCTCCGCCCCGTTCACCAGCTCGCCCGAACCCGCCACCAGCATGCTGGCCGGCACGGTGACGGTGTAATCGAAGTCGCCATACTCCAGATAAAATTCCGACCCCAGATAGGGCAGGGTGTCCCAGCCGCGCAGGTCGTCGTAAACCGCCATGCGCGGATACCATTGGGCGATCTCATAGATCTCGCCGTTCTGCGTCGGCGTGTGGGCGGTGCGTCCGCCCCAGGTGCCGGGGATGGTGTAGGCGTAGTCGATGTGCAGCGCCAGCTTGCCGCCCTTGGCCGCCAGCGGCTTGGGCAGGTCTATCCACAGGCGGGTATCGTCGATATGGAAGGGCAGGGCCACGGTCTTGCCGTCGCCCATATCGACCGCGACCGCCTTGATGGTCATGCCGTCGGTGTTGCCCCGGCTGGGCCGGCCGCCGCCGGCCACGGCCGCGCGCGCGTCCTTGCGATAGATGTTCTGGTCCAGCTGCAGCCACAGCCGGTCCAGCGCGTCCGGGCTGTTGTTGGTGTAGCGGATGACGCTGCTGCCGCTCAGCGCCGGGGCGTCGGGGTTAGCCAGATCCAGGCGGGCGTGCAGCTCATAATCCGCCCGGTTCTGCCAATAGGCCGGGCCCGGCAGGCCGCTGCCCGACCGGTACTGGTTCACCGCCTGCGGCAGGGTCAGGGGCGCGAACGCCTCGAACGGGCGATAGGCGGTGGTCAGCGGCGGTTCGGGGTCGGCGGGCTTTTCCAGCTGCTGGGTGATCCGCGGCGAGGCCTGCTGCGTATCCACTTGCTGAGCGGTTTGGCTGCGGCCTGTTCCCACCGTCGTCAAAGTCAACGTGGACACGATGAACATGGTACGGCGGAACCAGGACATGGCCATGGAGAAAGCAACCTCTGGTTATCGTTTCAGGGTGGCAGAAGGATAGGGCGACCGCGCACCCCATCCCCTGCCCTGGATGATGGCGCTGGTCGTTAAGTCCCTGCCATCATGAGGGATTTGGCAGAGGAGGGGAAGCCCTGCGGCGATCGGCAGGTATCCGTCCCCTGGTGGATGCCATCAAATATTAACCAAGGAAAGTAATGTCCATGTGTGCGAACTTTAGAATCCGTCTAGACAACCGATAACATTAACACTACATTCACACCGCAACAAACGCCCCTGCCAGAACCGTCAGATGCACTGCTTGTCTTCAAGCGGTGCGCTGTCCTTTTACGGGGCGAGCCCTTTAACCATCTTAAAAAGGGCGAACCCTTACTTCGCGGAGTGGTTAATGTTTCGGTCTTTTCTGGCGCGGCATATCCGGGACATGAAGGCGACGCTGGCCGCCCTTGGCAAATCCCAGGCCATTATCGAGTTCGACTTGGACGGCACCATCCTCACCGCCAACGACAACTTCCTGAAGGCCATGGGTTACACCCTGGCCGAGGTGAAGGGACGGCATCACAGCCTGTTCGTGGCGCCAGGGTATCGGGACAGCCTGGAATACCGCCAGTTCTGGGACAGCCTGCGCCGGGGGGAATTCCGGGCCGCGCAGTTCAAGCGTTTAGGAAAGGGCGGCCGCGAAGTCTGGATCGAGGCCTCATACAATCCCATCCTCGACCGCGCCGGCCGGCCATACAAGGTGGTGAAGTACGCGACCGATGTGACGGCGGCGAAGCGGGAACACGCCGATCTGCTGGGCCAGGTCACGGCCATCAACAAGTCGCAGGCGGTCATCGAATTCAGCCTGGACGGCACCATCCTGCGCGCCAACGACAATTTCCTGAACACCATGGGCTACACGGCGGCGGAGGTCGAGGGCCGGCACCACAGCGTTTTTGTGGAACCGGGCCAAAAGGACGCGCCAGAGTACCGCCAGTTTTGGGAGACCCTGCGCCGGGGTGAGTTCCAGGCGGGCCAATTCAAGCGCGTGGGCAAGGGCGGCCGCGAGGTCTGGATCGAGGCCTCGTACAACCCCATCCTCGATCCCGACGGCCGTCCGTACAAGGTGGTGAAGTATGCCACCGACATCACCCGCCAGGTGCGCATGCTGGCAAACCTGAAGCAGCTGATCGACAGCAACTTCAAGGAGATCGATACCGCCGTCGAACAGTCGGTGGGCCGGTCCGAGGGCGTGGCCGCGGCGGCGAACCAGACGGCCGGCGCGGTCCAGGGCATTGCCGCCGGCGCGGAAGAGCTGGCCGCGTCCACCCGCGAGCTGGCGGCCAACATGGTCCAGTCCCGTCAGGCGGTGGACAGTGTCGCGGCCGAGGCGGAAACCGCCGGGTCGGCGACGCAGCGCCTCAACGCCGTCGCCCAGTCCATGGAGCGGGTGGTGGACGTCATCCGCGGGATCGCCGGCCAGATCAACCTGCTGGCCTTGAACGCGACCATCGAGGCGGCGCGGGCGGGGGAGGCCGGCAAGGGCTTCGCCGTCGTCGCCACGGAAGTGAAGAACCTGGCCAACCAGGCGGCAAGCGCCACGCAGGGGATTTCGGACGAGATCACCGGCATGCAGTCCGTGGCCGGCGAGGTGGTCGGCGCCCTGGAGGGCATCCGCCGGTCCATCGATGCCATGCGGGACCACGTCACCTCGGCCGTCGCGGCGGTGGAGCAGCAAGGTGCGGTCACGCTGGAAATGTCGCAGAACATGCAGCAGACGGCCGGCGCGGTGGACACCGTGACCGAAAACATAACCGACATCGGCCGCGCCATCCGGCAGGTTGAAACCATGGTGGACAAGACCCGGGAAGCGGCCCGCGTGCTGGCCCAGTAAGCGGACCATCCTGCCGCCGGTGATCCGGCGGCCGGTTCCTCCCCGTACAAGTCATGACCGGCGCCGCGCCGGTGGTGATTGAGGGGGAGGGGGCCATGACCTACAGCGTCGTCTGGTTCAAGCGCGACCTGCGCCTGGACGATCACGCCGCCCTGCATCGGGCGGCGGGGCAGGGCCCCGTGCTGTGCCTTCACGTGATCGAGCCCAGCTTCTGGCGCCAGCCCGATGCCGCCAACCAGCATTACCAGTTCATCCTCGAATGCCTGAGCGACCTTGCGGCGGAGCTTCGTCGGCGGGGCGGCCTCCTGCATGTCGTGACGGGCGAAGTGGTGGAGGTGCTGGAGCGCCTGTACCGCCAGGCCCCCTTCACCGCGCTTCATTCCCATGAGGAGACAGGTAACGACCTGACCTACCGGCGGGACCGGGCGGTGGCCCGGTGGTGTCGCGACCACGGTGTGCCGTGGCATGAGACGCCGCAGTTCGGCGTCGTCCGCCGTCTGGACAGCCGCGACGCCTGGCAGGCGGCATGGGAGACCCGCATGGCCGCACCCCGCCTGCCGGTGCCGGCGATGGCCTTCTCCCCGATCCCGTGGCCGGACGCACCGCCGCCGCGTCCGGCGGACCTGGGCCTGGATGCCGCCGACCCGCCCTTGCGCCAGGCAGGCGGGCGGCGCCAGGGGCTGGCGGTCCTGGACAGCTTCCTGGATGATCGCAGCGGACGCTATCGCGGCGGCCTGTCCTCCCCCCTTTCCGCGCCCACGGCCTGTTCCCGCCTGTCGCCTTATCTGGCCCAAGGGGCGGTCGGCCTGCGTGAGGTCGTGCAGGCGACACGCCGCCGGCTGGCGGACCTGCCGGATGGACCGGATCCCCGTCGCCAGGGCCTGACGGCCTTCCTGAGCCGCCTGCACTGGCACTGCCATTTCATCCAGAAGCTGGAAAGCGAACCCGCGCTGGAATGGCGTAACCTGCATCCCGGCTACGATGGTCTGCGCGAAGGGGAATGGAACGAGGCCCATTTCCAGGCGCTGGTGGCCGGACGTACCGGCTGGCCGCTGGTGGACGCCTGCGTCGCCATGCTGCGTGAGACCGGCTGGATCAACTTTCGCATGCGGGCCATGCTGGTCTCGGTCGCGGCCTATCCCCTGTGGCTGCACTGGCGGCCCGTGGGCCTGTGGCTGGCCCGCCAGTTCCTGGACTACGAACCCGGTATCCACTGGAGCCAGATGCAGATGCAATCGGGCACCACGGGCATGAACACCACCCGTGTCTATAACCCCCTGAAGCAGGCCCGCGACCATGACCCCCAGGGCCGCTTTGTCCGCCGCTGGCTGCCCGCCCTGCGGCGGGTGCCGGACAGCTGGCTGTTCGAGCCGTGGCGCATGCCGCCGGAGGTGCAGGACCGCTGCGGCGTGCGGGTGGGACGCGACATCCCTTGGCCCGTCGTGGACCTGGAAACGGCGACACGGGCGGCCAAGGCCCGCGTGCATGGCCTGCGGGCCCAGCCGGCGGTCAAGGCCGTGGTGCCGGCGCTGGTCGACCGCCATGGCTCGCGCAAGCCGGTGACCCCGCGGTCCCGGCCCCGTCCCGTCGCACGCGGCCAGCTCAGCCTCGATCTGTGATCCCGGGAAGCAACGCCATGCGCATGCGGCGGAAATCCGACCTGCCAACCAAGATCTGTGCCCAGTGCGGCCGCCCCTTCGCCTGGCGGCGCAAGTGGCTGCGGGTGTGGGATGAGGTCAAGTACTGTTCCGACCGGTGCCGGCGCGCGGCGCGGGGGCGCCCATGACGGTGCTGCGCCTGATCCTTGGGGATCAGCTCAACCCCCGCCACCGGTGGTTCGACCAGGTGGACGGGGCCGTGGTCTACACCCTGATGGAGGTGCGGCAGGAGACGGACTACGTCCTGCACCACGCCCAGAAGATCCTGGCCATCTTCGCCGCCATGCGCGACTTCGCCCGGCACCTGCGGGCGGCCGGGCATCGGGTGGATTACGTGGCCATCGACGATCCCGCCAACCGCCAGGCGCTGCCCGCCAACCTTGATCTGCTGCGGGACCGGCACGGCGCCACGGCCTTCGAGTACCAGGCGCCGGACGAATGGCGGCTGGATCGCCAGTTGGCGGACTACACCCAGGCCCTGGGGTCACCGGCCCGCATGGTGGACACCGACCATTTCCTCAGCGCCCGCGACACCGCCGCCGGCCTGTTCCAGGGACGGCGGCGCTGGCTGATGGAGCATTTCTACCGCCACATGCGCCGGGTCCATGGGGTGCTGCTGGAACCCGACGGCGGTCCGGTGGGCGGTCAGTGGAATTTCGACCACGACAACCGCAAGCCCTGGCCGGGCCTGCCGGCCGAGCCCGACGACAGCCGGCCGCGGCACGACCATGGTGCCCTGTGGCGGGCCATCACCGCCGCCGGGGTCGGCAGCTTCGGCGATCCCATGGCGGATCGGCTGCCCTGGCCCTTGAACCGGGCCGAGGCGCTGGCGCAGTTGGACGCCTTCCTGGCGCAGGGCCTGCGGCACTTCGGTGACTATCAGGACGCCATGAGCACGCGGGGCTGGCGCCTGTTCCATTCCCTGCTGTCCTTCGCCCTCAACACCAAGATGCTGTCGCCGGCCGAGGTGGTGGCGCGGGCGGAGGAGGAATGGCGGCGCGGGGCGGCGCCGTTGCCGGCGGTCGAGGGGTTCATCCGCCAGATCCTGGGCTGGCGCGAATATGTGCGCGGCGTCTACTGGGCCCACATGCCGGGATATGACGATCGCAACGCCCTGGGCCACGACCTGCCCCTGCCGTCCTGGTTCTGGACCGGCCAGGTGGGGATGCGCTGCCTGGCCCACGCGGTGGGGCAGTCGCTGCGCCACGCCTACGCCCATCATATCCAGCGCCTGATGGTCATCGGCAACTTCGCCTTGCTGGCGGGATTGGCCCCTGCGGCGGTGCATCGCTGGTACCTGGGCGTCTATATCGACGCCTTTGAATGGGTGGAGTTGCCCAATACCCTGGGCATGAGCCAGTTCGCCGACGGCGGGCTGATGGCCACCAAACCTTACGTCTCGGGGGCGGCCTACATCGACCGCATGGGCGACTATTGCCGGGGATGCCGCTACGACCGCAAGGCCAGGGTGGGGCCGCGCGCCTGTCCCTTCAACGCGCTCTACTGGGACTTCCTGGATCGCCATGCGGCGGCGCTGTCCGCCAACCTCCGGCTGGCCTTGCCCTACCGTCAGCTGGCGCGCATGGACCCCGCCGACCGCGCGGCCTTGCGGGCCCAGGCGGCGGACACGCGCCGCCGCCTGGAAACGCTGTGACATCAGGCCGGGAAGTCGGTGCCCAGGGTCACCGTCCGCCAGTCGGCCAGGTTGGCGGTGAACGCCTCCTGCCGGGCCTGCACCCGGTTCCAGGCGTCGGTACCCAGCACCAGGTGCAGGGGCGGGTTGGGTGAGCGCACGGCGGCCACGATGGCGCGGGCGGCCAGCACCGGGTCCCCCGGCTGCCTGCCGTTCAGCGCCTGCAGGCGGGCCACCGCCGCCCCGGCCGTCGCGGCATAGTCCGCGATGGGGGCGCCGGTCAGCCGCAGGGAATGATCGGTCAGGAAGTCGGTGCGGAAGGCGCCCGGCTCCACCAGCGTGATGCCGATGCCCAAGGGCGCCACCTCCTGCGCCAGGCTGAGCGACACGCCCTCCAGCGCGAACTTGGACGCGGCGTACAGGCCGGACCCCACGCCCGGGGCCAGCCCGGCGATGGAGGTGATGTTGACGATGTGACCGGACCGCCGCGCCCGCATCAGCGGCAGGGCCGCCTGCATCACCGCCAGCGCGCCGAAGAAGTTGACCTCGAACATCTGGCGGGTGGCGGTGGTGTCGGCATCCTCAACCGCGCCCAGCAGACCATAGCCGGCGTTGTTGACCACCACGTCCAGGCGGCCGTGCAGGGCATGGGCCTTGGCCACCGTCTCCTTGACCTGGGCTGCGTCCGTGACGTCCAGCGGCAGGATGTGCAGCCGGCCGTCGGCGGGCAGGTCGCTCTGGCCGTCGCGGGTGGTGCCGATGACCACCTGGCCCTGATCCAGCAGGGTGCGCGCCAACTCCCTGCCGAAGCCGCGCGAAACGCCGGTGATGAACCAGACCTGCTGGGTGTCGTTGACCATGATGCACATCCTTCCTGAAAGCCGGCCCGGAAAACGGGGCCCTAAAACGGGACTAGGGGCCGGGGGATGCGCTGAAGATGGGGGGCGGCCGCTCTGTGCGGTATGCGCCATAGTCGAAACGATTAATGAAGAGAAACGTATATAATCAGCCGTAGGTCGCGCGCATGAAATCGGTGAAGACGCGAAGCGGCAGGGGCGTGTGCCGCTGCTTGGGATAGCACAGGAAAAACCCCGGGAAGGCGCCCGACCATTCCTCCAGGATCGGCACCAGCCGGCCGTCCTTGACATAGGGCAGGATGCGGTCCTCCAGCCACAGGGCGATGCCCACGCCCTGCAGGGCGGCGGCCAGCACCATGCTGCGGTCGGTGACGATGATGGGGCCCTTCACTGCGACGGAGAACCAGTCGCCCCCCGGTTCCTGGAATTCCCAATGGTAGATGCGGCCCGTTTCCGTCCAGCGCCAGTTGATGCAGGCGTGGTCCAGCAGGTCGCGCGGATGCTGCGGCACGCCGTGGCGGTCCAGGTACTCCGGGGTGGCGACGGCCACCTGGCGCAAACTGCCGCCCAGCTTGATGGCCACCATGTCGTCGGAGATCATCTCGCCCAGGCGGATGCCCGCGTCGTACCCTTCCGCCACGATGTCGCGCACCACGTCGTCCACCGTGGTGTCCAGCACGATGTCGGGATAGGCGCGGTGGAATGGGCCCAGAATGGGCGCCAGGAACCGCTCCGCCCCGACGCGGGAGGAGGTCAGGCGCAGGGTGCCGGCCGGCCGCTCGCGCAGATCGTTCACGTCGGCGACGGCGGCCTCCAGTTCCTCCAGCACCGGCTTCAGGCGGGCGTAGAGGCGCGAACCGGCATCGGTGACGGAAACGCTGCGCGTGGTGCGGTTCAGCAGGCGCACGCCCAGCCGCGCCTCCAAACCCCGGATGGTCTGGCTGAGGGCGGAGGGGGAGACGCTCAACTGCACCGCCGCGCGCGCGAAGGTGCCGTACGCCACGATGGTGGCGAACGCGCGCAGGTCGGCGAACTCACTGCCCCGCATTCTATCCCTTCCCCTTCAGGATCAACCGGGGATGGGTAGCATGGCGGATGGTCCCGTCGCTGTGTCAGCCGACACTACTTGATGGAAATCATGGCATAAGGCCATTGCAGGGCTTCCTATTTCGATTGTCCGCATACACAT
The DNA here is from genome assembly GCF_007828025.1 of Nitrospirillum bahiense. NCBI lineage: Bacteria > Pseudomonadati > Pseudomonadota > Alphaproteobacteria > Rhodospirillales > Azospirillaceae > Nitrospirillum > Nitrospirillum bahiense. Next base: position 70,379 of record NZ_VITO01000008.1, read on the forward strand.
AATCCATGCAATTTCGGACAGGGGAGGGATGGGATGGCCGACGACGACGTGTGGAAGCCCCGGCTGAGCGATCGGGGCGGGCCGCTCTATCTGGCCATCGCCGATGCCATGGCGGCCGACATCGGCGCCGGGCGCCTGGTGCCGGGGGAACGCCTGCCCACCCAGCGGGCGCTGGCGGAGGCGCTGGGCATCGATCTCACCACCGTCACCCGCGCCTATGCCGAGGCGCGGCACCGTGGCCTGCTGTCGGGCGTGGTGGGGCGGGGCACCTTCATCTCCGACCGCGCGGCGGCGGACATGGCGCCCCTGGCCCAGGGCGACATCGACATGTCCATGAACGTGCCGCCGCAGCCGCTGGCCTTGCTGCGCACCCACTTGGCGCAGGGGCTGGAACGGCTGGTGCGGGCGCCGGATCTGGGGCGCCGTCTGGGCTATCGCGCCGCGGGCGGCGGCGCGACGGAGCGCACGGCCGGGGCCGCCTGGCTGCGCCGCCGCTACATCGCCGCCGGGCTGGCGGCCAACACCAGTCCCCATGCCGACCGCGTGCTGGTGGCGCCGGGGGCGCAGGCGGCGCTGCACGCGCTCTTGTCCCTGCTGGCGCAGCGGGCCGACGTGGTGTTGGCGGAAACGCTGAGCTATCCCGGCTTCACCGCCGTCGCGGCGCGCTTAGGCCTGCGGGTGGTGGCGGTGGACTGCGATGGCGAGGGGCTGGTGCCCGATGCGGTGGCGGCCGCCTGTCGCAGCAGCGGCGCCCGCCTGCTCTACTGCACCCCCACCCACCATAACCCGACGACCGCGACGATGTCGGAAGGGCGGCGCCAGGCCCTGGCCGCCGTGATTCAGGCCCAGGGCCTGACGGTGGTGGAGGATGACGCCTATGGCGCGCTGGCGGCCACCCCCGGCGCGCCCCTGGCGGCCTTGGCCCCCGCCCAGGTCTGGCACGTGGCCACCCTGTCCAAATGCCTGACGCCGGCCCTGCGCACCGCCTATGTCGCCGCGCCCGACGCCATCCAGGCGGAACGGTTCGAGGGCGTGCTGCGCACCCAGACACAGATGCCCTCGCCCCTGGCGGCCGGCCTGGCGGCGGATTGGATCCTGGACGGCATCGCCGCCGCCCTGACCGACGCCATCCGGGCCGAGGCGGCGACGCGCCAGCGCCTGGCGGCGGAGCTGCTGCCCCCGGGCAGCTACCAGGCCCAGCCCGACAGCCTGCACCTGTGGCTCAATTTGCCGCCCGACTGGACGCCCCACGCCTTCGTCCAGCGCGCCGCCCGCACCGGCCTGACCCTGGTGGCGGGCGACGCCTTCCTCTCATCCGACACCCCGGTGCCCGCTGCCGTGCGCCTGGCCCTGGGCGCCGCCCCCGATGCGGCGTCGCTGAAAGGCGCGCTGATCCGCGTGGCTGGCCTGCTGGCGGGACCCAGGGGCGGGGCGACAGGGGTGATCTGACCTCAGCCCATGGTGCGGCCGCCATCCACCACCAACGACTGCCCCGTCATCATGGATGAGGCGCGTGAGGCCAGGAACAGCACGGCGCTGGCGATGTCCTCGCCCGACAGGGGGCGCTTCAGGCATTGGGCGGCCAGGGTTTCGGCCAGGGCCTCCGGCGTCACCCACAGGCGCTGCTGCCGTTCCGTCATGACCCAGCCGGGCACAACAGTGTTGACGCGGATGCCGTCGGGGCCGAACTCGCGGGCCAGCGCCCGGGTCAGGCCGGTGACGCCGGCCTTGGCGGCGACATAGGCCGGATATCCCGCCAGGCCCAGGTTGTGGGCGGTGGACCCCAGGTTGACGATGGCGCCGCCGCCGGCACGCTTCATGCCCGGCACCACCGTTTGGGCCAGGAAAAACTGCGGCCGCAGGTTGACGGCCAGGTTGTCATCCCACTCCGCCACCGTGAAGTCGGCGGTGGCATGGCGGTCGTCGCGGGCGGCGTTGTTGACCAGGACGTCGAAGCCGCCCATCTGCGCCTCCGCCTCGCGCACCTTGGCCTGCAGCGTCTCCACGTCGCGCAGGTCGCAGCGCAGGAACAGGGGGCGCTGGCCGGTCGCGGCCTCAACCGCCTGCACCAGGGTCATGGCCGACTGCTCACGCAGGGCGATGAAGGCGACGCGGCAGCCTTGGGCCGCGAAGGCGTAGGTGAGATAGGCGCCGATGCCCGATCCCCCGCCGCTGATCAGCACGGCCTTGCCCGCCAGATCACCATAGACGGGATAAAGATGCTGGGTGACGCCTTCCGGGGCACCGGGCGGCGGCTGTTCCGGTGTGTCGATGGGACCGGTGGCGGTCTGGTTGCTGTCTGGCATGGGGGCGCCTTCCTTACGCGTTGGGTCCATGGGCGCCCATGGGGCGTCGGGCCACGTGACGGCCGGGTCAGGAAGGATAGTTAGAACGGTCCCACCCGGGCCGCAATTCCCCATGCCACCAAATCCCCTTTACAGGGGCTATTTTTGTCCGATAAATCATACCAAGAACCGGAGGCTGGGCGCCGGGTCGTGGGTTCGGGCCGGCACGGTCACGATACCGCAAACCGCGCCGGGACCTCCTACCATAACGACATTGGGTGGGGAAACGGCGGGTGCGGGCGGCCACGGTTTGGCGCCATGCCATCAGCCGCCGCGGGCGACCGGTTGACTTGCATGCCCAGGCCACGACCAGGCCTGCGCCTTGGAGGGGCCGGCCATCCATCACCCTACCCAGTGCCCAAGGACAAGGGCCGTTCCAGGCCCCGAGGTGGACGGTAGACGATGACCGACGACGGCAAGCGGACGTTACGCAGCGCGCACAGCTATGGAAAACTGGACCGCGACGGGTTCATCCACCGCAGCTGGATGAAGAACCAGGGCCTGCCCGGTGACGTGTTCGACGGCCGCCCCGTCATCGGTATTTGCAACACCTGGTCGGAACTGACCCCCTGCAATTCCCACCTGCGCGAGGTGGCGGAGCATGTGAAGCGCGGCGTGTGGGAGGCCGGCGGCCTGCCGGTGGAATTCCCCGCCATGTCGCTGGGCGAGACGCAGATGCGCCCCACCGCCATGCTGTTCCGCAACTTGCTAGCCATGGAGGTCGAGGAATCGATCCGCGGCAACCCCATCGACGGCGTGGTGCTGCTGGGCGGCTGCGACAAGACCACGCCGGGCCAGATCATGGGGGCGGCCAGCGTCGACCTGCCCACCATGGTCATCTCCTCCGGCCCCATGCTGAACGGCAAGTACCGCGGCAAGGACATCGGCTCGGGCACCGACGTGTGGAAGTTCAGCGAGGCGGTGCGCGCCGGCGAGATGACGCTGAAGGACTTCATGGGGGCGGAGGCCGGCATGTCCCGCTCACCCGGCACCTGCATGACCATGGGCACCGCCTCCACCATGGCTTGCCTGATCGAGGCCATGGGCCTGTCGCTGCCCTTCAACGGCACGCTGCCGGCCATGGACGCCCGCCGCCGCGCCATGGCGCATGAGACGGGCCGCCGCATCGTCGCCATGGTGAAGGACGACGTGAAGCCGTCGCACATCCTGACCCGCGCCGCGTTCGAGAATGCCATCCGCGTGCACGCCGCCATCGGCGGGTCCACCAACGCCGTGATCCACCTGCTGGCCTTGGCCGGCCGACTGGGCGTGGACTTGTCGCTGGAGGACTTCGACGCCCTGAGCGCCGACATCCCCCTGCTGGTGGACCTGCAGCCGTCGGGCCAGTACCTGATGGAGGATTTCCACTACGCCGGCGCGCTGCCGGGCCTGATGACCAAGATCAAGGACAAGCTGAACCTGGACGCCGTCACCGTCGGCGGCATGACCATCGGCGACATCGTGGCCGAGGGCGAGGTCTACAATGACGAGGTCATCCGCCCCATGGCCAACCCGGTGAAGCCCGTCTCGGGCATCTGGGTGCTGCGCGGCAACCTGGCGCCCGATGGCGCGGTGATGAAGCCCAACGCCGCCTCGCCCGAACTGCTGACCCATCGCGGCCGCGCCGTGGTGTTCGACACCATCGAGGACTTCAAGGCCCGCATCGACGATCCGGATCTTGAGGTGGACGAAACCTCCATGCTGGTGTTGCGCGGCTGTGGCCCGAAGGGGTATCCCGGCATGCCGGAAGTGGGCAACATGCCCCTGCCGCCCAAGCTGCTGGCCAAGGGGGTCAAGGACATGGTGCGCATCTCCGACGCCCGCATGAGCGGCACGGCCTTCGGCACCGTGGTGCTGCACGTGGCACCCGAATCCACCGCCGGCGGCCCGCTGGCCCTGGTGCGCACCGGCGATGAGATTGAGCTGAATGGACCCAACCGCAGCCTGAGCCTGCTGGTGGATGAGGCCGAGCTGGCCCGCCGCCGGGCCGAGCTGGCGGCCCAGCCCGCCGCCCCCATCCCGGCGCGCGGCTACTACCGCCTGCATGTCGAGCATGTGATGCAGGCCGACAAGGGCTGCGACCTGGATTTCCTGGTGGGCGCCAGCGGCGACCGCGTCACGCGGGAGTCGCACTGACATGGCGGCACCCGTCTTCATCGCCGGCGACTGGGGCACCAGCAACCTGCGCCTGTCGCTGGTTGACGCGGACGGCGCCGTGCTGGACAGCCGCACCGGTCCCGGGGCCGCCGCCGTGCCGGCGGGCGGCTTCCCGGATACGGTGCGCGGCCTGCTGGCCGACTGGGATGCCGCCCATGGCCGCCTACCCTTGCTGCTGTGCGGCATGGTGGGGTCCACTCTCGGCTGGGTGGAGGTGCCCTACGCCGCCGCCCCGGCGGGCGCGACGGAGATCGCGGGGTATCTGCACCGCATCGACCTCGACGGCCGCCCCGTCTATATCGCGCCGGGCGTGAAGGGCACCAACCTGCAGGGGGCCCCCGACGTCATGCGCGGGGAGGAAACCCAGGTGCTGGGTGCCCTCATCACCCATCCGGGTCTCGCCACCGGCGACCACCTGCTGTGCCTGCCCGGCACCCATTCCAAATGGGTGGACCTGTCGGACGGCCGCATCACCGGCTTCACCACCGCCATGTCGGGCGAGATCTACGCCCTCTTGTCCAAGCACAGCACCCTGGCGCGCGGGGCGGCCGACTGGGACGGCACGCCGGACGCCGGCTTCCGCCAGGGCCTGGCCCGGGTGGCGGAGGCGGGCGCCGACGTCCTGCACCTGCTGTTCGAAACCCGCGCCCGGCAGATGGCGGGTCTGCTGAGTCCTAAGGACGCCTTGGGCTTCCTGTCCGGCCTGGTCATCGGCGGCGACGTGGCCGCCACCTTGGCCCGGCACCGGGCGCTGGGCAGGCCGGCCCCCACGCGGGTGGTCCTGGTGGGCGCCCCGGCGCTGAACGCCCTATATACCCTGGCATTGGCCAGCCACGGCGTGGCCGCCCTGGCGCTGAACGGCGCCGAGCAATCCACCGCCGGCCTGCTGGCCTATTTCCGCCGTTTGTGAAGGGCCGCCTGTGAAGGGCCCCCCTGTGAAGGAACGCGTCATGACCGAAGCCTGGTTGAAGCACATGCCCGTGGTGGCCATCCTGCGCGGGGTGACGCCCGATGAGGTGGTGGCCGTGGCCCGCACCCTGCACGACGCGGGCATCCGCGCCATCGAGGTGCCGCTGAACTCGCCGGAGCCGCTGCGCAGCATCGAGCGGCTGGTGCAGACCTTCGGCGACGATTGCCTGGTGGGTGCGGGCACGGTGCTGTCGCCGGACAAGGTGGACGCGGTGCGCGCCGTGGGCGGCCAGCTGATCGTCTCGCCCAACATCGACGTCTCCGTCATCGCCCGCACCGTGGCGCTGGACATGGTGTCCATGCCCGGCTTCTCCACCGGGACCGAGGCTTTCGCGGCCATCGGTGCCGGCGCCCGCCACCTGAAGCTGTTCCCCGCCAGCAGCCACGCGCCTGGCCATGTGAAGGCGCTGAAGGCCGTGCTGCCGGCCGACGTCGCCGTCTACGCCGTGGGTGGTGTCACCGCCGCCAACCTGCAGCCCTGGGTGGACGCCGGCGTCACCGGCTTCGGCTCCGGCGGCGACCTGTACAAGCCGGGCGTGGATCTGGGCCAGATGGCGGACCGGGCCGCCGGCCTGGTGGCCGCCGTGCGCGCCGCGCTGAAGCTTTCGTAAAGTCTAATACTGAGGACCCGCCACCGACCCTCGGTGGCGGTGGGACGCGGCCCGCGTCCGCCGGACGTTTCCGGCGACTGAGGGGGCCTTGAAAGGCCAAATAACATAAGGGGGGTACGCCGATGGGTTTGGCGACGCTTGATATCGCGGTGCTGGGGTTCTACGCCGTGTTCATTTTCCTGCTGGCCCAGTGGGTGTCGCGGGAAAAGGTCGGCCATGAGAAGAACGCCAAGGATTATTTCCTGGCCGGCCGGTCGCTGCCCTGGTGGGCCATCGGCGCCTCCCTCATCGCCGCCAACATCTCGGCGGAGCAGATCATCGGCATGGCGGGCTCCGGCTACGCCATCGGCCTCGCCATCTCCTGCTATGAGTGGATGGCGGCGCTGACCCTGATCATCGTGGGCAAGTACTTCCTGCCCATCTTCCTGGAAAACCAGATCTACACCATGCCCCAGTTCCTGGAGCAGCGGTACGGTCCCAGCGTGCGCCTGACGCTGGCCGTGTTCTGGCTGGGTGTCTACGTCTTCGTCAACCTGGCCTCCATCCTGTGGCTGGGCTCCATCGCCGTGCACGCGGTGGCGGGGGTGGACCAGATGTACGCCCTGATCGCGCTGGGCCTGTTCGCCTGCGCCTATTCCCTGTTCGGCGGGCTGAAGGCGGTGGCGCTGACCGACATCGTTCAGGTGGGCCTGCTGGTCATGGGCGGGCTGATCATCAGCTACCTGGCCCTGAACCAGATCGCGGACGGCCAGGGCGTGGTGGCCGGCTTCCACCAGTTGGCGGCCAACGTGCCCGAGAAGTTCAAGCTGATCCTGACCAAGGACAGCCCCTTCTACAAGGATCTGCCCGGCATCTCCGTCCTGGTGGGCGGCCTGTGGGTCATGAACGTCTCCTACTGGGGCTTCAACCAGTACATCATCCAGCGCGCCCTGGCCGCCAAGTCGGTGCGCGAGGCGCAGCGCGGCGTGGTGTTCGCCGCCTTTCTGAAGCTGCTGATGCCGGTCATCATCGTGCTGCCGGGCCTGGCCGCCGTGATGCTGATCCCCAACCTGCCGGTGCCCGACCAGGCCTACCCGGAACTGATGAAGATGCTGCCCGTGGGCCTGAAGGGCCTGGTGTTCGCGGCCCTGGTCGCGGCCATCGTCGCGTCGCTGGCGTCCAAGATCAACAGCGTGGCCACCATCTTTACCCTGGACCTCTACGCCCACATCAAGACGAACGCGTCCCAGCACCACCTGGTGGCCGTGGGCCGCATCGTCAGCGTGGTGGCTGTGCTGATCGGCATCGTGGTGGCGAAGCCCCTGCTGGGCAACTTCGACCAAGCCTTCCAGTACATTCAGGAATTCACCGGCTTCTTCACGCCCGGCATCTGCGTCATCTTCCTGCTGGGCATGTTCTGGGCCCGCGCCAGCGCCGCCGGCGCGCTGACGGCCGCCATCGGTTCCGCCGTGCTGTCGCTGGCCTTCAAGATCTGGCTGCCGGCGCTGCCCTTCATGGACCGCGTGGGCGTCGTGTTCTTGCTGTGCCTGGCCGGCGCGGTGCTGGTGTCGCTGGCGGCCCCGGCCGCCATCCCGGGCCAGATCAAGGTCAAGCTGAAGGGCATCGACTATTCCACCACCACCGGCTTCAACATCGCGGCCCTGGTGGTGCTGGTCGTCCTGTCCGCCCTCTACATCACCTGGTGGTAAAATGACGAACGCCCGTCCGCCGAACGCCCATCCGGTGCTCGATGCCCCGCTGGTTGCCACCTTCGCCCTGGGCAACACCCTGGGCGAAGGGGTCACCTGGGATGAACGCGACCAGTCGCTGTGGTGGACGGACATCCACGAACGCCGTCTGCACCGGCTCAACTGGGCCAGCCGCGCGGTGGAAACCTTCGCGGCCCCGGAACGCGTCTGCTCCTTCGGCCTGATCGAGGGTGACGCCGGCCGCCTGGTGGTGGCCTTCGAAAGCGGTTTCGCCCTCTTCACGCCACGCAGCGGGGCGGTGGAATGGCTGGCGCGGCAGGACCTGCCCGCCGGCGTCCGCTTCAACGACGGCCGGGTGGACCGCCAGGGCCGCTTCTGGGCCGGCACGATGGTGGAGGATGAGGCGGCGCGGGCGGCCAGGTCGCTGGCCGGCGCGCTCTACCGCCTGGACGGGCGGGACCGGGCCACGCCCCTGGTGCACGGCGCCCTCATCTCCAACAGCCTGTGCTGGAGCCCGGACGGCACGCGCATGTACTACACCGACGGCCCCACCCGCCGGATTCGCGCCTTCGATTACGATCCGGCCACCGGCACGCCGTCGAATGAACGCGTTTTCGTGACGACGGAAGAGGGGGCCTACCCCGACGGCGCCAATATCGACGCCGCCGGCCACCTGTGGAGCGCGCAGTGGGGGGCGTCGCAGGTGGTGCGCTACGCCCCGGATGGAAGCGTTTCCGGCGTCATCCCCGTGCCCACGGCCCGCGTCAGCTGCGTCGCCTTTGGCGGGCCGGACCTGACCCTGCTGTTCGTGACCACGGCGCGCGAAGGCATGACGGCGGCCGAGATCGCGGCCGATCCCAACGCGGGCACCCTGTTCGTATATGATATCGGTACCATTGGCGTGCGCGGCTTGGTCGATAGTGCGTTCAAATTGGCCTCGGCAGGGATATAAGTAGTTGTGAGGAATAATGTGGGGGAAGGGATGATTGCCAAGTTTCGCGGCCAAAACCTGACGTTCGCCATCGTCCAGGATCTGGGGGCCGCGATCGTTACCGGGACCTACAGCGCCGACAAGCCCTTCCCCATCGAGGCCGACCTCTGCAAGCATTACGGCGCCAGCCGCAGCGTGCTGCGCGAGGCGGTGAAGATGCTGACGGCCAAGGGTCTGCTGCGCGCCCGCCCCCGCCAGGGGACCTGGGTGGAGCCCGAGGAAAGCTGGAGCCTGCTGGACCCTGACGTCCTCCGCTGGATTCTGGAGCGCAAGTTCTCCCTGCCCCTGCTGGCGGAATTCACCGAAATCCGCCTGGCCGTGGAACCGCTTGCGGCCCAGCTGGCGGCCGCCCGGGCGACACCGGCGGAGAAGGCCGCCATCAAGGTGGCCATCGACCGCATGTACGCGGCAGAGCGGGGGGAGGATGACCCCCTGACCACGGATATCAACTTCCACGTCGCCATCCTGAAGGCCAGCGGCAACCGCTTTTACCTGCAGCTGCGGGAACTGATCGACACCGCCCTGCGTTTCAGCATCCGGCGCACCAACCAATATAAGGGCGTGCGCCTGGCCAGCGTGGCCGACCACAACGCCGTGGCCGAGGCCATCCTGGCCGGCGATCCCCCCCGGGCGGAGGCCGCCATGCGCTACCTGATGCAAGAGGCGCTGGACCTGCTGTCGCAGGGGGAAGAGGCCGAGGGCAAGGCCGCGGCCTCGTGACTTTCGGAGTCCGGACGATGCGACAGGACGGCCGCCTGGCCATCGGGCTGATCGCCCATGACGGCAAGAAGCAGGCGATGGTCGACTGGGCCCTGGCCCACGCCGACTTCCTGCGGGCGGGAAAGATCTATGCCACCTCCTCCACCGGCACCCGGGTGGCGGAGGTCATCGACGGCCTGGACATGATCCGCCTGCGCAGCGGCCCGCTGGGCGGCGATCAGCAGATCGGCGCCATGATCGTCGAGGGTAAGCTCGACATCATGATCTTCTTCGTCGACCCGCTGGGCACCCTGCCGCACGATGTGGACGTGAAGGCCCTGCTGCGCCTGGCGACGCTGGCCGACCTGCCCTTCGCCTGCAACCCCGCCACCGCCAGCCTTCTGGTGGCGGCGATGGGGTGAAAAAAGGGGCGGCCCATCGCGACCGCCCCTCTTTTGCCCGTGGTCCCGGGATTTACTTCGTCTTGTCCAGGGTCTTGGCCATTTCCAGATGCGAGGCGATGGTCGGTTCTGTCTTGGCGGCCCAGTCCTTCAGGGCCGCGTTTTCGCCGCCCTTGGCATAGCGCTGGAAGGCGCTGTCGGCGTCCTTGTGGGCGCTGACCTGGTCCTCACGGTACTGCTTCACGAAGTCGGCGCCGCTCAGGCCCTTCAGCTTGTCCAGCTTCTTCTGGTGGGCGCTGTCCAGGGCGGTGGGGATGGTGGCCTGCACGGTGCCGCCGGTGACGATGGTCTTCAGTTCGGCCGAAGTCTTCTTGTGCGCCTCGATCATCTGGGCGGCGAAGCTCTTGGTGGCCGCGTCGCCCTTCTCCTGTGCCAGCTCGCTGGACTGGATTTCGAACATGTCGCCGATGGCGACCTCTTTCACGAAGTCCTCCGTGCGTGGGGTGACGCCCAGCACGGAATTGGCGCCGGTCTTCTCGCCCATGGACTTGGCCTTGTCGCCCACGGAGTCTTGCGCCGACGCCTGGGTGGCGACGGCGGGGGTGAACAGCATCAGGCACAGGGCGGAGGCGGCGGCCGCCTTGCCGGTCAGGGTCCTCATGATGGCAACTCCTCATGACGGGAATGGGTCGGGCGATCCGGGTGGGCCGCCCACAACCCCAGCAGAAGTGCCAAGGCGGCTGTTCGGTTCCGCCGGTCGCGGTTATTGCGCCGGCGGCCCCCCGCCTCCTATGGTGGCAACCCACCGGTGGCGGATGGTGAGTGAGAGATGGGGGACGGAGTTGGCCCAGGTGGTCATTCTTGCGGGCGACGGCGACACTCCCGCCCTGACCGACATCGCCGGTACGCCCCTGCTGGGCCGGCAGCTGGCGATGATCGCCCGGTCCGCCCTGCGCGACGTGCTGGTGCTGAGCGGCTCTGCCGCCGTCGCCCAGTACTGCGGCGATGGCGTCCGCTGGGGCCTGGCGGTGCGGGTGGCGCCCAGGGCGGGGGAGGCGGCCGGGGAGGCCGGGACCATGGTGGTCCTGCCCGGCGACGTCCTGCTGGACGTGGACCTGGATCGCCTGCTGGACCATCACCGCCGCCAAGGTGCGGACGCCACCCTGCTGCTACGGCCCAGCGACAATATGGCGGACGCCGACCTGGTCGACAGGGCGGAGGAAGGCTGGGTTCGGGGCGTTCATGCCCCGCCGCACCTGGGTGATTTCCATAACCAGGCATGGCCCGGCCCTTACGTGGTGGAGCGGCGGGCGCTGGCCGCTGGCGACCTGTGGGGCCGGCCGCTGGTGGATCGACTGTTGCGGGCGGGACGCCCGGTGCAAAGCCATCTCAGCCCGGAATATGTCCGCCGCGTCGTCTCGGCGGACGATCTGGATCAGGCGCGGGCCGACGTGGCCGCCGGCCTGCCCGACCGCCTGTCGCTGCGTTCACCCCAGCCCGCCGTGTTCCTGGACCGCGACGGCGTGCTGAACGTGGAGAAGGGCAGCGTCAACGGTGTGGCGGCGCTGGAACTGATCCCCAGTGCCGCGCCCGCGCTGGCGCGGCTGAACCGGGCTGGCTTCCGCACGCCGGTGGTGACCAACCAGGCGGCGGTGGCTCGGGGTCTGTGCACCCTGGAAACGCTGGACGCCATCCATGCCCGCCTGGAAGCGGGCTTGGGTGCCGAGCGGGCGTACGTCGACCGGATCTATTTCTGCCCGCACCATCCCGACCCCGCCCTGCCCGGCGGGGTGCCGTCGCTGCTGGTCCGCTGCGATTGCCGCAAGCCCAAGCCGGGCATGGTCCACGCGGCGGCGGCCGACCTGAACATCGACATCGCGCGGTCGTGGATGGTCGGGGACAGCTCCAGCGACATGGGCCTGGCGCGAACCTGCGGCATGGGCGGCATCCTGGTGCGCGACGGCCATGGCGGGCGCGACGGCAAAAGCCCGGCCCAACCGCACGTCGTGGTCGATGATCTGGCCGATGCCGTGCGCTTCATCCTGGACGTCTGGCCTGGCCTGTCGGCGCATCTCGACGGCTTGGCCGCCGGCATTGGGCCGGGCGATGTAGTGCTGGTCGGTGGGCTGGCCCGTGCGGGCAAGAGCCTGCTGGCGCAGTGCCTGTCGCTGCGCCTGGGGCAGCAGGGCCATCGGGCGGTGGTGCTGGGCCTGGATAGCTGGCTGAAATCCCACGACCGGCGGGGCGTGGGCGTCCTGGGCCGCTATGATCTGGAGGCGGCGGGCCAGGCGCTGGCCGCCGTGGTGGACCGGGGCACGGCCATCACCCCGCCGCGCTATGACGTGCTGGCCCAGACCAGCCACCCCGGCCGTGAGGAGGTTGTGCTGGGGCCGGACGACATCCTGATCGTCGAGGGCGTGCCCGCGCTGACGCAGCCCGCCTGGCGGGCCCTGGCCACGCGCCGCCTGTACGTCGCCACGGACGAGGCGGGCCGCCGGGCGCGCTTTCACGCGGAATATCGGCGCCGGGGCTGGTCGGATGATCGCATCGAGTCGACCTATAAGGACCGCTTGCGGGATGAGCGGCCCATCGTCCTTGCCAGCAAAGGTTACGCCGACGTGGAAACCAGCCTGGACGGCCTGCTGGACTGATGCCGCCGGCACGGAGGCGGGGCGTATCAAAAATTTCGCCGTTCAAATTATTAAAGAAACAATGCAAGATTTTTACATATGAATTGAAGGGCTAAGCTAAGATTTGGCCCATGCCAACATGCCTGCGCGGGGCGGGCCAACAAGATGGGGTTTGATGTCCGTGAAGTCTTCCGTCCTGTCCCTGGCCGCCCTGCTGGCGGCCGGTACCGCCCTGATGAGCCCGCTGTCGGCCGTGCCGGTCCGGGCTGATGAGGTTCTGCCGCAGCCCTATCCCGCCGCGGCCCCCATACCCGAGCCGCAGGACGTGGCCTATCCCGGCACCATCCGGCTGCAGGTCGACGCCACCGATACCGAGCGTCGCATTTTCTGGGTGAAGGAATCGGTGCCGGTGAAGGGCCCCGGCCCCATGACCCTACTGTACCCGAAGTGGCTGCCCGGCAATCACTCCCCCACCGGGGCCATCGACAAGCTGGCCGGCCTGATCATCCATGCCAAGGGCGGGGCCGCCGATGGCCAGCGGGTGGAATGGGAACGTGACCCGGTGGAGGTCTACGGCTTCCATGTCGACGTGCCCAAGGGTGCCACGGCGCTGGAGATGGAATTCCAGTTCGTTTCCCCCACCGCCGACAACCAGGGGCGCATCGTCATAACGCCCGACATGACGAACGTGCAGTGGAACGCGGTGGCCCTCTATCCCGCTGGCTACTTCACCCGCCGCATCCCGGTGGAGGCCAGCGTGAAGCTGCCGGAGGGCTGGGGCTTTGGCACGGCGCTGGACGTGGCCAAGGAGGCGGGCAAGGACGGCGTCACCACCTTCAAAACCGTGCCCTTCGAAACCTTGGTGGACAGCCCCATGTTCGCCGGGCGGTACTATCGCCGGCTGGATCTGGACCCGGGCGGGCGCTCGCCCATGCACCTGAACATCGTCGCCGACCGGCCTGAGTTACTGGAGGCGACGCCCGACCAGATCGCCTTCCACCGCAACCTGGTGGTCCAGGCGGACAAGCTGTTCGGCGCCCGCCATTACGACCATTACGAGATGCTGCTGGCGCTCAGCGACAAGCTGGGCCACATCGGCCTGGAGCATCACCGTTCCAGTGAGAACGGCACCACGCCCACCTATTTCACCGACTGGAACAAGTCGGCGGGACATGAGCTGCTGTCGCACGAATACACCCATTCCTGGAACGGCAAATACCGCCGCCCGGCGGACCTGTGGACGCCCAACTTCAACGTGCCCATGCGCGACAGCGGCCTGTGGGTATATGAGGGCCAGACGCAGTTCTGGGGCTGGGTGCTGGCCGCGCGCGCCGGTCTGACCACCCGGCAGCAGGCGCTGGACAACCTGGCCGGCGTGGCCGCCACCCTGGAAACCCGCGCGGGCCGTGCCTGGCGCGACCTGGCCGACACCACCAACGGCCCCATCGTCGCCATGCGCCGCCCGGCGCCGTGGATCAGCTGGCAGCGTGCCGAGGATTACTACATCGAAGGCCAGCTGATCTGGCTGGACGCCGACAGCCTGATCCGCGAGCGGTCGGGCGGCAAGCGCAGCCTCGACGATTTCGCCAAGGCCTTCTTCGGCATCAACGACGGCAGCTACGTCCCGGCCACCTACACCTTCGACGACGTGGTCAAGACGTTGAACCAGGTGGAGCCCTATGACTGGGCGACCTTCCTGCGCACCCGCCTGGACACCCACCAGTCTGCCCCCATGGATGGCCTGGCGCGGGGCGGCTACAAGCTGGTTTACACCGACCAGCCGCTGTCCGAGGCCAGCCGCGCCAACGAGGCGCCGGGTTCCCTGAACCTGACCTATTCCCTGGGCCTGGCCCTGGACAAGGCCGGCATGCTGACCAGCGTCCAGTGGAACGGCCCGGCCTTCAAGACGGGCCTGACCGTGGGGACCAGCGTGGTGGCGGTCAACGGTGTCGCCTATGACGCCGACCGCATGAAGGCGGCGGTGACGGCGGCCAAGGGCCAGGGTCCGGCGGTGGAGCTGATCGTGAAGAACGGTGACCGCTACCGCATCGTGCGCATCGACTACCACGACGGCCTGCGCTATCCGCACCTGGAACGGGTGGAAGGCACGCCGGCGCGCCTGGATGATTTGCTGACCCCGCGCAGCTGATGGAACTGGCACCCCCGGCCCTGCGCAGGCCGGGGGTGTGCGCAATAAAGTGTCCGGGACGGTGGACTTCTGCGCAATGCAGGCCCCAGGTTCCGGTGGTGGACACGGAACAAAATTATCCTATGGTGGCAACGCAAAATTTTCTGGTTCAAATTTTTTGACCGGTCCCAAACGCATCATACAGGTGCGGGTGGGCCAGGTGCGGGTGGGGTGCCTGGGCAGGCGGTGCGCGTGTGAAAAAAAGGCCGGGACCGATCCAACGGTTTCGGAGTGGGGCCTAGCGTTTCAGGAGGAGGTGGGGGCGGCCGGGTATCTCCTGGTGTCGGCCCGTTGAGGAAGGTCGAGGAGTCCCAATGCAGATTTTGAGTACCCGGGCCAAAAAGCCGTCCATGCCTATCGGGGAGCAAATCCGCAAGCGTCGCAAGGACATGGGCCTGACGCTGCAGCAGCTGGCCGATCGCTCCGGCCTGTCGGCGCCGTTCATCAGCCAGGCGGAGCGCAACCTCAGCGTCCCCTCGCTGGTGTCCTTGCTGGCGCTGGCTGAGGCGCTGGAGGTCGACATCTCCTTTTTCATGCAGGTGCCCAACACCGGCACCATCGTGCACCGCGCCGCCAAGCCCAACATCATCGAGGTGGACAGCCCCGTCCAGTACATCGACCTGGCGTCGGACCTGGATGACCGCAAGCTGGACATCATCCTGATGAGGATTCCGCCGGGGCACACCTTCCCGGTGGACACCCGCAACGGCGAACACTTCCGCTACGTCCTGTCAGGTGAGCTGTATGCCACGGCCGGCAACACCCGCACCACCCTGAAGGCCGGCGACAGCATGCATTTCGATGCCCGCATGAAGCACACGGTGGAAAACCGCACGGACCAGGAAGCGGTGCTGCTGTACGTCGGCACGCCCAGCGTCTTCAAGAAGGCCCAGCGGGCGAAGTAAGCCCGGCTTGGCCTGGACGGCGGGCGCGATGTAGGGTGGCGCCGGCAGTATCAGGCATCAAGAAAGACGGGACATGGCGGCAGTGCGTCCGGAGGCAGGCGGATCCGGCTGGGAATTCTGGGTCGATCGCGGCGGCACCTTCACCGATGTCGTCGCCCGCCGGCCCGACGGCCGGCTGCTGACCGCCAAGCTGCTGTCGGAAAATCCTGAGCAATACCAGGATGCGGCGGTCGCCGGCATCCGCGCCCTGCTGGCGGACCATTCCGACTTCCCCGCCGACATCGATGCTGTGAAGATCGGCACCACCGTCGCCACCAACGCCCTGCTGGAGCGCAAGGGCGAGCCCCTGGTGCTGGCCATCACCCGGGGCCATGCCGATGCCTTGCGCATCGGCTATCAGGCGCGCCCGCGCCTGTTCGACCGTCACATCAGCCTGCCCGATGCCCTCTACACCCGCGTGGTCGAGGTGGCGGAGCGGGTGGACGCCGACGGCGCCATCCTGACGCCCCTGGATGAGCAGGCGACCCGCCGTGACCTGCGGGCCGCCTATGACGCCGGCTATCGCGCCGTGGCCATCGTGCTGATGCACGGCTACCGCTTCGACGATCGTGAAAGGCGTGTGGCCGCCATCGCCCGCGCCATCGGCTACACCCAGGTGTCGGTCAGCCATGAGACCAGCCGGCTGATCAAGCTGGTGCGCCGGGGCGACACCACGGTGGTGGACGCCTATCTGTCGCCGGTGCTGCGACGCTACGTCGACCAGGTATCGGGCGCGCTGAAGGACGATGAGGGTGATACACGGCTGCTGTTCATGCAGTCGAACGGCGGCTTGGTGGACGCGCGGCTTTTCCAGGGCAAGGACGCCGTGCTGTCCGGCCCGGCCGGCGGCATCGTTGGCATGGTCAGCACGGCGGTGGAGGCCGGGTTCGACAGGGTCATCGGCTTCGACATGGGCGGCACCTCCACGGATGTGTCCCACTACGCCGGCACGTACGAACGCACGTATGAGACCATGGTGGCCGGTGTGCGCCTGTGCGCGCCCATGATGAACATCCACACCGTGGCGGCCGGTGGCGGCAGCGTCTGCACCTTTGACGGTTCGCGCTTCCGCGTCGGCCCGGAATCGGCGGGGGCGGTGCCCGGCCCCATCTGCTACCGCCGGGGCGGGCCCCTGGCCGTCACCGACTGCAACCTGATGCTGGGCAAGATCCAGCCGGCCTTCTTCCCCCACGTCTTCGGGCCCGGCGCCGACCAGCCGCTGGACCTGGACGCCGTCGCGGCCCGTTTCCACGCCTTGGCCGCCGAGGTCAAGGCGGCCACGGGGGAGGAACGCACGCCCTATCAGCTGGCGGAAGGGTTCATCACCATCGCGGTGGAGAAGATGGCCAAGGCCATCAAGGAAATTTCCGTCCAGCGTGGCTATGACGTGGCCCAGTACACGCTGGCCTGCTTCGGCGGCGCCGGGGGGCAGCACGCCTGCCTGGTGGCCGACGCCCTGGGTATGAAGCGGGTGATGATCCATCCCTTCGCCGGGGTGCTGTCGGCCTATGGCATGGGCCTGGCCGACCTCCGCGTCATCCGCGACCGCACGGTGGAACAGCCGCTGTCGGCGGGCCTGGATCTCACCACACCGGCCGACGCCCTGGCGCGGGAGGCCAAGGCGGCGCTGACCGCCCAGGATGTGCCCGTCGCGCAGGTGGAGGTCGAACTGACCGCCCGGCTGAAGTACGCCGGCACCGACACCAGCCTGGCCGTGCCATTCGGGGACGCCGCGGCATTGGCCGCCGCCTTCGCCGACGCCCACCAGCGCCGCTTCGGCTTCACCGCCCCGGGCAAGGCCGTGGTGGTGGAGGCCCTGGCGGCCGAGGCCATCGGCCATCCCGGCCGGGGCAGCATCACGGCCGCGGCGGGGGACGCGGCCACCGGCGCACCACGGCCCTTGGCCGAGGTCCGCACCTATATGGCGGGTGCCGAGGCCGGCACTCCTGTCTATGACCGCGCCGACCTGGCGCCCGGTCATGAGGTGAACGGCCCCGCCCTGATCCGCGAAGCCACGGCCACCACGGTGATCGAGCCCGGCTGGCGCGCCCGGGTGGACGGCCATGCCAACCTGGTCTTGGAACGGGTGGTGGCCCTGGCGCCCCGCACCGCCATCGGCACCACCGTGGATCCGGTGATGCTGGAGGTGTTCAACAACCTGTTCACGGCGGTGGCGGAGCAGATGGGCTACGCCCTGCAGAACACCGCCTATTCGGTCAACATCAAGGAACGGCTGGATTTCTCCTGCGCCCTGTTCGACCGTAACGGCGGGCTGATCGCCAACGCCCCGCACATGCCGGTGCACCTGGGCTCCATGGGTGACAGCGTGCGGGCCATCGTCGAGGCGCGGTCCAAGGATGGCCGGGGCATGCGGCCCGGCGACGTCTACATGCTGAACGCGCCTTACAACGGCGGCACCCACCTGCCCGACGTCACCGTGGTCATGCCGGTGTTCGACAACGACGGCAGCCTGCTGGTCTTCGTCGCCGCGCGGGGCCACCAGGGCGACATCGGCGGCATCACCCCCGGCTCCATGCCGCCCGACAGCCGCACCGTGGAGGACGAGGGCGTGCTGATCGACAACTTCCTGCTGGTGGAGGGTGGTCGTTTCTTGGAGGACGAGACGCGGGCCCTGCTGGCGAGCGGCCGCTATCCCGCCCGCAATCCCGACCAGAACATCGGCGACCTGCGCGCCCAGGTGGCCGCCTGCGCCAAGGGGGCGGAGGAGATGGCGGCCATGGTGGCGCAGTTCGGCCGCGACGTGGTCGAGGCTTACATGGCCCACATGCAGGACAACGCCGAGGAGGCGGTGCGCCGCGTCATCGACGTGCTGAAGGACGGCACTTTCACGTACGAGATGGACAACGGCGCCGTCATCCAGGTGGCCGTCACCGTGGACCGGCGGACGCGCCAGGCGCTGGTGGACTTCACCGGCACCAGCCCGCAGCTGGAGACCAACTTCAACGCGCCGCTCAGCGTCTGCCGCGCCGCCGTGCTCTACGTCTTCCGCACCCTGGTGGATGACGAGATCCCGATGAATGAGGGGTGCCTGAAGCCCATCGTGCTGAAGGTACCGCCCGGCTGCCTGCTGAACCCCGCCTATCCGGCGGCGGTGGTGGCCGGGAATGTGGAGACCAGCCAGGTGGTGGTGGACGCGCTCTACGGCGCGCTGGGCGTCATGGCCGGTGCCCAGGGCACCATGAACAACTTCACCTTCGGCGACGACGCCCGCCAATATTACGAGACCATCTGCGGCGGCTCTGGCGCGGGGGCCGATTTCGACGGCACCAGTGCGGTGCAGACGCACATGACCAACAGCCGCCTGACCGATCCCGAGGTGATGGAGGTGCGCTACCCCGTGCTGGTGGAGCGCTTCGGCATCCGCCGCGGCTCCGGCGGGTCGGGGCGCCATCGCGGCGGTGATGGGGTGGAGCGGCTGATCCGCTTCCGCGCGCCCATGACCGCCGCCATCCTGTCCAACCGCCGCCGCGTGCCGCCCTTCGGCCTGGACGGCGGCGGCGCGGGGGCGCCGGGGGTGACGGAGGTGCACCGGGCCGACGGCACGGTCCAGGTGCTGGCCGCCACCGATACCGTGGCCATGAACCCAGGCGACGCCATCCTGGTGAAGACGCCAGGGGGAGGCGGCTTCGGCGGCGGCTATGGCAAGGCGGGCGAGGGCGACGCCTGATGCTCAGCCTGGTCGGCATCGCCATTGTCGCCGCCGGCTTCGCCGCCCGCCTGAACCCGCTGCTGGTGGCGGTGGCGGCGGCCTTCGGCACCGGCCTTGCCGCGGGCATGGGCGTGCTTGAGATCGTCGCCGCCTTCGGCCGCCTGTTCAACGCCAACCGCTACATTTGCCTGGTCTACCTGTTCCTGCCCCTGATCGGCCTGCTGGAACGCCTGGGCATCCAGGTGCAGGCGCAGCGCCTGATCGGTGGGCTCAAGGCCGCGACGGTGGGGCGCACCTATCTGGTGTTCTTCGTCCTGCGCCAGGCGCTGGCGGCCCTGGGGGCCAAGGACCTCAGCGGCCATGCCCAGATGGTGCGCCCCGTGCTGGCCCCCATGGGCGAGGCGGTGGCGGAGGAAAACCTGGGCCGCCCCCTGGCCCCGGCGGAGCGCACGCTGGTGCGGGCCCACGCGGCGGCGGCGGAGAACATCGCCCTATTCTTCAGCGAGGACATTTTCGTCGCCATCGGCTCCGTCATCCTGATCAAGGGCTACCTGGCCGCCAATGGCATCGAGGTCAGTCCCCTGGACGTTTCGGTCTGGGCCATCCCCACCGCCCTCGTGGCCGTGGTGATCCACGGCGCCCGCCTGCTGCTGCTGGACCGCCGGCTGAAGGCCGCAAAAGGGGCGGTGGCGTCATGATCGGCATCAGCGTCGCCTATGACCTGGCCGGCCTGATGTTCGCCGCCATCGCCTGGCGCTCGGCGCGGGACGCCGGCAATCCCCGGCGCCTGGGTGCCGGCCTGTTCTGGGCCCTGCTGGCGCTCAGCTTCCTGGCGGGCGATACCCTGGGGGATCTCGCCAACGGCATCCTGGTGCTGGCCTTGGCCGTCCTGGGTGGCTTCGGCCTCATGGGACGGGGGATGGAGGCCTGCGCCCCGCGCGAGGCGCGCGAGGAACAGGCCCGGCGTTGGGGCTATTGGCTGTTCCCCGTCCTGTTCCTGCCGCCCGTCATCGCCCTGGCTGGCACGATCTGGGGCCCGGCCCTGACCTGGAACGGCCGGCCGCTGGTGGACCCCAAGCAGGGCACGCTGATCTGGTTGGCGCTGGGCATCGTGGCGGCGCTGGCGGCCACCGTCCTGTACACCCGGCAGCGCTTGGGCACCCCCCTGCGTGACGCCCGGCGCCTGGTGGAACTCGTGGGCTGGGCCGCCATCCTGCCGCAGGTGCTGGCGGCCCTGGGCGGCATCTTCGCGCTGGCCAAGGTGGGTGACGCCGTCGCCGCGCTGGTGGGCCAGTACCTGACCCTGGACCACCGCTTCCCCCTGGTCTGCGCCTACACCGGCGGCATGGCGCTGCTGACCATCCTGATGGGCAACGCCTTCGCCGCCTTTCCGGTCATGACCTCGGGCATCGCCCTGCCGCTGCTGGTGGGCCGCTTCGGCGGCGACCCCGCCGTCATCTCCGCCATCGGCATGCTGTCGGGCTTCTGCGGCACGCTGATGACGCCCATGGCCGCCAACTTCAACATCGTCCCGGCCGCCCTGCTGGAGCTGCCGGACCGCAACGCGGTCATCCGGGCGCAGGTGCCGACGGCCCTGCTGGTCCTGGTGGCCAACACCCTGCTGATCCAAATCCTGGGTTTCCCCAAATGACCAATTCCGCTTTTCCCGGCCTCAGCGAGGCCCACGCCGTCCGGTTCGCCGAGATCGCGCTGGGCCACGTCACCCGTGAATACCCCAATGTCATCACCCATTTCCTGAACGGGCCGGAAGACGCGCGGACACCGCGCGCCCTGCACCCCATCTTCTTCGGCAGCCTGGACTGGCATTCCTGCGTCCATGGCCACTGGCTGCTGGCCCGCACCCTGCGGCTGTTTCCCGGCAGCCCGGTGGCCGACCGCATCCGGGCCCTGTTCGCCGACAGCTACACCCCGGAAAAGGTCGCGGGCGAACTGGCCTATTTCCAGCGGCCCAACACCGGCACCTTCGAACGGCCCTATGGCTGGGCCTGGTACCTGCTGCTGGCCGCCGAACTGCGCCGCACCGGCATGGGCGCCGTCGGCGCCGCCTGGGCGACCGCGCTGGCGCCCTTGACGGCGGAGATCGTGGGCCGGCTGAAGGCCTATCTGCCCAAGGCGACGTACCCGGTGCGCACCGGCCTGCACATCAACACCGCCTTCGCCCTGACCCTGGCCATGGCCTATGCCCGCCGCCGGGGCGACGACGGCCTGGCCGACCTCATCACCCAGACCGCCCAGGCCTGGTACGGCGGTGATGCCGATGCCCAGGTGTGGGAACCGTCGGGCACCGATTTCCTGTCGCCGGTGCTGACCTCCGCCGTCGCCATGGCCGCCGTGCTGCCGCGTGCGGAGTTCCGCGCCTGGTTCGCCCGCCTGCTGCCCGGCGTGGCGGATGGCCAACCGGAAACCCTGTTCACCCCGGCCACGGTCAGCGACCGCAGCGACGGCACCATCGCCCACCTGGATGGCCTGAACCTCAGCCGCGCCTGGTGCTGGCGCGCCATCGCCGCCCAGCTGGACCCGGCCGATCCTGTGGCGGCGCGGGCGCGGGCGGCGGCCGACGTGCACCTGGCGGACGCCCTGCCGCACCTGGAATCCGACTACATGGGCGAACATTGGCTGGCCAGCTTCGCCGTGCTGGCGCTGGACGGGGTGTGACGGCGACAGGTTGAATGAGGGAGGGGTTGGATGGGACGGCGCACGATCCTGCTGGACGGTGGCATGGGACGGGAATTGCAGCGCATGGGCGCGCCCTTCCGCCAGCCGGAATGGTCGGCCCTGGCGCTGATCCAGGCGCCGGATTATGTGCGCCGGGCCCATGACGCCTTCCTGGATGCCGGTGCCGACATCATCACCAGCAACAGCTATGCCCTGGTGCCCTTCCATATCGGGGAGGAAAGGTTTGCTGCGCAGGGCGGGGCCCTGGCCTCCCTTGCCGGACGGCTGGCCCGGCAGGCGGCGGACGCCAAGGGCGGGGCCCGCGTCGCCGGATCCTTGCCGCCGCTGTTCGGCTCCTACCGCGCCGACCTGTTCGATGCGGCGCGTGCGGCGGATCTGCTGGCCCCGTTGGTAGATGGCCTGGCGCCGCACGTCGACCTTTGGCTGGCGGAAACCCAAAGCGCGGTGGCGGAGGTGCGGGCCGTGCGCGCGGCTTTGGGGGGCGCCTCGGGGAAGGATGATGCCAAGCCGCTATGGCTGTCCTTCACACTGGAGGATGAGGCGGCCGACGCGGCCATTCATCCTCGCCTGCGCGGGGGCGAGGCAGTGGCCCAGGCCACCGAGGCGGCGCTGGCCCTGGGGGCCGCCGCCCTGCTGTTCAATTGCAGCCAGCCCGAGGTCATGGGGCCGGCGCTGGTTGCCGCCCGGACCGCCGCCGCTGGCGCGCCGCTGTCTTTGGGCGTGTACGCCAACGCCTTCCCCCCACAGCCCAAGAATGCCACCGCCAACGACGGCCTGGATGAGCTGCGCGCCGACCTGACGCCCGCCAGCTACCTGGACTGGGCATGGCGCTGGGTAGATGCCGGCGCCGCCATCGTCGGGGGCTGTTGCGGCATCGGGCCCGACCATATCCGCGCCCTGGCGGCGGCTTTGCCGTGAGGAGTGCCGGGTCCGCCGCCCTTCGGGACCGCCTGCTGGGGTGGGGCGCCCCCTGGCTGTTCATCCTCATCTGGTCCACCGGCTTTCTGGTGGGACGGGCGGTGCTGCCCTATGCCGACGTGCAGCTGTTCCTGGTGGCGCGCTTCGGCCTGACGGCGCTGCTCTTCACCGGCGCCACGCTGACGGCCGGCGTTTCCTGGCCGCGTGGCCGGGCGGCGGGCCTGCACCTGCTGGCCGGTGCCCTGATGCAGGGCGTCTATATCGGCTTCTCCTACTGGGCCATCGCCCAGGGGCTGGCCGCCGGCATCATGGCGCTGATGGGTGCCTTGCAGCCCCTGTTCACCGCCCTCATCACCACTCTGGTATTCCGCCAGCGGCTCAGCCGCCTGGCCTGGCTGGGCTTGGCCATCGGCTTCGCCGGCGTCGCCTGCGTGCTGGCGCCGAAGCTGGCCCTGCACGCGGCAGCCGGGGCGGGGTCGGGTGGCCTGCCGCCGCTGGGGGCCGCCTTGGCCGTGCTCAGCGTTCTGTCCATCACCATCGGCACGCTGCTGCAGAAATCCTCCGTGGCGGGGGATGATTTGCGCCCGGCTGGCGCGCTGCAGAACCTGGGCGCCCTTTGTGTGGTCTGCCTGCTATTCCTGACCGTGGGCACGCCGCACTGGGATCCGCACCCGGTGTTGTGGACGGCGCTGGCCTGGGCCGTGCTGGGCCCTTCGGTCATCGGCATCTCGCTGCTGGTATGGATGGTGCGCCATGGCGAGGCCACGCGCGCCACGGCGCTGCTGCTGCTGGTCCCGCCGCTGGCGGCGCTGGAGGCCTTCTTCCTGTTCCATGAAACACTGACACCGCTGCAGCTGGCCGGCTTCACCCTGGCCCTGGGCGGCGTCGGCCTGACCCGCCGGGGATGAGGGGCGCGGCCGGTTGCCCTCCGCCACGGCCGGTGTGCTAAGCTGCGCGAATAATGTGTGGCCTGTTGTTTGATCGGGGGATGGGGAAGCCATGAGCCGCTTTGTCGGTTTGAGTTCCACGGTGGAAGGCCTGGCGGGGGGCCGGGTCATGGTCATCGGCGACGTCATGCTGGACCGTTTCGTGCGCGGCAAGGTGGGGCGCATTTCGCCGGAGGCGCCGGTGCCCGTGCTGCGCAACGCGCATGAGGACGTCATGCTGGGTGGTGCGGGCAACGTGGTGCGCAACATTACGGCGCTGGGCGGCCACGTGGTGTTCGGCGGCGTCATCGGCGGCGATGCCGCCGGTGTGCGCGTCAGCCAGCTGGTGGCGGCCGATGCCCAGGTCACCCCCATCCTGCAGGTGGATACCCGGCGCCGCACCTCGGAAAAGACGCGCTTCGTGGCCGATGGCCACCACCTGTTGCGTTCCGACTGGGACAGTGAGGAGGCGGTGGCGGAGGATACGCATCGCGGCCTGGTGACGGCCATGGCCGCGCACCTGTCCGGCGTCGACGTCGTCATCCTGTCCGACTACGGCAAGGGCGTGTTCACGCCGCCGGTCCTGAAGGAATTGATCGCCCTGGCGCGCGAGGCCGGCAAGCCGGTGATCGTCGATCCCAAGAGCGCCGACTATTCCATCTATCGCGGCGCCACCCTGGTCACGCCCAACCGGGCGGAGCTGGCGCTGGCCGTGGGACATAGCCCCAGGACCACGGAAGAGATCGTGGCCGCCGCCGGCACCCTGATGCGCGACCATGGCATCGAGGGCATGCTGGTCACCCGCAGTGAGGAGGGCATGACCCTGGTCCGGGGCGATGGCACGTCCCTGAACGTGCAGGCCGAGGCCAAGGAGGTCTTCGACGTTTCCGGCGCCGGCGACACCGTGGTGTCCGTCATCGCCACCGCGCTGGCGACAGGGGCGGACATCGCCGAGGCGGTGGAGCTGGCCAACGTCGCCGCCGGCCTGGTGGTGGCCAAGGTGGGCACGGCCGTGGTCAGCCCGGCGGAACTGATGCACGCCCTGGCCGAACAGGACGACCGCCAGAACCTGTCCAAGGTGCTGGGCGGTACGGAACTGCGGGAACAGATCGCCCGCTGGCGCCGCCGGGGCCTGAAGGTGGGTTTCACCAACGGCTGCTTCGACCTGATCCATCCCGGCCATGTCCAGCTGCTGGCCGCCGCGCGCGCCACCTGCGACCGCCTGATCGTCGGCCTCAACTCCGACGCGTCGGTGCGCCGCCTGAAGGGGCCCGAGCGGCCCATCCAGGACGAGCGGTCGCGGGCCATCGTGCTGGCCGCTTTCGGCTCGGTCGACGCCGTCGCCCTGTTCGAGGACGACACGCCCCTGGCGCTGATCACCGAGGTGATGCCCGACGTGCTGATCAAGGGTGCGGATTACACCATCGACCAGGTGGTGGGCGCGGATGTGGTCCAGGCCCATGGCGGCCGCGTGGCCCTGGTGGAGTTGGTGCCCAACCAAAGCACAACCGGCATCGCCAAGCGCATCCGCGTGACGGGCTGACCCGGCCGCCCCTCTGGCGTGCGTTGGGGGCGGCTTGCCCCGGGGGACGTGGCCCCCTATCAAGGCCGTGTCGGTCTCGACCCCAGGATACGGCGCGGATTTTTACGGGAAACAGCAGTCCATGATCATCGTGACCGGCGGCGCCGGCTTCATCGGGTCCAATCTGGTGGCCGGCCTGGAACAGCGGGGCCTGGGTCCCATCGTCGTGGTCGATCGGCTGCGCCAGGGGGACAAGTGGCGCAACATCGCCAAGCGCAACCTGCATGACCTGGTGACGCCGGAACAGCTGCCGGAGTTCCTGGACCGCCACGGCGACGCGGTGAAGATCATCTTCCACATGGGCGCCATCTCGGCCACCACCGAGACGGATGCCGACCTGGTGGTGGAGAATAACTTCCGGCTGACGCTGGACCTATGGTCGTGGTGTGCCGTCACGGGCACGCGGCTTATCTACGCCTCCTCCGCCGCGACATACGGCGACGGCGCCCAGGGATTTGACGACGAGTCCTCGGCCGGGGCGCTGGCGCGGCTGCGGCCGCTGAACCCCTATGGCTGGTCCAAGCACCTGCTGGACCGCCGGGTGCGCGCCGCCCTGGACCAGGGGGCGCCCACGCCGCCGCAGCATGTGGGCCTGAAGTTCTTCAACGTCTATGGCCCCAACGAGTACCATAAAGGTGGCATGCGCTCCGTCCCCGCCAAGCTTTATCCCCAGATCATGGGTGGGGAGCCGGCGCGCCTGTTCGCCAGCGACCGAGCGGACTACGCCGATGGCGGCCAGGTGCGCGACTTCGTCTGGGTGGGCGATACGGTCGACGTCATGCTGTGGCTCTATGACAATCCTAGCGTCAGCGGCCTGTTCAATCTGGGCACCGGCAAGGCGCGCAGCTGGAACGACCTGGCGCATGCCCTGTTCGCCGCCGCAGGGCTGCCCCCCCGCATCGACTACATCCCGATGCCCGACCATTTGAAGGGCAAGTACCAGTATTACACCCAGGCGGACATGGCCCGCCTGCGCGCCGCCGGCTATGACCGCCCCTTCACCGAACTGGAGGAAGGCATCCGCCGCTACGTCCAGGACCACATGGGGACGGCGGATCCGTATGTGTGAGGGTTCCGGCTAGTTCCCCAGCTTCTGCAGCCAGTTGATCACCGCCGCCTCCAGCGCGACGCGGTGGTCGGACCAGCCATGGTCGGTGGCGGCGTGGGCGGTGCTGATCTGGGTACCGCCATGGGCGCGGATGCCGGCCACCAGGGCGTCGGTGTGGCTGGCCAGCCCGTCGTCGGATGTCAGGGCCAGAAGGGGCGTGGCCGTCAGGCGGGCGGTCAGCGGGGCGGTGGCGAAGGCGTCGGCATGGCTCTCGATGTCCTTGGCCATGCTTTCCGGCGTGACGCCGGCCAGCGATTCGTGGTTGTCGGCGGCCAGCGCCACCAGCTTGTCATGGGGCAGGTGGGCGATGATGCCGATGTCCCCCATGGAAATCAGGATCAGGCCGGCCAGTTTGCCGTCCCTCGCCGCGGCATGGGCGGCCGTCCAGGCGCCCATGCTGTGTCCGGCGATGACCAGGCGCCCGGTGTCGACACCCAGTTCCTGCGCGCGAGCCGGGTCGCGCAGATAGGCCAGGGCCGCCGCCGCGTCCTCCGGATTGTTGGCGAAGCGGAAGCTGCCGGGGCTGCCCCAGGATCCGCGATAGTTCATGGTCACCACGTTCCAGCCGGCCCGGCGCACCGCCTGGGCCAGGTCCAGGTTCTTCTCATTGCCGGGCAGGCCATGCAGCAACAGCAGGGTGGGGTGGGGTCCGGCGCCCGATGCCAGATAGGCGACGCCGTTGATCTCCACCGGATGGCCCGTGCGACCGCCGGTGGGGATATGCAGCACCGCCATGCGGGCGGGATGCTGGGAATCCGGGACGGGATCGGCGCCGATGGCGGCGGGGATGGTCTGCGCCGCCAGGTTGATGTCGCCGGCCGGCGACTTGGCGTTCGCGACGGTTCCCGTCGCGACGGACAGCGTGCAAAAGGCCACGGCCAGGGCGGCGGTGGCAAGCGGATGCCTACGCATGATTGTCGAGGTTCCCCAGGTTTTCCCCGTCCGCATCCTGGCGCAGGAAAGGCGTCCAGGGAATCAGGAACTTCGCGCCGATCTGAGCGGGGGATAAAAAAAGAAGCCGGGGCGACGCGCGCCCCGGCTTGGGGAGATAAGACCCTGGGAACGGGAGGGTTCTCACAGGGCCATCGGGTAACCCCTGCCGGACCATGAGCGGGCCTCTGCAGGACTTGCCAGATGCGATGTGCCGACAGGGCCGGCGAAACTCGGGCGATGGGGAAACGGTGGCCGTCGGGCCAACCCGCCGCACGCCCATTGGGCGATGCTGCGTCTTCGGGTGTTTCGTCCCCATCTTGGTCGATCGATCCATGGGATCGTTCGCTTGGGATAAATAATATTTATATCCCGTCCTGTCGTCAAGCGACTTTTGTTAGCGGTAACAAATTTTAATGGCGTTACATGGACGCGCCCTTGCCGCTACCAGCGTAGGACGCCCGGCCCCGCTGACCGGCCATGTCCAGCAAAGGCGCTGGTTTCCCGCCAAATAGGCGTATTCATGAGATCAACCGGATGTTCAAGGATGGGTCGCATCGAGGAATGGGTCATGACGCGGGTGCCGGTCGCGGGATTGATAATGCTGGGTATCGCCTTGGTCCTGGGCATCTGGCTGGTGGAAAAGGGCGAGGGGCGCCGGACGGTCGGCCAGGCTTGGGTCCTGGCCGCGGCCCCCCAATCGCTGCCTTTAAGCGGCCCGGCGCGGTGGGCCGATGCTGTGGCGGCCGCGGCCCAGGGGCACAGGGTGCAGCTGGTCATCCATGACGTGCGCCGGCGCGCGCCGACGGGCACGCCGGTGATGGTGTTCGCCGGCACGTTGGAAACCGCACCGGTGGATGCGGCGGATGAGCCCCGCCGCCTGGGCCTTTACACCTTCATGGCCAGCCAGCCGGCGGAGGATGACGGCGGCCACCGCGACGTGGTGCTGGACATCACCGGCCGCCTGCCCGCGCTGGCGACCGCGGTGAGCGGATCACCCCTGGCCGATACCGTCACCTTGATCTCCCGGCGGCCCCCCAAACCCGGTTCCGACCCCAGCGTCGGGGGCGTCAGCCTGGTGATAGACTGAGCGCCATGTGCCCATTTTCCCAGGGCCGGGGCGTTGCGTCTGCGCATTCTTGCACAGCCGTTTCGCGTACTTGCCACCTATGTCGCCAAGCTCCCCGCCCGGATAATGGCGATCCACGCGGGGCCATGCCATGTCTTCAGCGGAAGGGCGCGTCCTGAGGCCCAGCCGGGAGCGCACACAGAATAAACAGGAGTGAACCCCATGAGCACCATCGCCACCCCCCTCGCCCCGCAGCTGGATCCCTATGCCCTGGCGGCCGAGTTGTCAGGCAAGCACCTGATCGGCGGGCGCCTGGTGCCCTCGGCCTCGGGCAAGACCTTCGACGTGGTCAACCCGGCCAAGGGTGAGGTCATGGGCCGCGCCGGCTATGGCGAGGCCGCCGACGTGGATGCCGCCGTGGCCGCCGCCGTCGGGGCCGGCGTGGCGTGGAAAGCCCTGCCGGCGCGGGAGCGCGGCCGGCTGGTGGCGGAATGCGGCCGCCTGCTGACCGCCCACACCGAAGAACTGGCCCGTCTGGTGGCGCTGGAGACGGGCAAGGCTCTGCGTACGGAAAGCCGGGTCGAGGCCGGCGTGCTGGCCGACGCCTTCACCTTCTTCGGCGGTCTGGGCGGTGAGCTGAAGGGCGAGACCGTACCCTTCAATCCCAAGATGCTGACCTTGACGGTGCGTGAGCCCCTGGGCGTGGTAGGCGCCATCATTCCCTGGAACGTGCCCATGATGCTGATGGCGCTGAAGATCGCGCCGGCGCTGGTGGCGGGCAACACCGTGGTGGTGAAGTCGGCGGAAGAGGCGCCGTTCGCCGTGCTGCGCGCCTGCCAGATCATGGCCCAGGTGCTGCCGGCCGGCGTGCTGAACATCCTGTCCGGCTTCGGCCCCGAATGCGGCGCGCCGTTGGTGGCCCATCCCAAGGTGGCCAAGGTCACCTTCACCGGCTCGGTCGAAACCGGCCGCATCGTCAGCCGCACGGCGGCGGACAAGCTGATCCCCGTGACGCTGGAGCTGGGCGGCAAGAGCCCCATGATCGTCATGGGCGACGCCGATCTGAACCAGGCGGTGGCCGGCGCCATCACCGGCATGCGCTTCACCCGCCAGGGGCAGAGCTGCACCGCCGCCAGCCGCATCTTCGTGCACGACAGCCTGCACGATGCCTTCGTCACGGCGCTGAAGGCCAAGGTGGACGCCATGGTCATGGGCGACCCGCTGGATGAGAGGACGGACATCGGCACCATCGTCTCGCCGCAGCAGTTCGACCGCGTCCAGGGCTACATCGCCGAGGGCAAGCGCACCCCCGGCGCCACCGCGCATGAATGCTCTGCCCTCCCCACGGACGCCGCGCTGGCCCAGGGCCTGTACGTCCGCCCCGTCATCTTCACCGGCATGACCAACGACAGCCGGCTGGCGCGGGAGGAGATCTTCGGGCCCGTCACCTGCGTCATCCGCTTCACGGATTATGAAGACGTGATCGCCCAGGCCAACGACAGCGAATTCGGCTTGGCCGCCACCATCTGGACCCGCGACCTGAAGACGGCGCTGGACGCCACCCAGCGCCTTCAGGCCGGCCTGGTGCAGGTGAACCAGAACCTTGTGGTGCAGCCCAACCTGTCCTACGGCGGGGTGAAGTCCTCCGGCCTGGGCAAGGAGGCGACGCTGGAGGCCATGCTGGAACACTTCACGCACAAGAAGACCATCATGCTGAACATGGCCTGAGGCCGGGCCGCCTAAAACCAAGAACAGGGAGGATAGGGCCCATGGACTTCAACCTGACCGAGGAGCAGACGGCGTTCCGCGACATGGCGCGGAATTTCGCCGCCGAGCATCTGGCGCCATATGCCGCCCAGTGGGATGAAAAGGAGATCTTTCCCCTCGACGCGCTGCGCGCCGCCGCGGCCCTGGGCATGGGCGGGCTCTATTGCGGGGAAGAACATGGCGGCTCCGGCCTTACCCGCCTGGATGCGGCCCTGTTATTCGAGGAGCTGTCGGCCGGCTGCGTCGCCACCTCGGCCTTCCTGTCCATCCACAACATGGCGGCGTGGATGATCGATCGTTTCGGAAGCGATACAATTAGGGCGAAGTACCTGCCGGGTCTCATGACCATGGACCGGGTGGCCAGCTACTGCCTGACCGAACCTGGCTCCGGCTCCGATGCCGCCGCCTTGCGGACCAAGGCGGTGCGCGATGGTGACCATTATGTGCTGAACGGATCGAAGGCCTTCATTTCCGGTGCCGGCGTGTCCGACCTTTACGTCGTCATGGTGCGCACCGGTGGGCCTGGCCCCAAGGGCATCTCGGCCCTGGTGGTGGAGAAAGGCACGCCGGGCCTCAGCTTCGGCAAGAAGGAGAAGAAGATGGGCTGGAACTGCCAGCCCACCGCCCAGGTGATTTTCGAGGATTGCCGGGTGCCGGTGGAAAACCGGCTGGGGGAGGAGGGTGCGGGCTTCGGCATCGCCATGAAGGGCCTGGACGGCGGCCGCATCAACATCGCCTCTTGCTCCCTTGGCGGGGCGCGGGCCTGCCTGGACCTTGCCACCCGCTACATGGGCGAGCGCGAGGCCTTCGGCCGCAAGCTGGCGGATTTCCAGGCCCTGCAGTTCCGCCTGGCCGACATGGTGACGGAACTGGAGGCCGCGCGCCTGATGGTGCACCGCGCGGCGGCCACCCTGGACGCCGGCGACCCGGAAGCGACCACCTGGTGCGCCATGGCCAAACGCTTCGCCACCGACGTGGGATTCCAGGTTTGCAACGAGGCGCTGCAGCTGCACGGCGGCTACGGCTACATCCGGGAATACCCGCTGGAACGCTACGTCCGCGACGTCCGGGTGCACCAGATCCTGGAAGGCACCAATGAGATCATGCGTCTGATCATCGCCCGCCGCCTGTTGGCGAAGGGGTGAAGAATAATTACGGGAGAGGAACGATCATGAGCCGCATCGCATTTATCGGTCTGGGCAACATGGGCCTGCCCATGGCACGCAACCTGCTGAAGGCTGGCCACACCGTCGTGGGTTTCGATCTGGCGCCCCAGTCGTTGGCGGCTCTGGCCGAGGCTGGCGGCATCATCGCCGGGTCCGTCGGCGACGCCGCCTCGGGTGCCGAGGTGGTGGTGACCATGCTGCCCGCCGGCCGTCATGTACGCGGCGTCTATGAGGACGCCGGTAACGTGTTCGACACCGCGGCTCCGGCCGCCCTGCTGATCGACAGTTCCACCATCGACGTCGACAGCGCCCGCGCCGTGGCCGCCGCCGCCGCCGCCCGCGGCTTCGCCATGGTGGATGCCCCCGTCTCCGGCGGCACCGGCGGGGCTGCGGCCGGTACCCTGACCTTCATGGTGGGTGGCAGTGACGAGGCGATGGAGCGGGCGCGGCCCTATCTCTCGCAGATGGGCAAGACGGTGGTGCACACCGGCGGTCCCGGCACCGGCCAGGCGGCCAAGATTTGCAATAACATGATCCTGGGTATTTCCATGATCGCCGTGTCGGAGGCCTTCGCCCTGGCCGACAAGCTGGGCCTGGACCGGCAGAAGCTGTTCGATGTCAGTTCTACCTCCTCCGGCCAGTGCTGGTCGCTGACCAGCTATTGCCCGGTGCCCGGCCCCGTGCCCACCTCCCCCGCCAACCGCAACTACGCCCCGGGCTTCGCCGTCGACATGATGCTGAAGGACCTAAAGCTGGCCCAGGCCGCCGCCGCCTCCAGCGGCGCCGCCACGCCCTTGGGCGCCAACGCGGCGGCGCTGTACGCCTTATTTGCCGCCGCCGGCAACGGGCATTTGGACTTCTCGGCCATCGTGAAGATGCTGGGCGGGCATTGGTAAGGACGAAATTCCAGTTGGGACGCCTGAAATCGGTGCGGGGAACCATCGCCCGCACCGATTTCATGTGACCCCTGTTTCCCTGGTCTATCGATTGGGGGGTGGCGCAGGGGAATCGCTTGAAGTGGGTTATGCGGACTGTGTGATGAGGGCGTGAAGGTATTGGGTATCCCAGGCGGCGGATTTTCTGCGGACTTTGAGGCTGTGCTTGTCCTTTGCGCCTCGCAGGAGGTTCATGGCCATGTGTCGGATGGTTGCCATGTTCTGGGGTCCGTTGCCGGATCTGAGAGCCCGGCCCATAAATAAGTTGAGTGATATCAGTCTCTTGTGATTCGTTCTGTTTGCGAAGACGAGAATGGATCCCAAGATTATGTGGACTGATATCACCCGTCGCCAGTATCGGCGGGATCATCTGAAGTATGCCAGCGATCTGACGAACGAAGAATGGGACGTCCTGTGCCCGGCGCTTCCTGGCGCGTACCGACGGGGCCGGCCGCGAGAGGTAGAGCTGCGGTCGGTGGTGGAGGCGATTTTCTACGTGCTGGAGGGCGGATGCGCATGGCGGATGCTGCATGGCGGATGCTGCCGGACAGCTTTCCGCCGCGGACAACGGTGCAGCGTTACTTCTACGCCTGGCGGAACGATGGGACGTAGAAGCGGCTGAACCATTTATTGCTGATGCGTACGCGGGAAAGGATGGGTCGCGCGGCCGGTCCCAGCGCCGGCGTCATCGACAGCCAGTCGGCCAAGACCACGGAAGCCGGTGGCGTGCGTGGGTATGACGCGGGCAAGAAGGTGAAGGGCCGCAAGCGCCATATCATCACGGATACCAACGGGTTACTGGTCGGTGCCGTCGTTCATGGTGCCGATATCCAGGACCGTGATGGCGCTCCTTCGGTACTGGCTTCGATCCGCGCCGCGTTCCCTTGGCTGCGGCATGTCTTTGCCGATGGCGGCTACGCGGGCGACAAGTTGGAGACCGCCCTGGCCACCATGGGCAATTGGACCCTGGAGATCATCAAACGATCCGACACCGCCCAGGGCTTCGTCGTCCTGCCCAGGCGTTGGGTGGTGGAACGGACTTTCGCCTGGTTGGGCCGCAATCGGCGCCTCGCTAAAGACTTCGAACGGGGAACCGACACCGCAACCGCATGGATCTTCGCCGCCAGCGTCAAGCTCCTCACCAGGAGATTGGCGCGCACCTCTGAGGCGGCTCAAGTCTTCATGGAAGACGACATCGAGCACCCAGTGGAGCCGGTTTTCGATATGCCAGTGGGCTCGGACGGCATGAGCGAAGAGGCGGGTGTCGAGTTTTTGAGATGAAAGGTAGTATCGGCGTTCCAGGCTGGTTTTGCCGTTACGCTCGATCTCGACTTCGACCATGGCGATGGCTTTGAGGCCGGGGAAGCGGGGTTCGCCGGGGAAGCGGCGGTCTGTGGTAAGCCAGTCCACTTCGTGGCTGACGATATGGCGGCGCACCTCGATGCGGCTGTGCTCGCCATCGGTCGTCTCGACCGTGTCGGCGGCAGGCAGATCGTCGAAGTGGCGGATGACCTCGCTGTGCAGGTTGGGCCAGTTCTCTTTGATGGCCAGCAGGTACTCGGCGCCTTTATCGAGAATCTTCTGGGCGATCTTGGTCTGGCAGCCCATCGCATCGATGGTGACGAGCGCCCCGGTCAACGCCAGTCGGTCGAGCAGCAACGGAATGGCCGTGATCTCATTGGACTTGGCTTCGCACGCTCGCTGGCCCAGCACCAAGCGCTGCCGGCTGGCCCAGGCTTAAACGAGATGCAGCGGATTGCGATCCTTCGCCCGGTCATGCGTCCACCGCGAGGTTTTACCGTCGATCGCGACGATGTCCGGCTCGGCCTCGCGCAGCCCCTCGACCCAGTCGCCGAAGCATCGCGCAAAAAGATCGCCATCGAGCGCGTTGAGGATGTCATTCAGCGTGTCGTGGCTTGGTATCCCGTCCGCATAGGACAAAAACCGCCGCAAGAAATCCCGGTTCATCGTGCCCCACCGCCGAATCTCGACAAAATCCTCAGCCCCCGCGATCGTGGCGCACAGCACCACAAGCAGGATCTCCGGCAGTGGATAAACGACCTTCCAGGATTGCCGCGGATCGCTGAGCGCCGCAAAATGGTCGAGGAGCGAACCGGCCATCAAGAACTCCAGATCAATGGAGCCTCCTACGAATTACAGATCGCTACCGCTCTGAAAGCCCTCTCTTGTCAAGACCCGCTTCAAGCGATTGCCGTGGGGGGTGGCGCGACAGACTTGCTTCATGCGATACAGGGAACTTGGGCTGATTCCCTTTGCGGGGCTAGCTAGAATATAATTTCGTTGGGATGTGGATGATCGCGTAATGGTCGAAGAAATCCTAAAGTTCCATGATAAAGAGTTCATTGATTTAGCATATCAAAATATTGTTGGCCGTTTTCCCGGCAGTCATGAAGTGAACCGATACCGCAACATGTTGCGCAGCGGCGTCGATAAGCGTGCCGTCCTTTTGGAAATTTGGCAGTCAGAACCAATTCGGCGATCCTTGCTGCCAGAACTTGACCGCGCTTTAACGGCGCTTCAAACCGAGATGAAGCGAGAGCGAGGGTTCCGTGGAAAGATGGAACGCGGAAGACGCCTGGAACAGCGGATTCATCAAATAGACTGGAAGATATCCGACATACGCCAGACATTCGACGAGCTCTCGGAACAGCTCACGCGGCTGGGTGTCAGGGTCGATAATGTTGGGCAGGAGATCCACGAAAGGACCTACCCCAGTTTTGTCCAGCTTCAGCAATCCGCCGACGAATTCCAGCGATCTATTGATAATAAGCTTGGGGCTCTGGAGGCGAGGGTTGAAGGCTGGGCCGGCCAATTGGAGCCCGTGGTCTGTTTTGGCGGGTCCGCATCCATCGCCAGCATGGCCGACCTTCCCGGTGGCGCGCAGCGTCTGGTTCGACGTGTGCGCAGCTTGACGGTTCGTTGACGGGAGTGACGGATAGTGCGTCTAGTCTTCGATTTGCAGGTGTGCCAAGGGGATGCCCGCCATGGGGATGCTGCGCAGGATGCGCGGGCGCTGCTGATGGGCCTAGTGCGCGGCCAGGGTCAACACGAAATCACCGTCGTCCTAAGTGCTCATTTCGGCGAAACCGTCGAGCCGTTGCGCGCCTGGCTGGATTCGGCTCCGTCTTGCCGCGTCGCCGTCTGGAGCGCGCCGGCGTCAGGGCTCGCGGCTGAATTGTTGCGCGAGGCCTATATCGCTTCGCTAGAACCCGACTGGATATTGTTGCCCTCGCTGCTTGACGATGATGCGCGCGACGCGGTGGCCAGCATCGGCCGGTTCCATGCCCAACCGACGGCGGTGCTGTTGCGTGATCCGGGGTCGGCGAGCCTCCTGCCGGGGTTTGTCTCCCAGCGATGGCAGCAGCGCCGATTAGATGACCTGCGTCGTGCAGACCTCGTCTTGGCGCAATCGCCCACCACAGCGTCGATGGCGATTGATTTCCTGGGTTTCGAAGATGAGCAGGTGTTTACCCTCGCCGGTCAGGATGAACTGAATGCCGGGGGCGACTGGGATCTG
The DNA here is from genome assembly GCF_007828025.1 of Nitrospirillum bahiense. NCBI lineage: Bacteria > Pseudomonadati > Pseudomonadota > Alphaproteobacteria > Rhodospirillales > Azospirillaceae > Nitrospirillum > Nitrospirillum bahiense. The sequence continues at coordinate 106,308 of NZ_VITO01000008.1, forward strand.
GTCGCGCTGCGGGTGTGGGCGGAACTCGCGCGATGTCATAAGCCGCGAATCCAGCAGCAGGTTCGCGGGGAACGACTCCACCTCGCCTACGTGCTGCCTCAGCCTCCCAGTCAGGAGCTTCCCGGTCAAGATATGGACCTGATTCGGGAACTGGTCCGCTGGTATGAGGTCGATGTTATTGTCAAGGTGCCGCAGGTGCTGAACGGCGACGACATCCGCGTGCATGGCGGCCTACTCTCCATCGATGAGTTCCGCCACTCAGCGGCCGGATATCACCGGGTCCTTTATAGTGTGGCGAATACTGATGGCTGCGCTCCGATATTGGATTTGTTGCGCGAGTTCCCAGGCGTCATTGTGCTGCGGGATTTTTTCCTGGCGGGTGTCCAGGAACGGGACGAAGCCACCCGGCTGCGCCCCCATGCTTGGACCCGGGCGCTGGCCTTGGCGCATGGCTATCCTGCGGTGGCCGAACGTCACCGGTCAGGGACGACGGGAGCAATCGCCGCATATCCCGCTAACCTTCCCGTCTTGCAGGACGCCCTGGGTGTCATTGTTCAGGACCGTCGCAGTCTGGCTCTGGCAGATCACTGGTATGGCACCGGGACCAGCCGGGATTGGGAGTTAATCGCGCCTGTGCGGTGGCAGGAACGGTCCGTCGGGCGTTCCGCGGCGCGCGCGGCGTTGGGGCTGGATCCGGGCGCCCTGGTTGTCAGCGCGTTTGCCGGGGCGGGCGACGACGGCGAGTTGGCTCTGCGTCTGCTGGCTGCCTGGCGGGTCTCGCCGCTATCGAGGCAAGAGGGGGCTTGCCTCGTCTTCGTCGGGGCGCAAACGGACGAATGCGCCGGCCGCCTGCGACGGGCGGTGCTGCAGGCATCTTGCCGCGCCCACGTTATGATGACCGGCCGCATCACTTCGGGCGAGTACCGAAATTGGCTGGTGGCCACCGACATCGCCGTCCAGCTGCAGTCGTTCGGGTCAGCGAAGGGCAACGAGGCGATATTGGATTGTCTCAGCGCCGGGGCGGCTACGGTGGTGAACGCGGTGGACGGCTTGGTCGCGTTGGATGACCAAGTCGCCCTTCAACTGCCGGTCGATATCAGCCAGGAGCAACTGGCCCAGGCCTTGGTGGATCTGTCCATCGATGGAGCGCGGCGGCGGACCATGGTGGAGGCGGCATGGCGTTTTATCCAAAACCGGCATCATCCGCGCCGCGGTGCCCAACGATACGCGGAGGCTTTGGAGCGGTTCTACGCCCGTACGCATCACAGGGTGCCGCATCATCTGGCGGCCCTGGACCTGGAAGGGGATTTGGCCGCTGTGGCGGTAGCCTATAACCGCAACCACCCTCCTGCGCCACGCCCTCGCCAGTTGCTGTTCGATGTGTCGGAAATGGTGCAGCGTGATGCCCGCACGGGGATTCAGCGCGTTGTTCGCGCCATTCTGTCTGAATGGCTGCGCTCTCCACCGGAAGGCTATGTGGTCGAGCCCGTTTATGCCACCACGGACAGGCAGGGTTTCCGCTACGCCCGCCGCTACACCACGGGTTATCTGGGTATTCCAGGCGACTGGGCGGATGACGAATTGGTTGAGGCCTGGGAAGGCGATGTTTTCGTCGCCGTGGATCTGCAACCGGTGCTTCTTCCCGCCCAGGCATTTACCTTGCGGGATTGGCGCAACCGTGGCGTCCGCACGGCTGCCGTCGTCTATGACTTATTGCCCCTATTGTTGGCGGATCACTTTCCACCCTCCACCTACGGCACTTTCTTGGACTGGTTGAAGACAGTCGTGCAGCTTGACGTCCTGGTGGGTGGGTCGAAAGCGGTGGCCGACGATATTCTGGATTGGCTGCAGACGATGAATCCCGTCCGCAGCCGCCCGCTATCCGTCGGCTGGTACCACAACGGGGCCGATATCAACCAATCCGAGCCATCGGGCGGCCTGCCGCATGACGCTGACGCCGTTCTACGGCAGCTGCATTCCCGTCCGTCGTTTCTGATGGTCGGTACAATTGAACCGCGGAAAGGCCACGCTCAGGTCCTGGCCGGCTTTGAGCAGTTATGGCGGGATGGAACCGATGCCAACTTGGTGATCGTCGGCAAGGAAGGCTGGATGGTTCATGAGTTGATGACGGCGTTGCGCGGCCATCCCCAGTTGCAGCAGCGGCTATTCTTGCTGGAAGGGGCGAGCGACGAGTATCTGGAAGCGATTTACGGTGCGTGCGCCTGCTTGATCGCCGCCAGCGAAGGCGAAGGTTTCGGTCTGCCCCTGATCGAGGCAGCGCATCATCACCTGGCCATTCTGGCCCGCGACATTCCAGTCTTCCGCGAGGTGGCGGGTGAACACGCCAGTTATTTCCCCGATGAAACCGATGCCACAGTCCTGGCCTTGGCGCTTCGGGATTGGCTGGAGTCATACAACGCGGGCCAGCACACCCGGTCTGAAGGTCTAAGGTATCTGACTTGGCGGGAGAGCGCCCGGCAACTCTGGGACGCCATTAACAATGGGGGCCGTGATGGGGGGCGGAATGTCCACTGGTCTACGCGATCTCAGGATGACTATGTTTTCTGGGGTAGTGATCGCCGGCTGAACACGACGTGCGGAACGCGTCGCCAGCGCGACATTTCGACGACGGGCAACCGCGGCTTTCTTTTCTTCGGCCCCTATCAGAAGTTGCGAGCTGGTACCTATCGGCTGACGGTCACCGGTTGGATTGGGCACATGACCGGCGATGAGTATCTGGACGTCTGCGGTGCGGCCGGTACCCGCACCTTGTTTCGCCAGGACCTAGTCGCGGAGGCATCCGCCGGAACCTTGGAGCTGGGCGGCCTTGTCGTGGTCGATGAGGAGATCGACGATTTTGAAATTCGGTTCTTCGTCACTGAAGACACACGCTGCTCTGTGGCGGCAATCCGGATCGAACGGTTGCCTGATGCCACGCGGGTCGAGGCTGCTGTAAGTGGCAGGGCGAATTCACTTCAATTGATGGCATCAGCCTACGACAAATAATTATAGACGAATTTAATTTGGGGAAAGTCGGAATGGCGAGAGCTCATATCGATAAGAACCAGAATATTTACTCGATTACACATAAATAATGGCGAGTTTGGAGGGGTTGCTCTTTTTGCATGGCAAAATCTCCCCTTCACTCTTTGTGTCGCGGTTTGATATGGTGAACGATGATGGTCGACAATGACATTTGATCAAATTAGGCCTTGACAAGGCCATCTTTTTTGTCGCTCGGATTGCCTCTGGCGTGCCGGCGAGTCAATCTCAGGAGGGGTAGTTGGGGAAAGTTGCTTTAATTACCGGGGTCACGGGGCAAGACGGGGCTTATCTGGCCGAATTGCTTCTGGCCAAGGGCTATGATGTTCACGGCACTAAGCGTCGAGCATCATCATTCAACGTCGGTCGAGTGGATCACCTTTTCAAGGAAGAGAATGGCGCCACCCCGGCGTTTCAACTTCACCATGCTGACCTGACGGACTCCACCAGCCTCATCCGTCTTGTCCAGGATATCCAGCCGGATGAAATCTACAACTTGGCTGCGCAGAGCCATGTCCAGGTCAGCTTCGAAACCCCGGAGTACACGGCGAACGCTGACGGCACGGGTACCCTGCGCCTGCTTGAAGCCATCCGCTTGCTGAAGCTGGAGGGTAAGACGCGCTTCTACCAGGCGTCCACGTCCGAGTTGTACGGCATGGTGCGGGAGACGCCGCAAACCGAGCTGACGCCCTTCTATCCGCGCAGCCCCTATGCCGTGGCCAAGCTGTATGGCTACTGGATCACCGTCAACTATCGTGAGGCATACGGCATTCACGCGTCGAACGGGATTCTATTCAACCATGAGAGCCCGATCCGTGGCGAGACCTTTGTTACCCGTAAGATCACGCGGGCGGTGGCTGCAATCGAACACGGCCGGCTGAATAAGCTTTCGCTGGGTAACCTGGACGCCCGTCGCGACTGGGGGCACGCTCGCGACTATGTCGAGGGCATGTGGCGTATGCTGCAGCAACCGACGGGTGATGACTATGTCCTGGCCACCGGTGAGACGCATCCTGTTCGTGAATTCGTGACGCTTGCCTTCAGTCACATCGGCCGCACCATCGAATGGGTGGGCAGCGGTACAGAGGAAAAGGGCCTGGACGCCCGTGATGGCACGCTTCTGGTCGATATCGATCCGCGTTACTTCCGTCCGACGGAAGTGGATCTGCTGTTGGGCAACCCCGCCAAAGCGGCTGAGAAGCTGGGTTGGAAGGCGACAACGCCGTTTGATGACCTGGTCCGTGAAATGGTGCTGTCGGATGTCGAATTGCTGAAGACCGAGCCCGTCCGCTACAGTTATCGGGACTGATCGCCCGGTGATCCCCAATCCGGGGGCGTTGGTTTGGTGCCAAGGCCCCCGGTCGCGCTTTTATTCCCCACGAGATTCAGCATGCAGCAGAAGACGGCTTTGATACTTGGTGTAAGTGGGCAAGACGGCGCCTATCTCGCGAAGCACCTTTTGTCCAAGGGCTACAAGGTTCATGGCTCTTCTAGGCGTGATAAGTATCAGCGGATCACCAACCTGGAGAGGTTGGGCATTCATGACGACGTCCAGATCCACTCCATCCAAACGGATGACTTTTACAGCCTCTTCCGAACACTCAGAATTCTGCGCCCGGACGAAATTTACAATCTGTCGGGGCAAACTTCGGTGGGGCTTTCCTTTGAGGTTCCTATCGAGACTTTCGCCAGTATCGCCAACGGCACGCTGAATATTCTCGAGTGCCTACGGATGCTGGACACCCCAACCAAGTTATTCAACGCCGGCTCCAGCGAGTGCTTCGGCAACACGCCGTTGCCCGCTGCTGAGGAGACGCCGTTCCAGCCGCGTAGCCCTTATGCTTCCGCCAAGGCGGCCGCGTTTTGGATGACGGCGAACTATCGCGAATCCTATGGCCTGCCCGTCTGCACGGGCATCCTCTTCAATCATGAGTCCCCCTTGCGTCCGTCACAGTTCGTGACCCGGAAGATCATCTCCGCCGCGGCGCGCATCTCCCGGGGGTCCGGTGAACGGTTGAAGCTGGGCCGGTTGTCCATCTACCGGGATTGGGGGTGGGCGCCGGAATATGTGGATGCGATGTGGCGGATGCTGCAAGGCGACGCGATGGATGATTTTGTCATCGCCACAGGGCAGTCGCAGTCACTGGAGGATTTCGTGGCCGTTTCGTTTGAAACGGTCGGCCTGAACTGGAGGGACCATGTCGACGTCGACGCCAGCCTGTTCCGTCCATCGGAGATAGATCATAGTGTAGGCAATCCTCTTAAGGCCCAACGCCTTTTGGGATGGAAAGCGGAGAAAGGCATCTCGGCCGTCATCGCCGAACTCATGTCCGCCGAGCTTGAGACTGCGGCCTGACAGGTTGCCGGTGGAAGAGGCTACTCACCTATGCCTCCGCACCCTGCCAATGCGCACAAAACTTAGGGCTTGCCGCGGTTCCGATTGAGCGCAGCAGCTCTAATCATCAATCAGGTCGGCCAGCACCTGAAGCTGATCCGAGGATTGATGAAGGCAGAGCAAGTTGATGAACCCGCGATTTTCCACGAGGATTCGCTCGCCAAGCCAATAGGCCATGTCGTCCTGCCGCAGGCGGGTCAGGCGCGGCTCCGTTTCCAGCAGCTTGAACGTAGCGTAGCCGAGGTCGTCCAACTGGCGCCACAGGGCACCGGCGTCATCCCCACTGCCATGCAGGCCGTATGGCCAGAACTCCAGGATCATGTTGGGACGCCAGCCTTCGCCGAGAAGCCGGCGGGCGCCCCGCAATACCCGGGCCTCTGACCCTTGCGTGTCGGACTTCAGCAGTGTTGGCAGGTGCCTGCACCCCCGCAGTAAGTCGTCAAGGGCGCGGACTTCAATGGTTACCGATTGACGGCTTTCTTGGCTGGCGAAAAGGTTATGGTCGCCGCGGTTGATGGGCGACAGGAACAGTGTCGATGCCTGCCGCTTCTCGCCAATGGCAAAGTTGAAAAGGCGCACCTTCGCCTTTGACGGGATTGACGCCACGTTCCGGCGCAGCAGGGCATAATTAGCCGGATCTGGTTCAAAAGCATGCACACTGCCCGCAGGGCCTATGAGGCGTGCGGCTATGGCGGTGTACCAGCCGATGTTGGCGCCAATGTCGAGAATGAATTCGCCGGGGCGGCAAAGGCGGCTAAAGATCTCCGTTTCGAAGGACTCCCAAATTCCGTCCCTCTCCAACTCCGGCGATATGTATTTGTCGTTGGTCGTGTGAACGTGCAAGTCAAAGAAGCCGGCCCTAGGGGTGCCGACTTTCACGACTTTGGTATCGACGGGTTTCGCCCCAAATAACTTTGGGATCTTTTTTAAAGTGCTCAGAAGCAAAAGCCTCTCCGTGGCATGGCCCTTAAAGGAGGTGCAGAGCCGCGCAGCCTGGCTTCATCCCGCCCAAGGCGACAGATTACTGCCGCAGCGACTCGCAATTACGACACAAAGGATTTTCCACCCGATTTGATTGGAATTCAAGCCGAAGAGCCCGCATGGCAGGGCCATTCCAAATATCCGACAGTGGCTCGATCAAGACGTTGCCCAGTACATAGCGCTTGTCGAAATCGAAACAGCAGGGCACGACATCGCCGTCCCAGGTGATAGTGACGCTTTGCATGGGCACACGACAGGTCACGGGGTGCTGCTCCGGCATCCGATCCCGCTGCCTCAGCGCCGTGACTTCCGGTGTATTACCATCAAAGCTTGTGAAGGGTTTGTCGAGAAACTGGTCTATCCCGTCAATACCGGACCAATAGGCGCGCATCTTCTCGATGCTCTCGATATTGGCGTCGAAGTGTATCATTGACAGTAGCACGCGGGTGGATGGGCTGAGGACCTTCTTCATCTCCAGGAAGGCGAGCAGCCGTTCCACCGATTTCCCATAGGCATCCTCCACACCACGGATCCGCGCGAAACTGTTGTCATCATGGCCGTCCAGCGACAGGTAAAGCTTGGCCGGCCTGGCCAGAAGCAGCCGCTCGGCGATTTTCGGCGCCAGCATCAGCGGGTTGACCGATAATCCGGGGGACACGCCCCGGCCCGCGGCATAGGCCATCAACCGGTCGAACTCCGGATGCACCAGGCTTTCACCAAAGTGATGCAGCCAAACGCCATGGTTGCGCGCGTAATCAGGATTGGCGTCAACCAGTTGATCAATAACGTGCTGGAAAACCTCGAAAGACATATAGCCCTGGTCGCGTTTCATGTTGTGCGTACGCGGGCACATCACGCAGCGAAAAGGGCAATGGTTGGTCAGTTCGATGTTGAAAATCGCGAACGGTGTTTCCAACCGACCATCAGTCAAGGAAGCCTCCAAGCGATAGTGGCGGTGGTGGATGGGGCCGACAGTGCCATCAATCACAGGCGCTGACGCCCTCCCGCACCTGAGGCTTCCACGCCGGCGTGGGATAGGGATTGCCTAGCCCATAGAGCAGGTTGCCCATGTCCATGGCATAGTCTTCCCAGTCAGACATACTGCGGGCCGCCAATTCGCTTTGCAGGCGGGCCAGCAGGATGTCGTCCGTCGCCAGGCGCTCCATAGCGTCCGACAGCGCATCCACATCAAGGACGTCGGTAGTCAGGCAACCGCCCGGCTGCGCCAATTCCGCCATGACCTCCCGTTGGTAACAGATGACCGGCTTGCCCAGCCATAGGCTTTCCATGATGGGCAGGCCGAACCCTTCAAAAACGGAAGGATAGACGGTGAAGCGTGATGCCGCGTATTCGGCGAGCAGCTCCTGGTCGCTCAGGACGCCGCGCCATTCGATGTCGATACCTTCCCGTTCGGCGGCAGAAATCTGTTCCGCCAGCTCATCGGCGCCGACATAACGGTTGCCGACCAAGGTGAGACGCAGGGACAGGTCCGGGCGACGCCGTACGAGGCGGCCGAACGCCTCCACCAGGCGCCGGTGATTCTTGCGAGGTTCAATCGTGGACACGCACAAGATGCGAATTTCCGGACCGGCGGGCACCGGTGTCGGCCTGTGTCGCGGAACATTGGAAAACTGCGCCGGCAGCCAGACGGCCCGCACGTTCAACGGCAGTTCAGCCTTCCGTTCATTCGCGTATCGGCGCAAATCCGTCAGGCTCACTTCGGAAACGGTGATGATCTGATCCATGTGCAGGACGGGCGGCAGGTAGCTGGCGAACCCATCGATCACTTCCAGGGTGCAGTATTGCTTGTGATAGTAGGCGATCAGGTCATGGAGAATGGTCGAGACGAACATATTCCGGTCGCGAGCCCAGCGCATCCGGCTGTCCAGGGTGCCATCCAGACAAATCTCAGGCATAAACATGATGGGCGCCAGCGGTAGGCGGGGATCAGGTGCGTATAATAGACGATCCACCTGAATGTGGGCGGTCGCTGGATCGTAGAACATGCCGTGATAGTCCTGCGGCCCCGAGTAGTTAGCCAAGTGGCTGCCTTCCGGATTGATCAGGCTGTAGCTGTACCTTTCATTGTCCCAGCGCACGCACACCACATCCAAAGCCGGATGGCGTTGCAGGCGTTTGGTCAACTGGCGGGAAACACGGATGACGCCGGAATTGGCAGGGTCGCGGCAACTGTTGGACAGATCCACCAAAACCAGCCGACGACCGGTTGGCGTCGGGGGGGGGGAGGCCGTATGCCGGGCCAGGGTTACTGTTTCCTGCCACCAGTTCTCCAAGGTCGCGCTCCATGGCAGGCGCCCGGCGTACCGCGCCAGTGCCTGCAGGGGGCGCGACGGCACCTTGTCCGCGTCGGCCCCCAGAAGCAACTCCGCTTTGAGGGCCATCTGGTCCACATTGGCGCAGAGGAACCAGGGGTCGGCGACCACTTCGGAATGGGCGCCGGCCACAAAGGCTAGCACCGGTTTGCCGATATTCTGCATTTCGGCCAGTGGCAGGTTGAATCCCTCCCACAGCGACGTGGTAAGGCCAAGATCCGCCTCCCGCATAACGGCCAGCAGACCGCCATCGCTGGGATTGCCGATGGGCAACACCGCGCCGGCCAAGTCCGGTGGAACCGTGAATTCCGACGCCCGCCCCAACACAATCAGCCTGGCATCGATGCCGGCGGCGCGTAAGTTGCGCAGCGTCGTGAAACTGGTGAAGGAGTTCTTGTACCCCTCCCCTTCGAAACGACCCAGGTTGATGATCAGCTTGCCGCCCGTCGCCTTGATGTCACGCAAGGGGGCCAGCAGCACGTCGTGGGTGTCGGCGGGTTCCGCAGGGGCCGTGGCGAGATGATCCGTGCCGATTAGGACCGTCCTCACCCCCTGGGTGTGTCCCCGGTCCCGTTCCGTCTGGGATAAACGGATAAAATCGCTGATGGGTAGCACGCTGCTGATGAAGGGCAAAGTCAGGGCGCGGATGCGCCGCAATTCCTGCTGCACATTGGTGGCGTTTTCGGACAGGCCGTCGTGGGGAACGGCACCAACGTCCGGATAGCAGCTGGGAACGCCCAGGGCCGGCGACTTTGACGCCAAATCGAAAAATGGCCAGCCGCCGACCATCACAACGTCCGGCTGCTGCTTGAGCCAGGACGTCAGCATGTGATGTGTCGTTTGCCGCTCGGTCGCCTGCATGTCCAGGCCCTCGGGCACGATGACCTTCTCCACCTTGAAGCCCAGGGAATCAACCAGCGTCTGATCGTACCGTAACGCCGCCAGGCTGACCTCCGCCCCTTGGGTCCGGAAATAGTGAGCCGCCTGGAGCAGCACGCGGTCCAGGCCGAAACGGGACAGGAAGCGTTCGTTGCAAATTTGTACGCGGATGGACTTTTTCATTTGAGTGTCGCTGCCTCAAGGCGGAAGTCACGCCGATCTCGCAGCATGGTGTAGGCGCGTAGGATGGACTTGGACAATGCGACCTCGGGCTTCATCTGGTCACTGGGCGGTGTAGACAGCAACTGCTGGAGGATGGCTGCGAAACCTTCAGGTTGCTGATAGTGATGAAGTCCAGCTGTCCAGTTGAAGCGGGCTGTCAGATTCGGATCGCTTCGGGTTATGACGGGCAGGCCATAACGCGCCGCCCGCTCGAAGGCAGGCAACAGATCGCTCTCCCGCGTCCAGTGCCAATAGGCCACGGCCCCGCTCCAGGTCTGCGCGTCCGCCCAATCCTGCCAGATAAGGCGAATAGGGGTATCGGGCAGCAGGTCGTGCAGGGTATTTATCAATATTTTGCTGCCAAGGTCGGGTTCCCCGCCGCCGCAAATGATTACAGGCAAGGGGGCGGGAGCGGGGGCCGGCGGATCGGTCAACAGGGTTTCCAGGCGATCCATCGTATGGCGTTCGGACAACCGGTCCCGTTGAGCGAGATTGGCGGCGCTGAGGGTGGGGATCAGGCTGGGACCGTTCTCGATCAGATGAATCATGGCCGCAGCTATGGCGGCAGGGGCCGCCCGTTCGACCAGGATGCCCGTTTCCCCGTCGTGGATGAGTTCGGGGTTGCCGCCAAGATTGGTCGCAATCGGGACAGCGCCTGAGGCGATGCTCTCCAGCAGAATGACGGGCTCGTTCTCCGGCCAGACGGACGGGAGGACCACGGCCTGCGACCGGGATAGGGTACGGATCAACTCGGCGCGTGGTAACTTACCCAGGAAGCGGACGGCGTCGCCGAATTTGCTCGCGGCTAAGCGAGCCTGCACCATCGGCGCCAAATGCCCCGCGCCGGCCAGGGATAGAGTCCAACGGCCGCGTAGGTCCTCACGGCGCCACAGCAGTTCCGCGGCCTCCAGCAACTGGGGAATGCCTTTGTGCTCTCCCATGTAGGCGGCGCATAGGAAGTTGATCGGGCCCTCGCCGCTGCGGATTACCGGTGGGATGGCGTGCAGGTCGATGCCGTTGGAGACGGCGTTGATCCGGTGACGCGCCACCCCGGCCTCATCATAGGACCGGGCCGTGAAACGGCTGGGGCTGATCAGGGTGTCCGCCTGCTCCAGGCACCAGGCGACGTAATCGCGCCGCACCCGTATGGGTAGGCGACCGCCGCTGGGGATCCGGATTCCCGGGTGGCAAGCCCAGCATTCCTGCGGCGTGTCGCAGACGCTACCATCTTCCCGCAGGCGGGTGCCGCGATAACAATGTCCCCAATTGTCGTGCAGGGTGGTGATGACGCGAAGGCCCATAGAGCGCGCCAGGGGAATGATGCCGACCCCCAGGCCGATCACGTTGTGGCAGAACACCCATTTAATGTCGTAAGCGGAAACCAGAGCGCGGAAATAGGCTTCGGCCAGCGGCCAGCTGAAGTTCGAGTCCGGATCAAGGGATTGGATCTCCAGCCGGTAGACAGGGATGCCATCCTGCTCGTTGGTTACGAGCGTGCCCCCGGGTACCGCGCCTGCGGTCAGTTGGCCGGCGAAGGCGAAAACCTCCCATCCCCGTTCCTTGAGCGCCAGCGCCTGTCGGTGGGCAACCACCTCGGCGCCGCCGACCGTCGCCGGCGGATAAAAGTTGCTGACGAAGACAATTCTCCGATGAGCATTGTCTACACTCTGGGGTCGGCTTCCAGCCTGTGCCGCTAAATCCATCGTTAATATTCCTTGGTCCTAAGAGACGAATCTCTCAAGGGCTTGCTGACGGCCTTGCATCCGACCGGTTATGGTACGGCCAATGTTGATTGTTGGTACTTCAATGAACCGATACAGCCATGCTGCGGGCATAAGGGTCATCAAGGTGGCGAGCAGGCCGACCAACAGGCCGAATTCGATATAGTGTTCCTTATATGTCGGCAGAAAATAATAAAGAGTGCGCTCCACTATTTCCAGCGACAGAGGGTTCAAAAGATAGAAGCTAAAGGATATTTCGCCGAAATATTGGGAAATTCGGCTGGACAGGAAAGCGACGAGTTTGTCGTCATCAGCCGTGGAATGGGAAATTTTGCAAATCAGAAGGAAAACCAGGAAGCCTTGGCAGATCACCACAGTGATATGCTGGTACGGGAAGAACATTACCCACAATAGGAACAAGGCCAGAATGAATATGGCAGGGACACGCCTCAGCCCCTGGCCTAACTGTGCGCCCATGTCGGTGCTGACCAGCCCGCCCAAGGCGAACAGGAACGCATGCTCGCTCATATAGGGAATGGGGGCCAACAGCGCGGTCCCAGGCAGGACCAGAAGAAGGGTCACAGCCAGGAAAACGCCGCCGCTGCCGAACGCGCGGTGCAGGAAATGGGTTCCCAGCAAAACCGGGATCGCCAGCAACTCCGCCGTCAGCGTCCATGACGCTCCGTACATTGTTATCTGGGTCAGCGACGCGTTGATCAGCAACTGCTTAAAGGTAAAATAAACAGACCAGACGCTGGGCATCAGATGTGTCCCGGCGATGAAGACGCCGGCGTAGATGGCCAAGGCCACCCAGAGGGGGGGATAAAGCCGTATCAGTCGTTTCACAGAGAACGCCAAGGCGGTGACTGCCGGCTTATTTTCCGTGCGTTGCAGCGAGTCGAAAAGCACCTTGCCGCTTAAAACAAAGAATATGACGACCGCGGCGTTGCCGTTGAAAAGCATAAGGGACAGCTTCGACAGCACGGCATAGAACCCTTCCTCGCCCTGTAAGGGGCGCATCATGCTATCATGGGCTGCGGGGCTTAATTGCAGGATGCCATGATACATGGACACGGTTATGGCTGCCCATCCCCTCAAACCGTCCAGGGCAACCAACCTACGCGTCATCTCTATTCATCCCCCAATGATCCCTGTGTAGATAGCACTTAGCTGATCGGCGACCCGATCGTAATTGAAATTATTCCGCACGAAGGTGGCGCGCCGCAGGCGGCTGTCCGGTGAGTCATTTTCAAGAGCCTGGCGAAGAGCGGATTGTATCGAATCAACATCCCAAGGGTCACAATAATAGCCATGGTCGCCAAAATACTCACGTTCGGAGGACTGGCTGCTGAGGACCAGGGGAATGCCCAAGGCGCCGGCGTCCAGCGCCGACAGTGGGGCGCCTTCCGCCCAACTGGGCAGCACGAACGCGGCGGCGTTGGCAATGATGGTTCGCAACAGGCGGTCATCGTTTATATGGCCAGTCAGGTGCGTCCAAGGTGTCATGAAGCGCTGAACCAGCTTGCCGTAGGGACTGGCTCCTCCACCGCCGGCAAGCACCAACGGCCGGTCGAGATCGCGGCAGGCATGCAGCAGCAGCAATTGGTTCTTTCGCGGCTCGATGTTGCCCAGGCACAGAATGTATCCGCCTTCGACGATGACCGGCGGCAAACGGTTCGTGGGCTCCGCCGTCAGCAACTGATCACTGGCAGCGTTGCACACAATGGAATGCGCCGGTAGATCAAATCCATAGCTTCGCAGCAGATTGAACTCAAAGTCACTGGTGGTGACCAGATGATCGGTCAGATCCAGCATGCGCTGCACCTGTTCGGCATAGCCAGGCAGGGCGTAGCTGATGGTCTGTCGGCGATTGGCCGTCGCTTCACGGTGCCGGTCGCCCAGGCCCGCCAACGCCTGTTCCACCTGGCCGAAGGTGCGAGCCTCTTCAAACGCAGCAGCAGCCTGGTTTTGGACTCCGTCCATGGCCAGGTCGATGAAAATGGATGAGAACACGGTCGGCAGACGCCGGCGCCGGGCGCTTTCCAGTAACTGGGTGGCGCTTTGCGGTTCCCACACGTTGAAAAGATGCACCAGGTCGGCGCTGGCGGGGTTGGGCAGGTCGCCGTGGTGGACAATGGCGGTGTGACCGATTCGGTTCAGGGCCACCGCAGTTTCCACCGCCCGGCGGGATGGGCCGCCCGTACGGCCTTCGCCTTCCGGCTTGTGCAGGATGAGGCTGGCGCGCAGCACGTCGGACCTCGGCGCCTTGGTGATGTCGGGTACGGCGTTGGCGCCGGTCAGCAGATATTGGAACTGCGTGTGGTGCTGGTGGGCCCAGGCGTCCCAGCTGTATCGCTGCACGACGCGGCTTCTGGCGCTTCTCTCCTCCACCAACTGGACCAAGATGCGGCGCACGGCCGCGGCGTCGCCGGTAGGATAGGAGATGTGCGGCAGTTCGCTGACGAAGCCCACTTCCGGAGCGATCAGCGGCTTGCCGCAGGACAACGCCTCCAGTGCCGTCATCGGGCCCCCCTCATACAGCGAGGGGACCAACAAATAGTCGATGGTGTGGAAGAAGGCGTGGCGCTCATGCTCCGGATACATGACGCAAGGGCCAGGCCAGCCGTCACCCGAGAAGTGCCATTCGATCCCCGGCAAGTCCATCAGTTGGGCGACAAGCGCTTCGCCCTTACGGCCGCTGCCATAGGTGCGGCCGGCGACGCCGATACGCAGAGGCGCCGTCGGAAATTCGTGCGGATCCACGCCAGGGGTGATGCGCACGCTGCGGCGTGCGTTCGTTTGCACGGCACTGCGGTAAAAGTCCGACATGTAGATGGCCAGGTCCACCTCCCGGCAGGCGCGGATGAAGCGCTCCCGCATGGCAGGATCCTGTTCCATGTGGGTGAACAGCGCCATGTTCATCCCGGGGGCGGCCTCGCGCCGCGCGGAATACGGCAGGAAGTATTGTATGGGCGCCGATCCGGGCGTCACGCCCACGGTAACATATGGCAGCCGTTGCTCGATCTCGCCCGCCAGGCGCTCCAGGATCCAGCCACGGTCGGCGATGACGATATTAACCAGCGCGCGCGTATTCTTTTCAGTGAGGCCATCCAGTGCGACGCGCGACTGCGCCCGCGCCCGGCATTCCTCGCCTTGGGCGATATCCAAAATAATGCCGGCCCGGGTCATTAGGGACGCGTCCAACTGGCCCTGGTAAAAGGCCCGTCCGGCTTCATCGATATCGCGTCCCAGCAGGAACGTATAGAGATCGGCGAGGAAATTCGCATCCGGATGGAGAAGATCCCGCCAGTGATAGAAGACGTGCGCGGTGATCGCCCCTTCCGTGCTATCCGCCAAGATCGCGATGGCTGCCAAGCGGCTGACTGCCCCTCCGTCCAGTTGGCGCAAAAGCTCAACCTCGGCCATATCTTCGGCGGGGCGTAAGAAAATCTGCTCATAAAGATGATTAAGATATTGCCGATTGTCTAGCGATTTGCCAAACGCGAGTAGTTCAGACGCACTAAGGTATTTGGGCATTTGGACCACAGACTTGTTATTAACCGGTATATCTGCGCCCGCCGGCCGGCCATAAAAACGGTCTGGCATGGGGCATGCTTCCCCATTTAATAGCATGTTATGATTAATGGGAAATGGGAATAAAACACCTAGCAGGGTGGAATACGCAGTCAACCTATGGAATGATCTATTTGCACACCCGTACAAATGGCTTAGGCCTCTAGGCCTTTTGTATGGGTATGAAATAATTATTCCTGATGCAGCGCGACCTCATTACGCGCTTTATGAGCGCGGACAAATTGCCAGAGATCGTTTACCTCTTCAGATAATGAATGACGAATCTGCAACAACTGTTCGCTCAGCGCGTCGGCCTGGGAACCCACGGAGTGAATGCGGGCGGACAAGGTGCTGTTGAGCCCTTGAACATCGGCACCCAATTGGGCATCCACACGTGTCTGCAGTGTGTGGACGCTTTGGTCCAGTCGAGCTTCCAAGCTTTCCAAGCGCGCCGCTAGGGCAATTATGTCTTTCAAAACGGTGTCCGGCTGCGGGAATTCGGGTGCGACACTGATCACGGGCAAAGGGAGGGGAGGCGGCACGGGGGCCGGTTGCAAGGCAGGGGCGGCGCTAATATGTTCCACTTTCTGGAGCACAATCTCCGTCGTGTTGGCCAATTCCCGTAAGGCCTGGCCGTGTGCCCGGAGTACCTGCTCACGCTCCTGCAAGGTTTCCTGATGCTCGTGCAAGCCAATAGCGAGGTGGTCCACCCGTTGCGCCAGGGAGATGGCCTCCGTTCCCGACCGCTTCACAGCAGCGATGGCACCGACGAAGCTGGGGACATACACGCGCCACTGGGCCTGAAGCTCAGTAATGGCGCCGTCTAGGGCGCGCAGCTTGTGATTGAGTTCATGCTCGATATGATTGAAGCGATTTTCCAGGGCAACGATACGGTCGATCAAAGGCTCGCCGTTGAATGGCTGCCGCGCCTGCACAATGGCCAACTGCTGTTCCAGTTGGTGAAGCCGCTCCCGCGTAGGGGCTAGACGGATCTCAATGCGGTAACTAATGCGCCGCCAAACCGGCATAAGCAGGACTTTGAGAAATCTTTTGGCCATGACGGGAATCATTATAAATCCTGTGTGAAATGTCAGCAAAAGGAAGACAAGTACCAGCAAGGAAAGCCATCGTGTCGCCAGCCAGCAATATATGGCTTGTCAATGGCAGGAAGGGGGAATTGCGACTTGGCTAGGAGAATACATCTTGGCACCTCATCGCTTCCACCGTCCCGACGCGATGTTGTTTAATTTTTCGTTACCTGTGGACTACACCGTGACATTTTTGTCCCGATGCTGTCAAGGTAACTGCGTCCGACAACCTCAATGCGGCACTGCGGTGCAGGGGGACACGGCCTGCCGATGCTCGCCGTGCTCACCGCCGTCTGTCGTCGGATAGCCGAACGAAACGGCCGCATGCTGCACTTGCTGCGTCAGTTCCGGGAATTTGGGTGACCAGCCCAGCTCACGCCGTGCCACCGTCGCGTCGGCTACCAGAATCGCGGGGTCGCCGGGCCGGCGCTCAGCCAGGCGGATGGGAACGTCGCGCGCCGTCACGGCGGCCACCGCAGCGATGACTTCGCGCACGGAATAGCCACGGCCCGTTCCCAGGTTGGCGGTCAGGGACGCGCCATCGGCCAAAAGCCGTTTCAGGGCAAGGACATGGGCGCTCGCCAGATCTGTGACGTGGACGTAGTCGCGGACACAGGTACCATCCGGCGTGGGGTAATCCGTGCCAAACACGGCGATGTCGGCGCGCTGGCCATAGGCGGCCTGAAGCGCCAATGGAATGAGGTGGGTCTCCGGCTGATGGTTTTCCCGCAATTCTCCATCCGGATCAGCGCCGCAGGCATTGAAATAGCGTAGGACCACATGGCGCATGCCGTGGGCCGCGTCCATGTCGGACAGGATGCTCTCCGTCATCAGTTTGCTGCGGCCATACGGGTTGACCGGAGCAAGGGGATGATGTTCCGGAATGGGTGTGAACTGGGGGTCGCCATATACCGCCGCGGTCGAGGAAAAGATGATCTTGTCCAACTGGTGCGCCCGCATCACCCGCAGTAGCGCCAGGGCGCCGCCAACGTTGTTGCGGTAGAAGCGCGCCGGTTCCCGTACGGACTGGCCCGCTTCGATGAAGGCGGCGAAATGAATGACGGCGATGGGACGGTGCGCTTGCATCACAGTGGCCAGCCGTGCCTCATCTTCCAGGTGGCCCTGTTCGAAGGGCCCCCATCTGACAGCGTCACGCACGCCGTTGGACAGATCGTCGTAGGTGACGGGAAGAAAGCCCGCCGCAGCCAACGACTTGCACGTATGGCTTCCAACGAAACCTGCCCCGCCGGTGACCAGGATCTTGTTCATTAAATTCATTATCTCCAAGTGCGCTGAATCACGGGCGAAGGGTCGAGATGGCTACCCTTGACCGGTTCGGAAAAGCCAACCCGCTGATGGCTAGACGGTCGCCGAGTTCATGAAGAACTGTTGATGCGGGTGAACGGGAATATTTAAGGGGCGGTCAATCCATATTTACTGTGTAGAAGGGGTGACTGAATTTATCTGCCCTCGCGACAGGGCATAGGGATAGGGTATCAGCGCCATTGTGTGCGTCAGCTGCGACAGCATTGTCAAATGTTGAACTGATATGCAAACGCATGGCAATGGGCAAGCCAGCGCTGAACGCCCAGGCGGTTGACATTATTGGCAAATCTCGCCACTTCTCGACAGCTCGCCTCTCTTGCCGTCCAGCACTGGGTCGTTCGAGGCACTTAGTATCGGATCGACAAGGAATGCCGAATCTTGATGTCACTTGGCCCGGTGGAAACGATGTCCACGGAAGGTGAATACGATGCCCGCATTGTCGCGCACCCGGATGGGGCAGAGGCGTGGTTGGCTAAGGCGAAGTTGCGCCTGTCGCGAGGCGACCATCAGGCGGGAGTGGAGTTTGCGATAGCGGCGGCATCCCGCGCTGGGGCGGTGCCGGAAGCCGGCCGCCTGCTGGTTGAGGCGGCGGCCCGGGCGGGCGATGCGCATCTGCTGGGCCTGGCCGCCAAGTGTCATCTGCAGCTTTTCCCTGATGATCGCGAAACCTCGGTCTTCCAACGGCTGGTTCCGCCACGCCTGCTCGTTCCCACCCCCCAGGATGCCGAAGAGTTGGATGCGTTCAACCAGATCCTGGCTTCCATTCGTGACCGGCGCCCGCGGCGATATGGCCAATTGCTGCAATGCCTGTTGGCGTTGCGGCCGCGGTCCATCCTTGAAATCGGGGTGTTCGATGGCCGGAACGCTGCGGATATGATCCGGGCCGGGGGACGCACGCCGGCCCAGACCGGGGCTCTGCGTTACGTCGGATTTGATCTGTTCGAGGAAATGACGCCGGAGGTTCATGAGAAGGAATTCTCAAAATATCCGTTGTCTCGTGCTGAAATCGGCCACGCGCTGTCGGCTTTTAATCAAAACCACCTGCTTATACAGGGATACACCCAGGACACGCTGAAGGCATTCCGGCAATCGCCGGATGCTGGGCCCATCGACTTCGTCTTCATTGATGGTGGCCATAGTGAAGAGACAATTCAGTCCGATTGGGACAACGTCGCGCTCCTCATGTCCGAAAAGACGGTCGTGATTTTCGATGACTGTTATCTGAACAAGGTCAAGGAGCTTGATGGGCTGGGCTGCAACAGCCTGGTTGAGCGTCTGGCGCGTGACCCGCGATATGTGGTCGAGATGCTGCCGGTGCACGATTCCTTCGACAAGGATTTTGGCATGCTGACGATCGCCCTCGTAAAAGTGCGGCTGCGACCCCACGGTGGAGCTCTGCGCCGTTTATTGCGGATAAATCCATGGGGCAGACCTGCGACTGGCCGGTCGTGATCGAAAAAAGGGGGGACAAAATGGAGGAGCTTCACAACGCCGTGGCCATCTTGCAGCGGACGGCAAGCCAGCTCAAGGACATCCTGATCCAGGACGCCAACATAAGGTTTCAGGCGGCCCACCCCAACCCCTTGAACAGGTTTGGTCGCAAGGGCTTCTCCCAATCCGATGAAGACGGGATCACGCTGGAACTGGTACGCAGGCTGAATCTGTCCTGCGGAACGTTTGCCGAATTCGGTGTCGGCAATGGCTTGGAGAACAACACCATTATCCTAGGTGGACTGGGCTGGCGCGGCTTCTGGGTGGGGGGGCAGGAACTTGTCTTCGATCCGACGCCGTTGCCACGGCTGACCTACATCCGGGACTGGATCACGCGCGACAATGTCCTTCGCCATGCCGAGGCGGGGATGGCGGCGATCGGCACGGGGGCCGTTGATCTCATATCGCTCGACCTCGACGGCAATGATATCTACATCGCGGAAGCCCTGCTGGACGGTGGCATTCTTCCCAAGATTTTCATCGCTGAATATAACGCGAAGTTCCTCCCCCCGGCGAAATTTCAGATCGCATATAATTCGGATCATCGCTGGGGTGGCGATGATTACTTTGGTGCTGCCTTGCAGAATTTTGTCGATTTGTTTTCTGGGTTCGGCTACGCTTTAGTTTGCTGTAATGCATATTCGGGTGCGAACGCTTTCTTTATCCGGAAGGATTTTGCGGATCGGTTTCCAGAGGTGCCGGCCGATATTCGCGACATCCATGTTCCGCCCCGTTATCACCTTTATTCTGCTTACGGGCACAGGGCTTCGCCTCGCGTGGTTGAAACCTTGTTTTCTTGACGGAATTGATAAGAGGCCCCCACATCATTTCGGTAGTAATTCCACATCCAATGTTTCTGCGATCGCGGGTGGTAGAGACGTACGAACGCCCAGTCGCCGGCTGAGGCGCAGGGACGGTCGGTCGATATATATTTCGAATAGCTTCGCCACGACCACGGACAGGCCGCCACCGAGTACAGTCGTTACAATGAAGGTGATGCCATAGGGCAGGTACCGATGAAACAGGCTGAAGATCGCGAAGCCTACAGTGAACAGCAGGGGAAAGTGCACCAGATAGAGACTGAAAGAGCAACGGCCTAGCCACACCACCCAAGGCACCGACAGCTTACGCTGTAGGCTTGGTAAAACCATGATGCCGGCCATGACCAGCACGGCGGCGACCTCGGCCTGCAGACGTACGCCCGCAGCCGCATGCAGCAAGCCGATATGGCGGGTGACCTGCAGTAGTTGATCGAAGGAGAGTGGGTTGGGCAGCCCGGCGATGAGGAGGCCCATGGTGACCAGGGTGATGCCTGCCACCGTTGCGGCGTGTCCGCGCCGGGTCAGCAGCCACCCGCGTCCTAAATAAGCGGCGAATCCCAACAAGAACAAAGTGAAGTGGCTGGTACCAGTCACCAACAGCAAGGCACAGAACACCGCACAGAACCACCGGCGAGGCAGAAGGCGGTAGAGGTACGCCAATAGCAGGACCAGGAGCGACCCCCAGAATTCCGCATGCAGTGTCCAAAGGGGGGGGTTCATACTCATGTTAAGGCGACTGATGAAGACGCCGCTGGGATCGCTGGCATCGAATAAGGACGCGCCGCGATATCCTATCAACATGGAGTCCATCAGCGTGTCGCGGGTTAGCGAGATCAAGGTCATGGGGTTGACATAGAGGCGCTGCGCCCACAGCGATTGGGCATAGGGCGCGACCCAGGCCCGAGGTTGCGGGAGGAGCGCCAGCAGCATAATGGCCAATAAGATGGAACAGGCGGTTGGGAGGAACAAACGGACGAACCGGCGGAGTATTTGCTGGGATATGGTCTGGTCGGATTTGAGATAAGATTGGGCCAAGACGAAAGCACTGATCTGGAAGAAGAGAAAAACGGTTACGGTGCCATTAACTAGGGCGAAGGCTTTGGAACTGGCTAGTGGCATTTCCCAGTTGAAATGCGGCAGACCTGGAACATGAGCCAGGGGCGGCAGGAATGCGGACAAGTAGTGATTCAATGCGACCTGGATGCACCCGAGGCCACGAATTCCTTCAAGGAAGGTGAAATTCCGTGATCCGGGGCGCGTTTCATCTTCCATATTGGCGCGCATAAGCCACTCCAGGAAAGAGTCTCCAACGGCGAGGACCCGCCTGTTGGCTGTTGTTTATTCCGCAGCGGTTTCCGCTGGTACGGTGGATGGCTTGGGACGCAACGCCTTGCGACTGAGGCGTATGGCTGGCCGGTCGATCCATCGCTCGAACAGCGTCGCGGCGGCCAGCGACAGGCCACCACCAAACACGACGGTCAGGAAGAGCGCGGTTCCTTGCTGCAGATAGTCCAGAAGCACCGAGAAGATGGCGAAACCGACAGTGAACAGCAGGGGAAAGTGCACCAGATACAGAGCAAAGGAGCGGTGCCCCAGCCACACCAGCCAAGGGGCGGCCAATATGTGCCTTATCCTGGGCTGTATCAGAATACCCGCCATCAACAGCGTCGCCGCCACTTCATTCTGCAGCCATTTGCCGCCGGGTGCCTGAAGGAGGCTCACGCTCCGCGCTGCCACCACCCAACTGTCAAAGGGAAAGGATGCGGCTCGCATGCCGAGAAACACCGCGGCCGCGATCAGCGTCATTCCCATCAAGGCTGGGATGGCGCCGTGCAACGCCAGCATCCGGTGACGTCCTAGATAGCCGGCCACTCCCAGCAGGAATAAAGTGTAATGGCTGGTTCCCGTCACCAACAGCGTGACCGTAAAAATCATCCAGAACCAGGGGCTTGGCAGGATCCGGTACAGCCGCGCCATCAACAGCACGAGAAGCGACCCCCAAAATTCCGCATGCAGGGACCATAAGGGGGGATTCAGGCTGTCCGACAGGTGAGCAACGACGAGGTGAGTCTTGGCGGCCGCAAAATCGAACAGTGAGACGCCTTCATAACCCAGCAGCATGGAATTGAGGGCAATGTCCTTTGCCAGCACCGGCCCGGTCATGGCATCCGCATAGCGCTGCCTGGCCCACGGCGAAACATAAGGCGCTACCCACGCCCGAGATTGCGGCAGGATGGTCAACAGGGTCAGGGCCATCAACCACGAGGCGATGGCCGGTGCTAGAAGCCTGGTGGCGCGTTGCAAGATCCGTTCGAAGGCGGTGTAGCTCGTCTCCAGATAGGACTGGGTCAGAACGAACGCGCTCATCACAAAAAACGTGTAGGTGGCGATGCCGCCATTCATCAGGAAAGAGACCGGTGAATTGGCCAGCGTTCTTTCCCAGGGGGAATGAGTCGATCCAGGAAGCCCAACAATGGCTGGAAGGAAGGCCGAGGCATAGTGGTTCAGGAGAACCTGAACGGCCCCTATACCTCGAATTCCCTCAAGAAAAAGAAAATGTGATGATTTGTGATGCGCTGCATTTCCCATGACCTAACTATTAAGGGAAATGCGCGATTAGGGAAACCCGCTTAAAAGCATTGATTTTCTCGAACGGAATCATTGCCGGCGGGCGACAGGTTGTCCGTTCTCAAGGGTTGGCTGTAAGTGTCTGGAAAGAAGAAATTTTACGGGCGAGGCTGCCGGGGCGCCGGCAGCCTGCCGCCTTGCGGCGATTCCATCCCCATGCGCGCCATCAAGGTTTCGTCTCAATCCGCAGCTGGATCAGCCCGATGCCGAGACGGCGCCGGTCGTCGTTTATTCCAAGCTCATTGGGCGAGATCGGTTTGGGAGGCACGATTTCAATGGTCGTGCTCTTCTCCACCCCGAGCGAGACGGCGACGCGATACTCCGCCGCCGCAGGCCTTATTGTGACTGGATAGCTGTGCTCACCGATGCGCACCAGGGTCGGCGCGTCCGTATTAGGCCCGAAGGCTTGCGCTGACAGAACCAAGGTGAATTCGGCCGGCAAGGGATCGCTGAAGAGGATACGAACGGTTGGGGTGGTGTCCGCGTCGGACCAGCGACCCCATGACTCGACTATAGAGAGACCTTGAATGTCCTTGATGTAGCTAGGCCAGATCGATTGCGAGAATGACAGGCCTTCCGACAGATCGGCCATGTAGCGGCCGCGCGTGTCGACCCTGTATCCCGCGCGTTCCATGATCTGACCTGGAGAAAGGCCGGTCAGATCGACAGCAGGGTTGTCCAGCCGAAAGAATAGGATGGCGCCATCATCCCGGGTAAGCAGCGGCCCGCTCTTCAATAGCTGAGTCAGTTGGCCGATGATGTCGTTGCCACCATCGGGGTAGCCTCGTCGGTCGATGTAGATGCCGGCAAAACCAAGCCGGCGCAGGACGGTCAACTGGCGCTCCACCGGCTGTTCGGCCAGCGACTGATAGAATAGATCACCCGCGCGCCCCATCATGCCCCCGTAACTCCACCGCAGTGTCCGGGAATTGACGAAGCCGCTGGCCTGAGCATAGTCCAG
The DNA here is from genome assembly GCF_007828025.1 of Nitrospirillum bahiense. NCBI lineage: Bacteria > Pseudomonadati > Pseudomonadota > Alphaproteobacteria > Rhodospirillales > Azospirillaceae > Nitrospirillum > Nitrospirillum bahiense. The sequence goes on from NZ_VITO01000008.1 coordinate 129,769, forward strand.
CAATTTATGGCGAGGGCGCGCTTCCGGGAAGCTCATGAAGGGCAGTTGATAGATGGGGCTTCCTGCCGGCACCGCCTGCTCGATAGCCTGAACGAAGGCGCGTTCCTTCTCAAACTTGGCGCGGGCTTCGGTGTTGCAGGGAACGCAGACCGCGGGGGTTTGATCTGCGATGCCGATGACCGTCAGCGCCCCGGCGACGACCCACGCCACCTGGCGCAGTTGAGGTCCCGCCAGCCACCGCTCCAACCCAGCCTGTAACAGCAAGGTGAAGCCGGAGAGCGCGCCAAAGGAAATGAAGACGCTGATGCGGTTCCAAGCGCGGACAAGCGGGGAGATCTGGTCTGCGAAGATCGCACCAAGTCCGCCGATGGTTCCGAAAAGGAAGAGGACAAGAACCGTCAGGGACAAGAAGGAAAGTCGGGGGTCGACCGGGCGGCGGGCCAGCGCCGCGACGATGACGGCACCCAAGGCCAAGAATCCCAGGCTGCCGATCATCCCCAGGGCCGCTGAGTGATTCTCGTTCACCAGTGGCCGGCCTTCCTCATAGTGTTCGGTCACGGACGCTAAGGCCGGCACCCGATGATGGTACCGCGGATACAGCATTTGAATCAGTTTCAGCCCAAAGATTTCCGATTCCACCGGGCTGCGAGCTGCCACCGTCGTGTTGGCGCCGACCTCCATCCGATGCACCACGTTGGGCGCTACATTCAGGCCGATCCCGATGCCGATGCTGAGGATGAGCAAGGCCGCGTACCGCGCGCCGGCCAAACCACGGTTCATCAGCACCGAAAACAGCGCCGCCGTCGCCAACAGGATCATTCCGAAGGCGGCGTTATAGAGGCCGAAGGACGCAGACAGCACGCCGATGCCGTACGGCAGCAAGCGCCCCGCCCGGCTGGTGGCGGCCTGCGTTGGTGCCGACATGTGAACGATCTGGTTGCCGAAGTAGAAGAATAGGGGAACGGTGAAGTAAGAAAGAAGTAGGATGTGATTGAAGCGCGTGAAAGGGAACGGCATGAAGGAAAAAAGGAGCGCCATCATGATGGCTAGAATATCGCGAACACCGAAATGTCTTCCTGTCCAATATGCCAAGATGAAAGAAAGAGGAAAGCTAAAAACTATGAAGATATTCATGGCGCCGAAGAAATTTCCGGTAATAAGGCCATAGAATCTTAATAGAATGAAATTCAGGGTGTCGGAGTTCGGATAGTCCAGCAGGCTGGAATCGAATGGATAGCCAACGCGGGGGTTGGAATAAACCCATCCCTCCATCACCCGCTGAATCAGCGCGGCGTTGAACAGGCCGTCACCCTCATTGAAATAGGGATGTGACAAGTCTGGGATGAACAGATGCGGCCAACCCGCGATCAACAGGTTCGCGAGGAGATAGGCCAAGATTGCGCCGGCCGCCCACATCCGCCACTCGCGTAGGAATGCCTGCGAGTTGAAGGCCGGATTCGTGCCCACGCCGGGGCCCGCCGCCGGGCGGTCAACCAGTCTCTGCATCAGCTCTATTCCTGATAGGGGAGCGGGGCACGTGACACGGCTGCCCCTCAGTGCCGCTTATAGTCGATAAAGGCGTTTCCTTCGGCCAACTCCGCGTCGTCAAGGTAAGGGAATTGGTCATTGATAGGGCGGCCCATTTCCGCTTTGGGCTCGATGGTGGTCCCCTCTTCAAGGATCACGTCCAGAATTCGCAGGCCCTTATGGCTGAACATTTCAGGCGTGATCTGGTCTGGCCGCTCAATGCGATGATAATCAAGGCCATAGGCGTATGCGATCTTGCCGAAGTCCGGCTGGCTGTAGCCGACGCCGGTGGCATGATAGCGTCCCTGCATGTAGGCGTCCTGGAATTGCTTGATGATGCCGTAGCCGCCGTTGTTCAGGATGACAATGGTGATGTCGAGTTCATAGTGCACGGCCGTCTGCAGTTCCTGCAGGTTCAGCTGGAAGCCGCCATCTCCACTGAAACAAATCACTTGGCGATCTGGCGCCGTCAGCTTGGCGGCGATGGCGGCCGGCAGGGAATATCCCATGGGGGAGTTGCCACCTGCGGTGAAAATGGTCTGGCCTGTGCGATGGAACGTCTGGAAAAACCAGCACAAGGCGGCGCCGGTATCGTTGGCGATAATGGCATCGTGGTCGACCAGCCGATTGATGCGCTGGATCACCGCATAAGGCGACTGGGCGCCGGTGATGGCGGTCCGCCCGGCGTGCTTGCCGAGGTAGCGTTCCTGCATCAGGGCAACGTGGTTCACCCAGGCATTGCTGGGACGAGGTAGCCGTACCTGATCCAGGACGACGGGCAGGTCTCTGAAATTCAGCGGGACGGTGACGTAACCGTCCGCCTGGTATTTAGCCAGTTCCTCAACGTCAACGTCCAACACCACGACGCGAGCGGATGGCGCGAAATTGCGTGTGTTCCCAGTCCGCTGGCGATTGTCCAGGCGACTGCCCAACACCAGCAGGAAGTCGCAGTTCTGGACAAGGAAATTGCCACCGCGATTACCGTAGACGCCCACGGTGCCGCAAAAGCCTGGAAGGTCATGATCGAAATACGTGGCGCCGTTCCAGCTGGATACCATGGGAACGCCCGTGGCCCGCACCCAACGCTCGACCTCGGGCGCGACACCGGCCAGGCCCACACCCGCCCCCCAATAGATCAGGGGACGCGTCACCCCGGCCAAGGCCTGATTGACGGCGGCGGCCGCCACCGCCACCGCCGCTGGGTCGGTGGCGGTGGGCTCCGGTGTCACCGCTGGGGACAAATGCCCCACCTCGGCTTGTTGCAAGTCCATGGGCACATCGATCAATACCGGTCCCATGCGGCCGCTCATGGCGATGCGGTAGGCCTTTTCCAGTTCTTGACGCAACTCCTCACCGGTCCGCACCTGCACCGCGTATTTGGTGATGGGGCGAGCCATCTCGACGATCTTTGTCTCCTGGAAGCCGATCTGGCGGGGCGAGGCCCCACCCAGCATCGCGCTTTCCCTCATGTTGACCTGACCCGTGATGTGCAGGGCCGGAATGGAATCGAAATAGGAGCAGGCGATGCCGGTCAATAGGTTGGTAGCGCCCGGTCCCGATGTGGCCATGGCCACGCCCAGGGTACCGTCCGTGCGCCACACGGCGTCCGCGGCCATGGCTGCCGCTTGCTCATGCTGCATGCAAATGTAATCGATGTCGTCCCGGTTCCCGATGGCGTCGATCATGAAGGTCGCCGCCCCGCCGGTCATGAGGAAGACGTGCCTGACATGCTTGCTGGCCAGGAAGGCGGCGATATACTCAGCTCCGGTCATGTCGCTATCTGCTTCTGAAGGGGCGGCTGGCGTGGCGTCAGTCAGGTGTCGGGCCGGTGAAGTTGATGCGTTCCCGTTCGAAAACCGCCGGCTTGTCCCTGACCCGGGCATATATGGCCAGCACATACTCGCCGATCAGGCCCGTGAAGAACAGTTGCACCCCGCCGAAGAAGAAGGCGGCCACGATGAGGGTCAGGATGCCTGGCTCCGCCAGCTTGTGATAGAAAACAAAACCGAACAGCAGGTTCACGACCGCGTAGACCAGGCTGAGGGTGGCCGCCAGGAAGCCGGTGATCAAGGCGAACCGCAGGGGGGCGGTGGTGAAGGTTATGATGCCGTTCATTCCCTGATCGAACAAAGCGGAGAGCCGGTTCTTGGAGACGCCGTATTTGCGCGCACGCCAACGATAAGGGATGCCGACGGCGCGGCCGCCGCATTCGAAGGTCATCATGCGCATGAAGGGATAATTATCCCGGATTTGGCGCATGGCTTCCACCACCCGGCGATCTACCAATTGGAAATCACCGACGCCGGGCGGCACGGCGATGTCGGAGAACCGCGTCAGGAGATTGTAGTACAGCGTGCGCACGGAGCGCATGGTCCACCCCTCTTCCCGCGTGGCACGGATGCCGTAGACAATCTCATATCCCTGCTCCCATAGCGCGACGAATTCGGGAATGAGTTCTGGCGGATCCTGAAGGTCGGCTGGCATGAACAGCAATACCGCGTCGCCGGTCGCCGCCATCACGCCATTGTAGTTGTTGCGCAGTGGACCAAAGTTACGGGCATTGACAATAATGCGAGCGCATGGGTCGTGCGCCACGATGTCCTTTAGAATTTCAAGCGTTCGGTCCGTGGAAGCGTTGTCACAAAATATGTGCTCACGCTCATATCCTGGAAGCAGCTTGTCGAAGATGGCCTTAATTGTCGCGTGACATTCCGAAATGCCCGCTTCCTCATTGTAGCAGGGGGTGACGACGGAAATTCTTTTCAATTACCTCTCCCGAATACAATGAATTTATTGATGATGAAGGACAAAATTACCATGATGGGTAATAATAGAACCTGTGCCAGCAGTGAGGGGACTCCGGCGGCATGCGTCAACTCCAGCGCTTCAAGATTGACAATAAAACAAACGATGTAGCCGCCAATGAACAGCGGTAAACGATGGATGCGCTGGCTACCGAATACCAGGCGGCCGGTGGTCAGGAAATTGAAGGCAACCCCAATCACGTTGGCTGCCGTCAAGGCCAGGCGATGGTCGCCCGTTGTCAAGATCCCCGCGGCGAAAACACCATAGCCGAAAAGCGTGTTCAACACGCCCACCAGCACGAAGCGTATGAAGTCCCCTAATCGCTCGCCGTTTTCGTTCCCAAGAGCCAGACCGAGCCTGGCTGGCAGATGTTTCCGCAGCCAAGGCGGCAGGTCGAGGCTGGTCGTGGATTGCCGCCTCATTGCATTCCACTCACCAGGTTGCGATGCCATGCGATGGTTGCCCGCAGGCCGTCCCCCAAGGTTACGGTCGGCCGCCAACCCGTCAGAGCGGTCAAACGGCCGATATCTGCTTCCAGGTGCATCACCGGATTGGGGCCGTAGGGGATTTCCCCCACGCCCAGCGGAACTGTCGGGTCAAGAAGGTCGCGCAGGTGGACAACCGTCTCAAGCAATGGTCGCGCCCGGCCGGAGCCAAGGTTGAACAGCCCGGCGGCGCTGGGCGTGCGCGCCACCGCCGCCACGGCCGCCGCCGCATCCTCCACGTAAAGATAGTCCCAGCGCTGGGTACAGGCGGTCAGCTGCGGACGCTGCCCCCGCCCAATCTGCTCGATCACCATGGGGATCAGGCATTCGGGATTGTCGCGAGGGCCGAAGAGGGAAAATACGCGCAGCCAGGCCCAACGCAAGCTGGCCTGGGCGCAAATGCGTTGCGTGGCCAGCGCGGCCGAAAGCTTGGCGATGCCGTACAGGGTCACGGGCCGGGGGGGCGCCGCCTCATCTGTCCGCCCGCTGACGGGACCGTATTCCGCCTGGGAACCGATGCCGATGAAGGTGGATGCCCCCAGCCTGCCGGCCAGCGCGGCCAACTCCCCCGCCGCGACCACATTGCGCAACTGGCCGGGTCGGTCGCGATCCTGGGCGCCGACCCCGGCCCATGCGGCATGAACCAGAACGTCGGGGTGGAAGTCCGCTAGCGGTGCTTCCAAGGCGCCGATCGTATCGAGGTCGCCCTCGATGATCCGCATCGCGCCCGCCAAATCCGGCAGTCGGACCTGGGTGGTACCGGGGCGCACGATCGCTGCCACTGCGGCCCCCTGCGCCGCGAGAAGGCGGACCAGGGGAGCGCCGAGGAAGCCGCCGGCTCCGGTGATGGCTATACGCACGAGACAAGCCCCCAAGTTGCGCTTTTAGCGGCGAATAAAGGCGCGAATGGTGTCGACGGCGTAGTCCACGGCATCCTTGCCCAAGCCGGGGTAGACGCCGATCCAGAAGGTCCGGTTCATCACGATGTCACTGTTGGAAAGGGGGCCGACCACGCGATGGGGCCGTCCGGTCATGTAGGGCTGGCGCAGCAGGTTGCCGCCGAACAATTGGCGGGTGCCGATCTTGTGCGCATCCAGGTGGACGACCAAGTCGCGTCGGCTGAAGGGGGCATCGTCCCGCAGGGTGATGGGAAAGCCGAACCAGGACGGTTCGGCTCTGGGTGTCGCTTCGGGTAGGATCAGCGCATCCTGCAAATCGGCCAGGCCCTGCTTCAACAGATTGAAGTTGCGCCGGCGCGCGGCGATGAAGGCGTCCAGGTGATCCAGTTGCGACAGCCCGACGGCCGCCTGCATGTCCGTGATCTTCAGGTTGTATCCCAGGTGGGAATATATGTATTTGTGATCGTAGCCTTCCGGCAATTGGCCCAGTTGCCACTGGAAACGCTTGCCACAGGTGTTGTCCCGCCCCGGCGGACAATAGCAGTCGCGACCCCAGTCGCGAATGGATTCCATGGCCCGGCGCAGCAAGGGCCGGTCGGTGAACACCGCGCCCCCTTCACCCATGGTAATGTGGTGTGCCGGATAGAAGCTGAGCGTGCCGGCGTCGCCGAAGGTGCCGACCGGCCGGCCCTCATAGGTCGCCCCCAGCGCGTCGCAACAATCCTCAATGACCCAAAGGTCGTGCTTGCGGGCGACCGCCATGACCGCGTCGAGATTGAACGGGTTGCCCAGGGTGTGGGCGAGCATGATGGCCCGGGTCCGGGGGGTTACCGCTTCTTCCAGGCGGGTGACATCAATGTTGTACGTTGGGATGTCGATGTCGAGGAAGACCGGGACCAAGCCGAACTGCAAGGTCGGGTTGACCGTGGTCGGAAAGCCGGTGGCACAGGTGATGACTTCATCGCCCGGCTTCAGCGCCCGGTCCTTCAGGAGGTGCGACGTCAGTGCCGCGAACGCCACCAGGTTGGCCGATGATCCCGAATTCACCGTCAACACGTGCTTGCGCTGCAGAACCTCGCCCAGGCGCCGCTCGAAGGCATCGTTAAAGCGACCGGTGGTCAACCAGAAGTCCAATGCGCTATCGACCAGGAACTGCATATCCTGGGCTTGATAGGTTCGTCCGGATACGGGTACCGGTGAATCTCCCCGGACGAAGGGGCCTGGGGCGTGGACCAAGTCGTAATAGTCCCGCACGAGGTCCAGGATCTGCTCACGCAGGGCCGATGCCTTGGAATTGGAAGCAGAGCCAGACATTATCTAGGTCCTTTGCCCACACGGAAACGCCCAACCCTAGACCGTGCGCGGATGATGGTTCATGTAAGCCTCGATCTGCGCTTGGGTGACGGCGCGCAGGTCGGCCCCGGCTTCATAGGCTTTGAACCAATCGACCGTCAACGCCACTGCCGTCTTGTAGGTATGGACTGGGGTCCAGCCCAGCTTGATGTTGGCCTTGGTGGAGTCCAGATGCAGCAGGGTGGCTTCGTGCAGGTCCGCGGGGTCGCCCACCTGCCGCCAAGTGGCGCCGCCGCCCCAGCATGCCGCCAACGCATCGACCACATCCGATACCGGCTGGTTGCTGTCGTGCCCGGGCCCGAAATTCCACCCCCCGGCATAGGCCCCAGCGTCATCTCCCAGAAGGCGGGCACCCAGCAGCAGATAGCCTTGTAGTGGTTCCAGAACATGCTGCCAGGGTCGCACGGCGATCGGGTTGCGAATGTCCAGCGGGCGGCGGGCCAGAAAGGCGCGCATGGCGTCGGGCACCAGCCGGTCGGCCGTCCAGTCGCCACCGCCGATGACATTGCCCGCCCGGGCGGTCGCCACGGCCACTCCGGCCTTGCGGAAGTAGGAGTCACGGAAAGCGGCCACGACCAGTTCCGCGCATCCCTTGCTGTTGCTGTAGGGATCGTGCCCGCCCATGCGGTCATGTTCCCTGTAGGCCCATATCTGTTCGCGGTTTTCGTAACATTTATCGCTGGTGACGACCAGGATGGCCTGCACGTCCGGGCAGCGGCGCGCCACATCCAGCAGGTTGGCCGTGCCCATCACGTTGGTCGAATATGTGGTCAGCGGATCGGTATAGGAGGCGCGGACCACCGACTGTGCCGCCATGTGGATGATAATCTCCGGCCGAGCCCGCGCCACGGCCGCTTCCAGCGCCGGCAGGTCGCGGATGTCGCCGATGACGCTGTCGACATCGGCGGCGGCCCCAACCAGGCTGAACAGATTGGGTTCGGTGGGGGGCGCCAGGGAAAAGCCGGTAATCCGGGCGCCGAGCGCCGCCAGCCAGAGGCTCATCCAACTGCCCTTGAAACCGGTGTGACCGGTCAGAAGGACACGACATCCCCGCCAAGCCGTGGCCCAGGAACCTGGCAGCCCGCTTCCAGCTCGTGAACTCATGGCCAGACCTTCCACTCTGCTTTGCCGCTGGCCCACCGGTCCTCCAGGAAATTCTTGTCCCGCAACGTGTCCATCGGCTGCCAGAAACCCTCGTGATGGAAGGCGTTGAGCTGGCGTTGCTCCGCCAGGGCTTCCAGCGGCTCATGTTCCCAGACCGAGGTGTCGCCGTCGATCAAGTTGATCACTTGCGGCGACAGCAGGAAGAAGCCGCCGTTGACCCAGCCGATCTCGTTGGCTGGCTTCTCGCGGAAGGAGCGCACCTGATTCTCGCCGTCGATATCCAGAACGCCGAACCGGCTGGGCGGACGGACCGCGGTGATGGTGGCCAGCTTGCCGTGGCTGGTGTGGAAGGCGGCGAGGGCAGCGATGTCGATGTCGGATACGCCATCACCGTAGGTCATGGCGAAATAGGGTTCATCCTTCACGTATTCCTGGACACGCTTCAGGCGGCCACCGGTATTGGTGGTGGCACCGGTGTCCACCAAGGTCACCCGCCAAGGCTCGGCCGTTTCGCGATGCACTTCCATATGGTTGCGGGCCATGTCGAAGGTGACGTCGGCCATGTGCAGGAAGTAATTGGAAAAGTACTCCTTGATGACATAGCCCCTGAATCCCAGGCAAATGATGAAGTCATGAAATCCATAGGCAGAATAGATTTTCATGATGTGCCACAGGATTGGCCGCCCGCCGATTTCGACCATCGGCTTGGGGCGTAGGTGAGATTCCTCGGATATCCGTGTTCCCATGCCACCAGCCAGTATAACCACCTTCATCGACTGCCCCCAAAGCGACTTAAAATGAAAAATCTAAAAGTGTGGATCGTTTTATTACAAAATATATACCATGCTGAATAAGGCGCAAAATCTGCAGCGGTTCATCATTGGTGAGCGGACGCAACCATTCACATGCCTTATTCGCCGTGTTCGCCCCCGCGCCGATGGCGCCGCCAGGGCTGGGGATGGAATGAGGCGGAAATCTCATGCCCCTTTATAACGGTTAACATATTTGAGGTCGGCACTCGAGTGGCGAAAGGTGAGGCTTTACAGCCGGTCTTCTGGGGCGATCACTTTCTTGGGTTTGAGGAAGTGCAACGTGCCTTTGGCATTGGTCGCGACGGCTTCGTAATCGCGGAACGGCGCGGACACGTCCGTATCCAAATATTGTTCGCTGTCCTTCCCCGTGCCAATGAACACACAGTCAAAGCGCCGAGTGTTCAACTGGGCCATCAAGGCATCGCGGTCTTTTATCGTCAGCATCTCGGAATAACCAGGTCCATCGATCGGGTTTCCCAGGCCGGCGGCGGCGTAGTACAGGCCCTGCCGGCGGGTGAGCAAGACGCAGGCCTCGCCCGGGACGGTGTGCCGGCGGATGAAGGCGAGTTCATCACTGACCAGCGGAGAGGCCGCCTGGTCCCAGGTGTCGATCACCTTGAGGGTGTCTTGCCAAAACAGTCCCAGGTTCTGCACGAATGGCAGGGCGGTGTAGCAGAGGCTGGCGATCGCGATTGTCGGCAGGATCAGATAAGGCCGGCTCAGCCGACGTGTTCTGACGAAGCGGATCGCACGGTCGGCCAGGATGGTGGCGAGCAGGATCGCGGGCCAGCAGACGTTGATGAGGTTCAGAATATGGGAGCGGCCTTGGTAATAGGTGAACAGGCCCCAGCCGAGCATCGCGATAAAGAAAATCAGGTCATACCCCCGCGTGCGGGGCGTCCGGCGCCAAGCTGAGGCCGCCAACAGGAGGCCGAGCAGGTAGAGCGCCAGGACGCTCATCCACGGAGTGGTGATGGTAAGGGGCATCGGCAGCATTGCGACGCCCAGCCCGTAGAAAAGCTTCTGATATTCGACAAGCCAGCCCCAATGAGGGGGGTGCTCCGCCTTGGCACTGATGTAAACAGCCGTTGCGGCGGCGAAACCAACGAACAGGATGACGTGCTGCAACAGCGCCCGCAGCAGGTGGCGTCTAAGGGCGACGGATCGCGCGTCACGCGAACCCAGGTTGTAGGCCCACTTCGTTGCCAGCAAGGCTGCGAAGCCGATCGCGATGGGCAGTCCTGATTCGATATTCCAGATGGTCCCGATGGCGGCGATCACCGACACTGCCGCCGCGTGGCGAAGATCAGGTGTGGATTTATAAGCCTGCAGGGCAAAAATGGACAGGGCCGGCCAGATGAATCGCAAAGGCCAATATTGAAGATAATATTCGTCGACTCCATTGATCATGAGGACTGAAGAGAAAGTCACCAAGACCAAAGAAAGGCCGAATAAAGGCCGAAGCGCCCAAACGCGGACCTCTTTGGCGAAGGCGTAAAAGACAGCGGCCATCGAAATCACCTGCATGACGCAGAAGACGAAAGAGAACGTCAGCATGGAGAAAGGAAAAAGGCGTAAGAGGCCGCCAATGAACTCCGCAGACAAACCGTACTGCGCTGGAAAATTGACGAGAACGGTTTTCCCGAAGATAACCTGCGATATGGAATAGATGAATGCGTCCATGGAGGTTGACCATGGGCTGGTTTCCCCCATCGACGCTTCGTTGAACAACCGCCACGCGGTGATCTGCAGGATCATGGCCGGCAGGAAAATTCCCCAACCCAGCACGCTGGCGAGCCGGTGCTGGGTCGTCATGAAGGCCGGCGGCCATCGAAAAAGGGCCACGAGGAAAATGATTGCGGTCACGATGCAGCCCAGCAGCCGGATGAGGGTGGGCTGTGCCGGGGCGAGCCCGTTCAAAAAGAGGGAGCGGCCAAAGTCAAACCTCGACAGTCCAGCCAGGACGAGTATAGCGAGAAGGGCATTGATAAATAAAGTTGCAATAGCACGTTGTTTTTTGAAGACTATAAAATTGAAATCTGAAATAAGAAATAAGCCTACAGAAGACGGTATTGTTAATGCCGATAAAAATAGAAAGATGAATCTTTCAATTGGCTCCGGCTTTAGCAATTTATAGTATTGTGTTAGCACTAGTTCGTATTTAGTTCTCTCAACCGGAAAAGTTGGCGGATAAATTTCCGACAGGAAAATTGCAAAAAATAATAAAGAAATAATAAAAAATAGAAACATAGCACTATTCGATAGCGCGCTAGATTCCATTTTATTATTTTTAAATTCAATCCAATGGATATTGTGCAATCCGGACATTATTTTTAGGAACGGAAGATTTGTCGATTTTTGGCTCAAGTGTATCGCTCCAGCGGCCTGCTGAACAAATTCCTCCGTCTCGCCTGGCTTCTGATCTCGATCATCGGCCTTGGGCGCAGAGGGAGACCCTTCGACGTCCGCGTCCCCACGCCCCTAGCCAGTATCACCATGGTCATCGGATGTCTCGCCTAAACGACCATGGCTTCCGGTTCCAGGCCCCAGAAGGGGGGCGGCCATCAATGGCCGCCCCGGCTTGCATCTTCCCCAGCGTCCCAGGCGGATACCGCTTTGGCCCCGAGCCGTAGTAACGGCTGGCGGTATAGGTCTGCGCGTCACGGTGAGATGACGCTGCTCACCAATTTCTTGACGTTCTCGACGAAAACCTGCTGCGAGAAAGCCTGCGCCCGTGCATTGGCCGCCGCCCCTATTCGCAAAAGCTGCTCGGCATTGGATTGGGAGAATAGCGTAAGTGTCTTCTCCGCCAGCGTCTTGGTGGTATCGTAAAGAAAGCCGGTCTCGCCATCGGTGATGATTTCCCGCGGTCCCGCAGAGTTCAGCGCAAAGGGGACGACACCCGCCGACATGGCCTCGACCACGGTGATGCCGAAATGCTCGGCCTTTCCCGGTTCTTGGATAAGGTCGGCGCCGATGCCTGTCCCGTGCCAATAGACGGTGGCGTTGTGATAAAGGTCCTGCAGCGCTTCCGCCGACACGTTGACGTGAATATGGATGGGATGGCCCACCGCGGCTGCCCGCAACTGGGCCAGATAGTCCATATGCGCGGCCCCTGGCATCGACGAACCGGCGACATGCAACTCCACCGGCTCGCTGAACTGGGGGGCGATCTTCTTGAAGACGTTGATCAGCACATCATGGCGCTTGGAGTGGCCACCGACGAAGTAACGTCCGACCGTCAGAATCGTGCGCTTCTTGGCGGTGGTGCGCGCCTGGAATAGCGGGACGGGGGGATAGAGCACCTCGACCGGGCGGTCAGGTAATTGATAAGCGCTCAGGTTGGCGAAGATGTGGGACTTGGTGTAGTTGGAATAGACGACGATCTTCTGATATCCGGCGAATACCTCCCGGTCGGTCGGTCCCACCGGCCGATGCATCGGAAAGGGGAATTGGCAGATATAAATGTTGGCCTTGCCGCGCGCGGGGGCCGTGGGGATGATATGGTTGCCCAGCGTGACCATCAGATCAGGTTGGTCCGCTTCCTGGAACTCCGCCTCGGTCATGACGTCCAGGCGCGACAGGTCCAGATTGAACTCGCAACCCAGGTTGCGCAGCCGCAGCCGACTGTACCGCCACGGCGTGACCACCGTGACAGCGTATTGTTCGCTCAACGTCATCGCCAGTGTCAGCAGGAACCGCTCGCCACCGCCAGGGGTCAGTTCATAAGGGGTGAAGACCGCAGCCTTGGGCCGTGTCGCCACCGTCGCCAGTGCCGGCACAGGGGGGGCGGACGGCAGGAATTGGTGGCGCACGGGTGTCAGGTGCGACTGGCGGCGGGTCTTCAGATATCTACCCCACCGAGCGAGGAATTTATCGCGGTTCAAGTCGCCCAAGGCTATACGGCGCGTTTCGGCGGCCGTATCGCCATTGGCGGCCGCCCCTTCGATATGGATGACCTGGGCGTCTGGGCAGTAAAGCACTTTATAACCCATTGCCTGAATCTTCATGCACAGATCGGTGTCTTCGTAATAAGCGGGTTCATAGGCGAGGTCGAATCCGCCAACTTCCATGAAGAGATCGCGCGGAATCATCAGCGCCGCGGCCGAGATGTAATTGACGAACTTCGGCTTGAGCAGTTCCGGTGAGAGGGTCTTGTCGCCCCTGCCCAAGCGGATGGGATAGCCGTTTGCGTCGATAATCCCACCGGCTTCCTGGACCACGCCATCAGGATAGAGGAACAGCGGTCCGGTCGCCCCGACGGCCGTGTCCACCTGGAAAGGGGCCACCAGGGCGGTGAGCCAGTCCGGCTGGACGAAGGCGTCGTTGTTCAGCAGGCAGACATAGCGGCCCCGTGCGGCTTCAGCCGCGATGTTGTTGGCTTCACCGAAGTAACGATTGGTGCCCAACTCCAGCAGGCGCACGCCCGGCCCCAAATTGCGCAGCATGGCCACGTCGGTCGGCGCGCTGCCATTGTCGGCGATGATGATCTCATAGGTATGGCCGTCCGTCTGCGACCATATCTGGCGCAAGCATTCCAGTGTCAGTGTCGCCGCGTTCCAGTTGATGATCAGGATGGAAACCTCTGGCTCCTGATCCGTGCAGTACCGGGCGGCGTTGGCAAGGGTCATCGCCACGTCGATTTCACGCGCGCCTGGGAAGGAGATGGCGGTGGGCACCGGGAGTTCAACCGGCGACTGAAGCGCGCGCGTGGCCCCGTCCAGCATATCGATGAAGGTCTCGTGCCACTGCGGGGCAACGAAGGCGTCGCGGATATAATCTTCCGCGGCTTGCAGGGCCACCCGGTCACCAAGGGCGCTGGTGAACAGGGCGAACGCCGCATCCACGTCCGACGCCGGGAAATACCAAGCGAAATCTCCCGCGTGCGCCCGAATCTCGGGTAGGTCGGAGCACAAGCACAGCTTGCCATATGCCAGGCTCTCCGCCACCGGCAGCCCGTACCCTTCGCAGGTCGATGGAAACGCGGTGAACAGGCAACACCGGTATAGTTCCCCGATCTGCGCGTCTGCCATATTCTCTAGGACAAGGATTTTCCCGGTGGCCACCATGGCGGCGACGTCATCGACCTGAGCCACCTTCAAATCATCGCGGCCAGCCAGAACCAATTGGGGCAAAGCTTCCTCGCCCAGGGCGTCGGCCAGCTTTCTCCACAAACGGCACAGGAAGATTTGGTTCTTGCGCTCATCGATGGTACCGACAGACAGCACGAAGCCCCGCGGATCTACCGCCGCCAGGCCTGCCCTGTCTTGGGACGTATCCTTGCCGCCCTGTGCGCCGATTGCTCGCAGGCCAAATTTGATCACGATGATGGCCGGTTTGACCATGATCTTCCGCAAGACGGCGAAACGGAAGATTTTCTGCCGGGTGTAGTCGCTGGAGACGTAAACGACACTGGCGCCTGTAAGGACTGTCGATAGCCATTCCGAGAAGGCTTTGTGATAGTCCGCGCCGACCAGTGCCGGTTCTTCCAAGGGAATGACGTCATGTACCAGGACGCTGTAATCAACACCCTCGGATTGCAGGCGCCTGAACCGTTCCGTGTAGAGTGGGGTCCAAACCAAGCCCGTGAAGAAGATGTGATCACCAGCAGTGGGCGACTTCGGGTTGTTCTTTGTCGCCGTCGCCGCCAGCAGAGGCCGGTTGCCTGTGACACGGCCAATCCTGTCCGCGAGTAATTCAACGTCATCTGCCGTTGCTGCGACGACACCGGATTCGGACTCGCCGAAGACGCAGGGTATGACCGTGGTGGCGACAGGGTTGTCGATGAAAGAGAACAACAACTCGATCGACACCCGGCCCACGCCCGTAATGCGCTGGTGGATTTTCAGCCAATCGATGCTGTCACCGATATGGTACCAGTAAACCGACGCCCCCCGGCTGTGTGCCGTGCTGGTCGGCAGCGGAGCAAGCACCCGCCCTTCGGCGATGCCATGCCGAAGATAGTGCACAAGGGGGTTGATGCCCGCCGCCGCCACATCCGGATTGGCCGCGAAATACCGGCCACCGTCGAAGCTGGGTCCTGGTAGCCGCCCTTCCCGGGCGCCATGCTCAAGGTAATGGCGCAGGGGGTCAAGGTTGGCCGCCGCGACATCGGCATAGGCCGACAGGTACCAGGATTTGTCGAACAGTGGGGATGACGCGACCAGCGCATAGTCGCGGGACAATTCCGGCGTATGCGGAGTCGTGCCCCGGAGCAATGCACGCAGTCGCCGTGCAGCAGCGTGCAGATGACGATTTCGACGTACGATTTTCGCAAATGTCTTCCGGTACAATCGAAAAATCCCCTGATGCGGCAACGGTGTGTATGGTCGTCTGGTAGATCTGGCAGCGCTATGATGGCCTGGTCGCCCTGTCAATACGCAAGGAAGCAATCTCGCGGACTTTCTCCATCATTCCTGCAATATGGGGGGCGCATCGGAAACGCCTTCTGATGAGCCGAGTGAACTCATCTGATTAAGTTCTTCCAATCCAGGCTATTCAATCACCTCAGTGGCCGGATTCTGTCAAACAGCCCTTCACTCCGACTCGTGGGTCGGTTCACAACGCAGGACGGCGATGTTGTGGGCGGTATCGTTAACCCGAGAATTGATCCTTGAGGGACGCGGGGGCGCTCGGTCAATATCGGGCAAGGTCTTGGGCTTGGCACGGTTCGGCAAGCGGAATTATGGCGGAGGGGACGAGGTGAACAAGACGCATGTCATTTCCGCGCAAGGCGCCGGCGCGCATGCCCAGCCCCAATCGGCGATGGCGCCAGAAATGAGAAGTGCGCAGGCCGAACCTTTCGATGCGCTGATTGCCGACTGGCAAGCATGGCTGGCTGATGGAAGCGTAAGGCTCGAGGGCATGAAGCTGTTGGTTGCCACCTTGGCGCCCCCGGATATGGAAACGGCCATTGCCCAGGCCACGCTCAAAAGCCAAGCGGCGGCGTTTGCCCGGATACAGGAACGGATTGCCCACCTTCAGCAGGACAGGGAGCGCGAGCGGGCGGCCCATGCCAGCGACATGGCCCGGGTCAGTCTAGAATGCGAACGCCTGTCCCAGGAATGCCGGTACCTGACCGACAAGCTGCATATCGTCACGGCGGAAAAGCGCGCCCTCGAGTTGTCGCTGACCTGGCGCGTGGCGAGCCGCGTTCGCGCCCTTGCTATACGGGTCCCGGGAATTCGCCGAATCGGTAACCTGTCGCGCAGTTGGCGTCGCATCCTCGGAAAGGCCCGATCGTCGGCGCTATAATGATCATCTTTAAATGGAATAGGCCGGTATGCTACCGAGGCGCGCGCTGTTCCGATCAAAAGGAGTCTATTTTGCGTAGGCAGCTGGCATTCACGTCAAATTTATTAATTGCTTGATATTGGAAAGCACAAGAATGACCAATACTGATCAGCCTCTGATCTCGATGGGCGAGCACGCCTCGTTGTTGAAGATTCAACCTGTTCTTTTATCCGGTGGCGTCGGTTCGCGCCTGTGGCCCATGTCGCGGGAGCGGTATCCCAAGCAGTTGCAGCCCATCCATGGGGATCGTAGCCTGATCCAAGATACAGCCGTGCGGGTATCCGATCCTGAAATCTTTCACGGCCCCCTTATCATCTGCAATGAGGATCATCGCTTTATTATTGCCGAGCAGTTTCGGGAAATCGGGATTTCCCCGTCGGCCATCATCCTGGAACCGATGGGTCGCAACACGACGCCGGCAGCAGCTGTTGCCGCCGTGGTCGCGATTGCCCAGGACCCCGATGCCGTCCTGCTGCTGCTGCCGGCGGATCACGCCATCCTGGACCGCGACGCCTTCATGGAGGCTATCGACGCCGCCCACGCCCTGGCCCGTCAGGGCTATTTGGTCACCTTCGGCATCAAACCGCAGCATCCTGAAACTGGATATGGCTATATCCGACGTGGCCAGCAACTGGCCGGCGTGGTGGGCGCCTACACCGTCGCCGCCTTCACCGAGAAGCCGGACCAGGCGCTGGCCGAGCGGTTCCTGGCCGATGGGGATCATTATTGGAATAGCGGCATGTTCATGATGCCGGCCGGCCTGCTGATCGCCGAACTCGAGCGCCACACCCCCGAAACGCTGGCGGCGGTGCGTGCGGCCCTGGACCAGGCCAAGCGCGACGATGATTTCCTGCGCCTGGGCGCCGAAGCGTTCGGCCAGGCTCCTAATATATCGATCGACTATGGCGTGATGGAAAAGACCGATAAGGCGGCCATGGTGGTCGCCGATATCGGCTGGACCGATATCGGCAGCTGGTCGGCCCTATGGGACATCAGTGACAAGGACGCCAACGGCAATGCCGCTGTCGGTACTGTCATGCATGTCGATAGCCGCGACACCTATGTCCGGTGCGAGGACGGCCGCATCGCCGCCGTGGTCGGCGTGGACAACGTCATCCTCGTGACCACCGATGACGCCGTGCTGCTGGTGCACCGCGATCGGGCTCAGGACGTCAAGCACGTGGTTGACGGGTTGAAGCGGGAAAGGCGCACCGAGTACCTGGAACATCGCAAGGTCCATCGGCCTTGGGGTAGCACCCAGGGCCTGCTGCATGGCCATCGCTATGCTGTGAAGCGCCTGTCGGTGAAGCCGGGTGGCAAGCTGTCACTGCAAAAGCACTATCACCGGGCGGAACACTGGGTGGTGGTCAGTGGCACGGCTCTGGTGACCCGCGACGGGGAACAGATCCTGGTACGCGAGAATGAATCCGTCCACCTGCCGCTAGGCTGCGTTCATCGTTTGGAAAATCCCGGCCGCGTGCCGCTGGAACTGATCGAGGTGCAGTCCGGTGCGTATCTGGGTGAGGACGACATCGTCCGCCTGGAAGATTCCTACGGCCGGCTGTAAAGGCCCGGAGCGGCCGGCCTTCCACGGGAGCGTTGGAAGGCCGGCCGCTCTTCTCACCCCGCGTACTTCTTCACCACCGCGTACAGGAACTCCCGCCCCTCATAGAGCGACCGGACGCGGATGCGTTCGTTCAGGCCGTGCACCCCACTGCCGTCGGGGTCGCGGAACATGCCGCTGAGGCCGTAGGTGGCGATGCCGGCGGCGTTCAGGAAGCGGCCGTCGGTGGCGCCGGTGGACTGGGTGGGCACCACCGGCACGCCCGGCCACATCTTGGCCGCCACCTCCTTCACCGGGTCCAGGACCGTGGGCGTCAGGGCCGGCGGGGGGGAGACGGGGCTGGGCTCACCCACCGCCGTCACCTTGATGGCGGGATCGTCCAGCACCTTGACCAGTGTCTGGCGCACTTCCTCCAGGGGTTGGCCCGGCAGGATGCGGCAGTTGACATTGGCCTGGGCGTGCTGAGGCAGGGCGTTGGGCGCGTGGCCGGCGTTCACCATGGTGGCGACGCATGTGGTGCGCAGGGTGCTGTTCCAGCCGGCATCCTGGCTGACGCGCGCAATGGCCGCAGGGTCGGGATTGTCCTTGGTGATGGCCAGCAGGTCGGCACCGACCGCACCACCGATGACCGGGGACAGGGCGGTGAAATAGGCTTTGGTCACCGGGTTCAGCGCCACCGGGAAATCAAACGCCGCCAGCCGGTTCAGGCCCGCCGCCAGGTGATAGATGGCGTTGTCCTTGCTGGGCCGGGAGCTGTGGCCGCCGGGGTTGGTCGTCTCCAGCGTGAAGTCCTGGTAGACCTTCTCCCCCGCCTGGATTTCCAGGGCCAGGTACTTGCCGTCCTTGTCCAGCCTGCCGCCGGCCCCCTCGTTCAGGGCGAATTCGGCGTCCAGCGCGTCGCGGTTGTGGGCCAGCAGGTAGGCCACGCCGTCGAAGGTGTCGCTGGTCTCCTCGCCGCAGGTCAGCGCCAGCTTGATGTCGCGCTTGGGCCGGAAGCCTTCCTGGCGCAGGCGGATCAGCAGGTCGGCGAAGACGGCGGCCATGGCCTTGTCGTCGCTGCTGCCGCGCCCATAGAAATAGCCGTTCTCCTCCACCAGGGTGAAGGGATCGCGCTGCCAGTCCTCGCGCTTGGCCTCCACCACATCGATGTGGGCCAACAGCAAAAGCGGCTTGGCCGTCTTGTCCGTGCCGGGAAGCACCGCCGCCAGCGCGCCGTCCTTGGGCCGGCCATCCGGCACCAGCACGCGGACATCGCTTTTCTTCAAGCCGATGGCGACCAGCCGGTTCGCGATGTTCTGCGCCGCCGCCGTGCAGCTGCCGGCCGACAGCGTGGTGTTGGTCTGCACCAGCTGCTGGTACAGGTTGCGGAAGGCCACCCAGTCGGGCCGGGTCAGATCGACCTTGATACCTTCCTGCTTCGCGGCCTCCGCCGCGCTGGCGGCACTTCCCAGGGGAAGGCTCAGCGCCGTGCCCAATGCCAACGCCGCCCATCTGCTCGTCTTCTTCATGGCCTGCCGCTTCCAACGTTTATTGTGCGTGGAAGAATAGAGAAGGGTTTCAGCCCCTGGCAAGCGGCCTCCAGTCCCTACTGGTCCAGCGGCCCCATCCCGCAGCCATCACCCGCCGTCACCGGGTTGCAGCGTGCGGCGACCCCACCCGGCAGGCTGACGGCGAAACCGGTGCCGGCCGGTTCCGAGGCCGGATAGTCCGTGCTGATGATCTGCGCCCCGCTGCCCAGCGCCATGTCGCGGCGGCGGGTGTCGTTGGCCCGCGCCTCCTTGGTGTCGGCATCGGACCGGGTGCGGACCAGGTATCCCTGGCGCACCAGGGCGGTGATGGCGTCGCCCGGGCCATCGTTCATCTCGATGAAGGCGGCGTCGGCGTCACCGGGCTGGGCGTTGGTGAAGGCGACGCGACCCTTCAGGCCGGGATGGCCCTCCAGGTAGCGGGCGGTGATCTTCTTCTGGTCCAGCAGGAAGACAACCTTGCCCCGCGCCGCTTCCAGGCTGGGCCAGCCGCGCGTCCGGATGGCGGTGTTCAGGGTGGCGGCATCGCCCCGCACCCCATCGGGGGTGATGATCTCATCCGCCTTGAACACCGAGAGGATCTCCCGGTCCAGGGCGTCCAGGCTGGCCTGTGTCAGCGCCTCCGGCGTCACGGTGGGGAAGGGCAGGGTCAGCGCCTCCTCCTTGGTCTCGATCAGGATGAAGATGGGAACATGGCCGGGATGGGCCTGCGACCAGGCGCGGATGTCGGCCAGACACGCGGTGAAGGGCTGGCAGGTGCTGCGGTAGTCCACATCCTCCATGTGCATGACCTTGAAGCCCGGCTTGTCCATGACGTGGTCGGGGTCGAACGGCGGGTCCGCCGGCAGACCGGCCTTCGCCACCAGGCTGGGCCCGGCGGGGTGGGCGTAAAGCCCGCCCTTGCTGTCGGCGTAGACGTCCAGTTCCACCTGGCGCACCCCGGCCGACAGCTGCGCCGCCAGGGGTTGGTGGCGGTAATCCAGGGCGGCGTACTGCTCTGGATGGTTTTTCTTCCACAACACCGCCTCGTTGGGGGCGATCCCGGCCTGATAGCTGTTGTGGGTGCCAATGACCTGGATCTGGTTCATGGCGACGACGCTCTCCGGCGCCTTGGTGGCGCAGGCGGTGAGGCCCAGGACGGCGATGGTCAGGGGCAGCAGACGGGGCAAAGGCATGGGAATGGCGTCCTTGAAAATTCGGGCCCAGGCTTAGCCGCGAATGGTTTCAAGGCTATGACGGCTGATGCCCGGCGCAGGCCTCGGAGGGGCGGCCGCCGGGCCGATTCGACACCATGCCGGACGGCGGCTGACGCCAGCGGTGGTAGTGGGCCGGCAGGCAAACAATTTACAATAGATGCAGCCGGCCGGCCGGCCGCAGAACGGACGGGCAGCCTGTTTGATGGCGGGGCCCGGCTTTCATCCATCAAAAATTTACGCATACTCTCCCCAAAACAGGGGCATACGAGTTGGGAGAGTTCCATGGTCAATCGTCGCCAGTTCCTGGCCGGCAGTTCCGCCGCCGTCGCCTTGTCCGCCGCGCTGCCCGCATGGGCGCAGAATTCCGCCCCCTCCGGCGCCGGCGCTTCGCTGACGGCCCTGCTGGAAACCTTTTTCCAGGAGGATCTGCGGCGCCGGCCCGAGGCCGCGACCAACCTGGGCCTGGACACGGGTGACCTGGCGGGACTGCGCAGCCGGCTGGGCGACCGCTCGGCCGCCGGCCAGGCGGCGGAGCGTGAGGCCGCCGCCAGCCAGATGCGCCGCCTGGCGGGCATCGACCGCCGCAGCCTGAGCGGCATCGACGCCGTGAACTACGATTGCGTCGCCTACGTCCTGTCCAATCGGCTGGAAACCTACAAGCGCTTCGATTTCGGCCGGCCGGGCGAACGCTCCCCCTATGCCATCAGCCAGCTGACCGGCTGCTACCAGTCCACCCCCACCTTCCTGGACACCAAGCACCCCATCGCCACCCAGGACGATGCCGAGGCCTATCTTTCGCGGCTGGGGGCCTTCGCCACCGCGCTGGACCAGGATACTGAGCGTCTGGACCGTGACCGGGGCGTCGGCGTGGTGGCGCCGGACTTCCTGCTGGACACGACCTTGACCCAGATGCGCGCTCTGCGCGTCGATGCGGACAGGTCGGACCTGGTGTCATCCGTTGCCAAGCGCGCCAAGGCCAAGGGCATCGAGGGCGACTGGGCCGCCCGCGCCGCCGGCATCTACACATCGAAGGTGCTGCCCGCCCTGGACCGTCAGATCGCGGCGGTGGAGGCTGCGCGCAGGCAGGCGACGCACGACGCCGGCGTCTGGCACGTCAAGGACGGCGACGCCTGGTATGTCGATGGCCTGCGCGCCAACACCACCACCACCCTGTCGCCGGACGAGGTGCACAGGATCGGCCTGGACCAGGGCCGGGAGATCAGCGCCCGCCTGGACGCCGTGCTGAAGGCGCAGGGTCTGACAAAGGGTACGGTGGGCCAGCGCATCAAGGCGCTGTACCAGGACCCCGCCTCCTTCTACCCGAAGACGGAGGAAGGCAAGGCCCAGCTGATCGCCGACCTGGGCGTGCGCCTGGCCGACGTGGTCAGCCACCTGCCCCAATACTTCTCCACCCTGCCCAAGGCCAAGGCGGAGGTGAAGCCGGTGCCGGCACAGATCGACGCCGGCGCGCCGCTGGCCTATTACCAGTCGCCCTCGCTGGACGGCAAGCGCCCGGCCACCATCTACTTCAATCTGCACGACACCGGCGAATGGCCCAAATGGGCGCTGCCCTCCACCCTTTACCATGAGGGCATCCCCGGCCATCACCTGCAGGTGGCCCTGGCGCAGGAGACGGCGGGCATTCCCCGCTACCGCTCCAACATGTTCTTCTCCGGCTACGGCGAGGGCTGGGCCCTGTATGCCGAGCAGCTGGCCGATGAGATGGGCATGTATGAGAAGGAACCCATGGGCCGCATCGGCTACCTGAAGTTCCTGCTGTTCCGCGCCGGCCGCTGCGTCATCGACACCGGCATGCACCACAAGCGGTGGACGCGGGAGCAGGCGGTCAAATACATGGTCGAGCTCACGGGCGATACCGAAAGCGCCATGACGCGGGAGACCGACCGCTACTGCGCCTGGCCGGGCCAGGCCTGCAGCTACAAGATCGGTCATACCATGTGGGTGCGCCTGCGCGACCAGGCGAAAAAGGAACTGGGGCCGAAGTTCGACATCCGCGAGTTCCACCACGCCGGTCTGTCCTCCGGCAGCATGCCGCTGGACGTGCTGTCCCTGGTCATCCAGGACTACATCAAGGCGCGCCAGGCGGCGTGAGTCCGGAACGGGGCGCGCGGGCTCAGCCGGGCGCCCCCCCTGTCAGAACCAGGCGCGGTTGCCGCGCACGTACACTGCCTCGAACTCCTCATCCGACTTCACGATGTAGAGGATGGCTTCGATGAAGGCGATCAGGCCGATGATGACCGAGGGGATGCCCAGCAGGATGAAGCCGAACAGGAACACCAGCAGCATGATGATGCCGGCGGTATTGTAGCCCAGGTAGAATTTGTGGATGCCGAAGGTGCCCAGGAAGAAGGCCAGCAGGCAGGCCACCAGCTTGTTCTTTTCCATCGGCGGGGCCGCCACGGCGTAGATTTGCTGGGCGACACCGTCGACGCCCACGAAGTCGACTTTGCGCCCGTTCACCGGTTCCGCTTCCGACCGCCAGTCATTGCGGTGGAAGGTGTAGCGCTGGCCGTCGGCGCCACTGATCACGCCCTCGCCGGTCTGCGCGGAATAAGAAAGAATGGTCCCGAGCATTGTTCCCCAACCTCATGCCTGTTCGGCCGGCGCCCCATCGCCGGCATCCAGGGGTAGAGTAATGGCGTAATGATTGCCGGGGAAGGGTTGAACCGGGGCATCAGCGGCATCCGGCGAATTGGCATTTCGCGGCGGCCGAATAGCCCCGGGCGTCATCCGTGTCGGGAACATGGGGGGCCTCCTCCTTTTGCGGGCGTTTCGCGCCGCGCAGGAGGATAGCCCCGCAGGGCCTACTCGGCGGCCGGCGCGGTCTCCGACCCGCCCAGCACCTTGAACAGGCTGACCCGGTTTTCCAGCAGCGACAGCTGCACGGCGATGCGGGTCTGCTGGGCGCTGTACAGGCTGCGCTGCGCGTCCAGCACGGTCAGGAAGCTGTCGATGCCGCGGTCGTAGCGCTTGGTCGATAGGTCGTAGGTCAGCTGGCTGGATTTCACCAGCGAGGTCTGGGCCGCCAGCTGGCGGTCCAGGGTGCCGCGCGCCGCCAGGGCGTCCGACACCTCGCGGAAGGCGGTCTGCACCGCCTTCTCATAGCTGGCCACGTCGATGTCGCGATTGGCCTTGGCGATATCCAGGTTGGCCTGATTCTTCCCGTTGTCGAAGATGGGCAGGCTGATGCTGGGACCGAAGCTCCAGGCGCTGCTGCCCGGCGCGAACAGATCGGTCAGGCCGGCGCTGGCGGTGCCGTAGCTGCCGGTCAGCGTGATCTGGGGGAAGAAGGCGGCCCGGGCGGCGCCGATGTTGGCGTTGGCGGCCTTTAGCGTGTGTTCCGCCTGGCGGATGTCCGGGCGGCGCAGCATCAGGTCGGCCGGCAAGCCCGCGGGCAGGTCACTCAGCACGTCCTGGTCGTCCAGGCTGGCGCCCTCGATCTCCGCCTCGCTCAGCGGCGCGCCCACCAGCAGTTCCAGGGCGTTGCGGTCCTGGGCCACCAGGCGGGTGTACTGCTCCAGATTGGCGCGGGCGGTGTCCACGGCCGTCTGCGACTGCGCCAGGTCCAGGGCCGAGCTGCTGCCCCGGTCGAACATGCGCTTGTTGCGGTCATACGTTGCTTGCTGGGCCTTCAGTGTGTCCTGCGTCAGGGTCAGCAGCTGGCGATCCGACACCAGGGTCAGATAGGCGTTGGCCACCTCCGCGATCAGGGACAGGCGGGTGCCCGCCGTGGCTTCCGTCGTCGCCAGATACTGTTCCAGCGCCTGCTGCGACAGGCTGTGCACCCGGCCGAACAGATCCAGCTCGTACGAGGTGACGCCCACCTGGACCTGGCTGGAATTGTAGGTGATGCCCTTGGTGCTGGACCCGGATGCGCCTGCGGCCGCCCCTTGTGCGCCCAGGGCCGAGATGGGCGTGCGGGCGCGGGTGGTGCTGCCGCTCACGTTCAGCTGGGGCAGGGTGGCCGCGTCCTGGACGCGGTATGTCGCCCGCGCCACCTCGATGTTCAGCAGGGCCACGCGCAGGTCGCGGTTGTTCTCCAGCGACTTGGCGATCAGGGCCTGCAGCCGGGGGCCGCGGAACACGGCCTTCCAGCTATCCGGTCCCTGAAGGGGCGAGGGCTTGCCGGGCGCGTCCGCCGGTTCATACGCCTGGCCGGTGGGCCAGGCGTTGGGCACGGGGCTTTGTGGCCGGGTGTAGTCCGGCGCCAGGGAACAGGCGTCCAGGGACACGGTGGTCAGCAGCAGGGCGGTGATGGCCGCGATGCGCTTGGGGGTCGGAAACACGGTCATCACGGATGTCCTGCGGTGTCGTGCCCCGGGGTGGCGGGAGCGGGCGTGCCCGAGGCGGGGGTGCCGGGGGCGGGCCGCTTGCCGAAGCGCCGGAGGACCGAAACGAAGAAGACGGGAACGAAGAAGATGGCGAGGAAGGTGGCCGACAGCATGCCGCCCATCACGCCCACGCCGATGGCGTTCTGCCCGCCGGAGCCGGCGCCGTTGGCCACGGCCAGCGGCAGCACGCCCAGGATGAAGGCGAAGGACGTCATCAGGATCGGGCGCAGGCGCTGCTTGGCGGCGATGGTCACCGCGTCGATCAGCTCATGCCCGGCCTCGTACTGTTCCTTGGCGAACTCCACGATCAGGATGGCGTTCTTGGCGGCCAGCCCGATGGTCGTCAGCAGGCCCACCTGGAAGTAGACGTCGTTGCTGAGGCCCCGCAGTGTCGCCGCCAGCACCGCGCCGATGACGCCCAGGGGCACCACCAGCATGACGGCGAAGGGGATGGACCAGCTTTCATACAGGGCCGCCAGGCAGAGGAAGACGATGGCCAGGGAAATGCCGTAGAGGGCGGGGGCCTGCGAGCCGGCCAGCCGTTCCTCATACGACAGGCCCGTCCATTCGAAGCCGAAGCCCGTCGGCAGCTTGGCCGCCAGCTTTTCCATCTCCGCCATGGCCTGGCCGGTGGTATGACCGGGGGCGGGCACGCCCTGGATATCGCGGGACGACACGCCGTTGTAGCGCTCCAGCTGGGGTGAGCCGTATTCCCAATAGGCGTTGGTGAAGGTGGAGAAGGGCACCATCTGGTTGGCCGACCCGCGCACGTACCAGCGGTTGATGTCGCCGGGCAGCATGCGGAAGGGCGCGTCCGCCTGGGCGTAGACCTTCTTGACGCGACCCTTGTCGATGAAGTCGTTGACGTAGGCCGAGCCCCAGGCGGTGCTGAGCGTGGTGTTGATGTCGCTGATGGACAGGCCCAGCGCTTCCGCCTTGGTCTGGTCGACCTTGACGCGCAGCTGCGGCACATCCTCCAGCCCGTTGGGGCGGACTTGCGCCAGGATGGGGTTCTGCGCCGCCATGCCCAGCAGCTGGTTGCGCGCGGCCATCAGCTTCTCATGGCCCAGGCTGGCCCGGTCCACCAGTTCGAAATCGAAGCCGGTGGCGTTGCCCAGTTCCAGCACGGCGGGCGGCGTCAGGGTGTAGATCGAGGCGTCGCGGTAGGCCGCCAGCTTCATCATGGCGCGTTGGGCGATGGCGCTGGCCCGCTGCTCCGGCTTGGACCGCTCCGACCAGTTGCGCAGGTTCACGAAGGCGAAGGCGGAGTTCTGGCCGCGGCCGGCGAA
Source organism: Nitrospirillum bahiense (assembly GCF_007828025.1). Classification (NCBI taxonomy): domain Bacteria; kingdom Pseudomonadati; phylum Pseudomonadota; class Alphaproteobacteria; order Rhodospirillales; family Azospirillaceae; genus Nitrospirillum; species Nitrospirillum bahiense. The sequence continues at coordinate 155,974 of NZ_VITO01000008.1, forward strand.
GCTGAAGCCCACCACCGTGAACAGGCCCTTCACGTTATCCTTCTCATCCTCCAGGAAGTGCTTCTCCATGGCCTTGGCGGCGGCCAGCGTGCGCTCGGCGGTGGCGCCGGGCGGGGTGGAGGCCTGGACGAACAGGAAGCCCTGGTCCTCGTCCGGCAGGAAGGCGGTGGGCAAGCGCACGAACAGCAGCACCAGGCCGACGACGATGACGCCATAAACCAGCAGATAGCGCAGCGTGCGCCGGCTGACATGGCCCACGGCGCGGCCGTAGGCCTCGCTGGTGCGGTTGAAGCCGCGGTTGAACCAGCCGAAGGGGCCGCTTTCCACCGCGCCGCTGCCGTGATGGGCGGCGGGCTTCAGCAGGGTGGCGCACAGGGCTGGGGTCAGGATCAGGGCCACCAGCACCGACAGGCCCATGGCCGACACGATGGTCAGCGAGAACTGGCGGTAGATGGCGCCGGTGGAGCCGGAGAAGAAGGCCATGGGCACGAACACGGCCGACAGCACCATGGCGATGCCCACCAGGGCGCCGGTGATCTGGCCCATGGACTTGCGCGTGGCCTCGCGGGGGGACAGCCCCTCTTCCGCCATCACGCGTTCAACGTTCTCCACCACCACGATGGCGTCGTCGACCAGCAGGCCGATGGCCAGCACCATGGCGAACATGGTCAGGGTGTTGATGCTGAAGCCGCAGGCCGACAGCACGCCGAAGGTGCCCAGCAACACCACCGGGACGGCGATGGTGGGGATCAGCGTGGCCCGCCAGCTTTGCAGGAAGACGAACATGACGATGAAGACCAGGACGACGGCCTCGGCCAGCGTCTCGACCACGTCATGGATGGAAAGGCGCACGAAGGGCGTCGTGTCGTAGGGGTAGGAGACCTCCAGGCCCTCGGGGAAGAAGGGCTTCATTTCGTCCAGCTTGGCGATGATGGCCTTTTCCACCTGCAGGGCGTTGGCCCCCGTGGTCAGCTTGATGGCCAGGCCGGCGGCCGGGTGGCCGTTGAAGCGGGCCGCGACCTCATAGTTGTTGCTGCCCAGCTCCACCCGCGCCACATCGCGCAGGCGCACCTGCGATCCGTCCTGGTTCACGCGCAGGATGATGTTGGAAAACTCCTCCGGCGTCTCCAGGCGGGTCTGGGCGATGATGGTGGCGTTCAGCTGCTGGCCCTTCACAGCGGGCAGGCCGCCCACCTGGCCGGCGGAAATGGCCTTGTTCTGCACGCCGATGGCGCTGGTCACGTCCGCCGCCGTCATCTGCACGGCGGCCAGCTTGTTCGGGTCCAGCCAGATGCGCATGGCGTGCTGCGGCCCGAACAGGGTGATGTCGCCCACGCCATCGACGCGGCTGATGGGGTCCTGCAGGTTGGACGCGACGAAGTCGCCGATTTCCGTTTCGCCCAGCTGGCCGCTGGGGGAATAGAAGGCCAGCACCATCAGGAAGTTCTTGGTGGCCTTGCTGACCTGCACGCCCTGCTGCTGCACCTCGGTGGGCAGCAGCGGCGTCGCCAGCTGCAGCTTGTTCTGCACCTGCACCTGGGCGATGTCGGGATCGGCCTCGGGGTTGAAGGTCAGGGTGATGGTGACGTTGCCCGAGCTGTCGCTGGTGGAGGACATGTAGCGCAGATGGTCGATGCCGTTCATCTTCTGCTCGATCACCTGGGTGACCGTGTCTTCCAGCGTCTTGGCCGAGGCGCCCGGATACGTGGTGGTGATGGCCACCGACGGCGGGGCGATGCGGGGGAACTGCTCGATGGGCAGGGTGTAAATGGCCAGCGCGCCCGCCATCATGATGACGATGGCGATGACCCAGGCGAACACGGGCCTGTCGATGAAGAACTTGGACATGGGGATGGCCCTGCCTTACAGCGGCTGCGGGGTGGCGGGGGCGGCCGCCTTGGGCTGGGCCTCGTCCGCCTTGACGTCCGCGCCAGGGCGCAGGCGCTGCAGGCCCTCCACCACCACGCGGTCGCCGGCGTTCAGGCCGCCGGTCACCACCCACTTGTCACCCTGGGCCTGGGTGGTGGTAACGGGGCGGATGGTGGCCTTGTTGTCCGGGCCCACCACCCAGACGGTGGTGCCGCCGTCGCCGCCGCGCACCACGGCCTGCTGGGGCACCAGCATGGCCTGGTCGCGTACACCCTCCTCCACCCGCGCCCGCACGAACAGGCCCGGCAGAAGTTCCGCCTTGGGGTTGGGCACGGTGGCGCGCAGGGTGACCATGCCGGTGGTCTGGTCCACGGTCACGTCGGCGAACTGCAGGCGGCCGGGCTCGCCATAAGGCTTGTCGCCCAGGCCGTCGATCAGCAGGCTGATGGGCGCGTCGCCCGCCGTGGCGCCCTTCACATGGCCGGCGGCGATCTCCTGCCGCAAGCGCATCAGGTCGACGCTGGACTGGGTGACGTCGACGTACATCGGGTCCAGCTGCTGCACGGTGGCCAGCGCGGTGGTCTGGTCAGCGGTGACCAGGGCGCCTTCCGTCACGGTGGAGCGGCCGACGCGGCCGCTGATGGGGGAGTAGACGCGGGTGTAGTCCAGGTTGATCTGGGCCGTCTTGACCTGGGCCCGGGCGGCGTCCACCGCCGCCTGGTCGGTGGCCAGGTTGGCCGTGATGTCGTCGTAGTCCTGCTTGGATACGGCGTTGACCGTCACCAGGTCGCTGTAGCGCTCGGCCTTGGCCTTGACCGACTTCACGGTGGCCTCCGCCTGGGCCAGGCTGGCCTTGGCGCTGGCCAGCGCCGCCTCATAGGGGGCGGGGTCGATCTGGTACAGCTGCTGGCCGGCCTTGACCTCGCCGCCCTCGGTGAACAGCCGCTTCAGGATGACGCCGCTGACCTGCGGACGCACCTCCGCCACGCGAAAGGCCGAGGTGCGGCCGGTCAGCTCGGTCGACAGGGTCACGGGCTGCGGCGTCACGGTGACGACGCCCACTGAAATGGGCCCCTGCGGGGGTGGCGCCTGCTTTTTCTCACCGCAACCGGCCAGCGCCATCGCCGCCACCGACAGCGTCGCCACCAAGGCCACCCTAGGAATAGTGAGCGTCATCAAATGCCTCTTCCACCGAAAGCCAGCCCCGTCCCGTCACCCCGTCCAGATTGCGGCCCAAACGCGTTTCAGCCGGGACAACCTGGGGGTGGTAAGAGAACGGGGAAAAAGATAGGCAAGAGTGCAAGGAACGGAAGCCCCGCCCTTGCCTGATGACATTTACGTACTGTATCATACAGTACAGTCCTGTGACGGGCGTCACCGGGGCCTTTGATTAAGCTATGAAAAACGATGACCATCCCCGCCCGCGCCCCCTTACCCACCTTGACCGATATGTCCGATGCGCCGACCCAGGCGCCCCCGGCCGCCGATGCGGCGCCCGCCCCCAAGCTGGGCCGCCGGGCGGAGGCGCGACGCATCGCCATGATGGACGCCGCGCTGAAGGTCTTCATGGAAAAGGGGTTCGAGCGTGCGACCCTGGGCGACATCGTGGCCCTGTCGGGCGGATCCCGCGCCACCCTCTATGAACTGTTCGGCGGCAAGGAGGGGCTGTTCCTGGCGGTGCTGGAGGTGGTGACCGGCCACATCAGCCAGCTGATGAACGACATCGCCGAAAGCTGCGGTCCGCCGGAGGAGGTGCTGACACAGTTCGGCACCTCGCTCCTTGAGGCGCTGGTGCAGCCCGACGTCATGGCCATGAACCGTGTGCTGGTGGCGGAGGGGCGGCTGTTCCCCGACCAGCTGGAAGGCTTTTTCCGCACCGGGCCGGACCAGTCGCGCGAAAAGGTGGCCAACTACCTGCGCCGGGCGGCGGACCAGGGGCTGATCGTGGTGGATGACCCCATCACCGCCGCCCGCATCTTCTTTGGCATGGTCACGGCCGGATATTCGTTCGAGGGCCAGATCAACCCGGCCCGTCTGGGCGACGCCGCCTATCGCCACACCTACGTCCAGCAGGTGGTGCACCTGTTTCTGCACGGCCTGTGCCCGCGCTGACGTTCCATCGATGGCGGGCGTCAGCCGTGCTGGCGGCGCTGGTTCAGCTGGATGAACAGGACCACCAGGGCGGCGACGGCGGCGGCGAACGGCGCGCCGATGATCCACACCATCAGGAAGACGTACTGCGAGACGTTCAGCAGCATCAGGACCAGGGCTAGCAGCACGATGGCGCCCAGGGCCGCGATGGCCATGGACCAGCTGACGATGGACAGGCAGGCCACCGTGGGGTCGCTGGTGTCGACGCCGACGATTTCCCCGTCGTCGGTCGGACTGTCACTGGCGCTGCTCATGTCGCATCCAGTCCTTTTATCTCCCGTCTATGAAGTCTATCACTCCGGCACGTAGAATCCAGGGGCTGGCGGGCTATACCTGCGTATGGATGTAGGTATCCGGGGAAGGGTGGGGCGCGATCGGCCTTGGCGTTCCGGTACCGGACGCGGTAGTCATGGGGCGCAGTAGGCTCCGCGCCGTTCTTCCACCCCCTTGCCGATCCCCCGTGACCCGTGTCAGACAGAGCCTCCGACGTCCCTCTCGCCTCCGGCCCGACCTCGGGCACCACCCTGACCGGCCGGGCGGCGGCCATGCGCATGCGGCTGATGCAGGCCGGGGCTGAGCTGTTGGGCGAAGTGGGGATCGAGCGCATCTCCACCAACCAGGTGGCCAGCCGCGCCGGCGTGACACCTCCCGTCTTCTATCGGCATTTCAAGGACAAGTACGATCTGCTGGCGGCCCTGGGCAGCACCCTGATGGAGGCCCAGAACGACATCCTCTATGAGTGGTTGGAGCGCAGCGCGCCCGCCGGTTTTGAAGAGCTGATGGGGGCCCACTACCAGTTCCTGCTGTCCACCATCCAGGCCACGGCCGAAATGCCGGGGGCGGTGTGGATCATGCGGGCGCTGCGCGCCGTGCCCTCGCTGACCGCCGTCCGCCTGGCCTCGCACGAGATGGTCACCGACCGCATCTGCCGCGCCATGGGCCCGCTGTTGCCCGAGATGGACCCGGCCGAATTGCGCCTGCGCACCCGCATCGCCGTGGACGCGGGCTACGCCGCTGTGGAGATGGCGCTGGACGACCCCAGCATGTCGCCCGAAAGCGTCTGCCGGGCCCTGACCCAGATGTGGTTGGGCGGCCTGCGCCACGGGGTGTGAGGCCGCCCGCCACTCCATTCATTATTTCGGCATGAAACGCTCACGCATCAGGGCCATGTAGGCCTCCTCCGACGTCTCGCGGCGGGCGGCGATCAGCGGCTTGATGTCGTCCGTCGCCACGTAGCGCAGCTGGTTGGTGCCGTCGGTGGCGGCGGTGTAGATCACCGCCGCCACGCCGTCCGGCGTGGTGCCGGCCAGGGAATTGCGCCAGCCCTCGAAGAAGGCGTCCAGCTTGGCGACGAAGGGGCGATAGTCGGCGAGATCCGCCTGGGCGCCCGCTTCCGTGCCGCTGCGCGGGCCGAAGTTGGTGCTGGTCACGCCGCCCGGCTCCACCAGCTTCACCGTCACGCCCACGCTGGCCAGCTCGAAGGACAGCGCCTCGGAGTAGCCCTCCAGCGCGAACTTGCTGGCGCAGTACAGCGACATCAGGGGCAGGCCGAAGGCGCCCGCGCCGGAACTGATGTTGATGATGGTGCCGGCGCCGTTCGCGCGGAAATGGGGCAGCACGGCCCGGGTCACGTCCATGACGCCGAAGACGTTGACCTCGAACTGTTCTGTTATCTTGGCCACGGGCGTGGCCTCGAACACGCCGAACAGGCCGAAGCCGGCATTGTTCACCAGCGTGTCGATGCGGCCGAAGCGGCGCAGCCCGGTCTCGACGGCGGCGGCGATACTGTCGTTGTCCTGCACGTCCAGGCGGGTGACGTGCACATTGTCCAGGGCGGCCAGGCCGGGATCGCGCGCCGGGTCGCGCATGGTGGCGATGACGTTCCAGCCGCGGGCGGCGAACAGCCGGGCGGCGGTCTCCCCGAAGCCGGAGGAACAGCCGGTGATCAGGACGGTCTTGGCCGAGGTGCTGGGGTTGGCGGTGCTCATGGTCTCTTTTCTTCCGTGAAGCTGGGTCGAGACCGCTGATGTAATGCGCCGCCATTGATGCGATAATCGGCGCAATCTTGCATGCACTGATGAAGGATTTCGTACAGTGACGGATCTGACGCTGCGGGAGTTGGCGGCCCTGGCGGCGGTGGCGGAACATCGCAGCTTCCGCGCGGCGGCGGCGGCCATTGGCGCCTCCCCCTCGTCGCTCAGCCACCGGGTCGCGGCCATGGAGCGGCAACTGGGCGTGCGCCTGTTCAATCGCACCACCCGCAGCGTGGCCCTGACCGAGGCGGGGGAGCATTTCCTGGCGCGGGTGATGCCGGCCACGCGCGAGATCGCCGACGCGGTGGAAACGGTGAACCGCTTCCGCGACACCCCTGCCGGCCTGCTGCGGCTCAATACCTCGGAGGAGGCCGCCGCGCGCATGCTGCCCCTGATCCTGGATTTCATGACCCGCTATCCGGACATGCGGGTCGATCTGGTGGCCGAGGGGCGCATGATCGACATCGTCGCCTCCGGCTTCGACGCCGGCTTCCGCGCCGCCGATACGGTGCCGGAGGATATGGTGGCCATCCCGCTGGGGGAGGAGGAGGGCTGGGCCGTCGTGGCCACGCCCGCCTATTTCCAGACGCACGGGCTGCCCCGCGTGCCGGCCGACCTGCTGCGCCACGACTGCATCCGCGCCCGCCTGCCCAGCGGCACCATCTACCGCTGGGAATTCGCCCCCCACGGCGGTGAGGAGATTCGTATCGACGTTCCCGGCCGCCTGACCCTGGGCAGCCATGCCCTGTGCCTGAACGCCGCCCGCGCCGGCGCCGGCATCGCTTATGTCAGCCTGCGCGACGTGGCGGCCGACCTGGCCGAGGGCCGCCTGGCCCGCGCGCTGGCCGACTGGACGCCGCCCTCGCCGGGCCTGGCGCTGTACTATCCCCGCCAGCGCCTGCCGTCGGCCGGGCTCAAGGCCTTCATCGACCATACCAAGGCCTGGCGTGCGGCGGGCCGTGGCTATGGGTGATTCTTTTTAACCGGTTGCCGGCCTATATAGCCGGGGTCGGCGCCTATCCCGGAGGCGCCCCTTGGATGTGGATCAGGTCATGGGTAAGGCGCAGATCATTCCAGCCGGCTTGCCAGCCGGGTCAGTTGGCCCGGCATCCGGGCGTTGGGTGGCCATGGACATCGAGATGACCGGTTTCCGGCCGGTGCAGGGGCGCAGCATCATCGAGGTGTCGGCCGTCGCGGTTTCACCGTCGGGCGCCGGCGGGTATATGCGGGAGGCGTGCAGCTGGCGCATCAATCCGCGCTGCCCGCTCAACCCCATCGCCATCGGTGTGCACGGCGTTCGGGCGGAGGAACTCGCCGACTGTCCGGACTTCGCGGACGTGGCGGGCGATATCCTGGCCTTCATCGGTTCCGACCCGCTGGTGTTCCACGGTGCCGCCGGTGATGTCGCCCTGTTGAACCAGGAACTGGCGGTGGCCGGTCTTCCGCCCCTGGCCAACCCCGTGGTGTGCACCGAAAAACTGGCCCGCCGCCGCTGGCCGGCCGAACGCTCCCGCCTGTCCCTGGTGGCGGAACGTGTGGGCGGCACCGTCCGGACGCGTCACAAAAGGCGGCGGCAGCAGGACGGTGGCGTCAGCGTCACCGGCGATTACCAACACAAGTCCCGGGCCGATGCCGAGATGACGGCGGACATCTGGCTGGCGCTGGGCGGCGCCGGCGGGGCGCCGGTCTGACGGGTTAATCGGCATGCAGCTGGGACGTCGAGCGACGCGGTATCGCGCCGCGTCTCCCCGATGTCAGCCGGAGTTATCTGGTCAGCGACCTTGAGCTGCGGCGGCGCCCGGTGCGCGGTGCAGCGGCAGCCACAGGGTAAGGCACGTGCCCATGGGGCCGGAATGCCAGGTGATGGTGCCGCCCACGGCCTGGGCCCGGCGCTGCTGGTTCCGTAGCCCCCGGCCGGTGGATGTCTCCAGGGCCTTTTCCGCATCGAAGCCCCGCCCATCGTCCTCTATCGTGACGCGCACGCCGACCACATTCCCTTGGACGTCAGGCGCGGTGCCCAACCGGACACGTCGGGCCCCGGCATGGTGCAGGGCATTCGCGATGCCCTCCTGCAGGATGCGCAGGATATGCAGGGCGCTGGACGGGTCCAGCCAGGTGAGTGTTGGCACGTCCTGGACATCCCACGCCAGGGTGATCCCCGATCCCTCCAGCCGCGGTTCCAGCCGGTAGCGCAGCGAAGCCAGCAGCAGCAGCAAGTCGGCGTCCACCGGTTCCATGGAATCGATGGCCAGTTTCAAATCGTCCAGGCAGCCCTTGAGGATTTGCGAGACCTCGGCGTCGTTCACGGCGCCCCGCTCGACGGAGCGGATGGCGCTGATCAGCGAGGCACCCACGCCGTCGTGCATGTCCTGCATCAGGCGCTGGCGCTCCTCACTAATGGTCTGGCGCCGTTCCACCTCGCGCAGGCGCTGGTGGCTGACCTCCAACTCGGCTTCGCGGACCCGCAGGCGTTCGGCCAAGTCGGCGTTGGCCCGTTGCATCCTGGCTATGGCGGCGCTGTAGCGCCGGTACAGGAGGATGCCGACAAGCACCAGGGCGACGACGTTGATGTAAGCCCCCAGGAACCATCCATCGAGGCCCAGGCCGCTGGAATGCATCCATTGGTCGGCTACGCCCAGCATGACACAGACGCCGACACAGCTGGCCACCATGCGCGTCGCGCTGAACCCGGGACCGGCCTGCGTCATGTCCACAATGCTGACACTTGCCGCCATCGCCAGCGCCATGCCGTAGAGGGCGGGTATGAGGAAGGGTGCGCAGGATAGTACCGGTATCGGCCCCGCCGCCGGCACTGTCAGCAGGGTGACGGCGCCCGCCACCATGGTCGCGGCCCCGGTCAGGATCGTGAACGGGGGGCGCAACGCCGGACGCAGCAGAAAAAAATGAATGATCCCGATGAGCCAGAACAAGGTGCAGATCGTCAGCCAAGTGAACCAATCGGTGAGGTGGCTGGGGCTCAGGTAGAAGTGCAGGTGCGCGGTGAAGGAGATGACCGCCAAGCTGAAAAACAGCATATAGCCGAATGATCTCCGCCGTTGGAACCACACGCGCAGGGCGTAGAACCCCGATCCCAGGAAAACGACATCCAGGGCCGCGGGCAGGTCACGCTGAAGGAATTCGCTCAAGGGGAGACGGCCGGGCGGCGCCTGCCCCGGTTCCACGGCCAGGGAAAACAGGACGGCTCGCGCCATCTGTCCCCGTCCGTCCCAGCCGCCCATGGCGCCGATCAGGCTGACGACGGCCAGCGGCATCACCGATAACAGGATCACCACAGCGGAGAGAAGGGAAGTGGGGCGGTATTTCATGCGGGCGATCACGCGGCATCCCATCGGGGTTCGGGTGCGGAGTATTACCGGTTCAGCAGGCCCAGCATCCTGGCCTCGTAAACCGCCTCGGCTTTGGAGGTGACCTCAAGCTTGCTGTAGATGCGCCGCGTGAAGGTGCGCACGGTGAAGTGCGACAGCCGGTGTCGCGGGTTTGTTCTACAGACGGGCTCCAGCCCCGTAAATACGCTCACACGAGATCGGCAGCCGGTACATAGGTGCGCCAGTAACGGTATGGAGATGGCCGGTATTGGGCAAGCAGATGGCCGTGCCCCGCGATATGGGGGGAGCTGGGACTTGAGCGCGGAAGAGAACCTGAAGGCCATCACGCGTGCTCTGGCCTATGGCTGGACCAAGCAGCCAAACCTTAACCCCATCCCTCAAGCCAGCGGATTTGTCCGATTGTGAACCGGACGGCACAGTGTCCTTTGAGGCGGACTATGGCCCCAATTGGCCAAGCTATGGGTGCCGTGACAGCTGCCACAAACCCCCTTGTCAGCCCCACCATTTTTAGCTATCACTAACTAGTTAGCGATGACTAACGCCGTACCCGCGAAGACGGGCGGCGACAGGGAGTTTCATGGGCTTGGGCATCGGGCATTTTCCGAAACGGGCACGTGTGCCCGCACTGTTCCTGCTGGCCGCGCTGGCGGCGGGCCTGTCGGCCTGCGACCCGGCGCCCGAGGCGCCGCCCACGGTCGAGGCGCTGGCCACGCGGCGCCCGGCGGAGGATCGCCTGGCTGGCCTGTATGAGGCCAGCTGCAAGGCCTGCCACGCCAATCCGGATTCCGGCGCCCCCCTGGTGGGCTACGCAACGGCGTGGAAGCCGCGCTGGGCCAAGGGGCCGGACACCCTGCTGAAACACACGCTGGAAGGCTTCAACGGCATGCCGGCGGGTGGCCAGTGCTTCTCCTGCACCGCCGATGATTACCAGGCGCTGATCCGCTTCATGGCCGGGCAGGCGCCGGCTGGAAAAGCCAACTGAACGACAAGCCTTGATGAGGGAACGGACCGAACCATGCTGACACGGCGCACCCTGTTTCTGCTGATGGGCGGCACCGCGCTGGCCGCCGGCGGCGTGGCGGCCTCCCGCGTGGGTGTGCAGCCGGAACCGCCGGCCCCGCCCAGCGCCGACGCCGGCGGCCATCTGCTGTGGCGCAACTGGTCCGGCATCCAGCATTCCTACCCCACCAGCCGCGCGGCGCCGGCGGATGAGGGCGAACTGGCCGACCTGGTGCGCAAGAGCCCCGGTCCCATCCGTGCCGTTGGCGCCGGCCATTCCTTCATGCCCCTGGTGCCCACCCCCGGCACGCTGGTGACGCTGGACCGCATCGCCGGGCTGGATGGCCACGACGCGGCGGCGCTGATCGCCCATGTCCGGGCCGGCACCCGGCTGGCCGACCTGGGCCCAGCCCTGTCCGCCGTCGGGCAGGAGATGCCCAACCTGCCGGACATCAACAAGCAATCGCTGGCCGGCGCCCTGTCCACCGCCACCCACGGCACGGGCGTCAACCTGATGGCCCTGCACGGCAACGTCCAGGCCTTCCGTCTGGTGACGGCGGATGGCCAGGTGCTGGATTGCGATGCCACCCAGAACGCCGACCTGTTCGCCGCCGCCCGGGTGGGGCTGGGCGCCTTCGGCATCCTCACCCGGGTGACGCTGAAGAATAGCCCGGCGCACCGGGTGGAACGGCGGGTGTGGCTGCAGCCCGTGGAACAGACCTTGGCGGAATGGCCCACCCTGCAGGCCGCCCACCGCAATGTGGAATTCTACTACCTTCCCTTCACCGGCATGACCGCCGTCATCACCCATGACGAGACGGACGCGCCGGCGACGCCCCGGCCGCCCACCCAGGACAATGATGCGGTCATGAGCCTGAAGGCGCTGCGCGACTGGCTGGGCTGGTCCCCCGCCATCCGCCGCCGCGTGGCCAAGCACGTGCTGTCCGGCCTGGAACCGGAACGGGTGGTGGCGGAAAGCTGGCAGCTGCTGTCCAACGAACGCCCCATCCGCTTCAACGAGATGGAATTCCACCTGCCGCGCGAGGCGCAGGTACAGGCGCTGAAGGACGTGATCGAGGCCATCGAGACCCGGCGGCACGATGTCTTCTTCCCCATCGAGGCGCGGGTGATCGCCCCCGATGACGCCTGGCTGTCGCCCTTCCACGACCGGCCGTCCGGCTCCATCGCCGTGCATGCCTATTACAAGGACGACTACCAGTTCCTCTTCGACGTGGTGGAACCCATCCTGCGGCGCCATGGCGGCCGGCCGCACTGGGGCAAGCTGAACACGCTGAAGACCGCCGATTTCATCGCCCTCTATCCCCGCTTCCGCGACGCCATGGACATGCGCCGCCAGATCGACCCGGAGGGGCGCTTCCTCAACGACTATCTGCGGGGGGTGTTCACCAATGCGTGATGACTATGGAAGGCGCCCGAGCCGTCGCGGCGTGCTGGCGGGCGGCATCGCCGGCGCCGCCGTCGTGGGCGCCGCCGCCCTCGCCTGGCCGGAGGGCGACCACGGCGGCGGGCATGACGCCTATTTCACCGGGCTGTCGGCCGCCCTGACCAAGGCGGGCGTGGCCCAGCCGGTGCTGGTGGTCGATACCACACGCCTGGATGCCAACATCAAGGCGGTGGGCGACACCCTGGGCAAAGCGGGCGCCCGAGCCAAGGGCCTGCGCATCGTCGTCAAGTCGCTGCCCTGCCACGACCTGATGGACCGGGTGGCGGCGGGCCTGAAGACCAAGCGCTACATGGTCTTCAACCAGCCCATGCTGGTGGAGATGGGGAGCCGCGTCCCCGATGCCGACATGCTGATGGGCAAGCCCCTGCCGGTGGCGGCGGCCGCCGCCTATTACGACACGCTGGGGGCGCAGGCCCCCGGCCCGCAATGGCTGATCGACACGCCGGAGCGCCTAGCCCAGTACACGGCGATGGCCAAGGCCAGGGGCGTGGCGCTCAATGTGAATTTCGAGATCGACGTGGGCCTGCATCGGGGCGGCCTGACGGATCCCGCGGCGCTGGCCGCCATGCTGACGGGCCTGGACCCGGCCGTCACCGCCTGCGGCCTCATGGGCTACGACCCCCATGTCGCCAAGATGCCCGGCGTGTTCGACATGCGGGGCAAGGCGCTGGCGCGGGCCAAGGAGGTCTACGCCCGCATGGCCGGCGTCCTGCGGGAGAAGGCGCCGCTGAAGGAGGGCCAGGCGCCCTACACCTTCAACACGGCGGGCAGCCCCACCTACGCCCTGCATACCGACGACCCGGTGGCGACGGAGGTGGCCGTCGGCTCCGCCTTCGTGAAGCCTACGGACTTCGACATCGACACCCTGGCGCATCATCAGCCCGCCTGCTTCATCGCCACCCCGGTGCTGAAGGTGGCGGAGCCGGCGCTGATCCCCGGGCTGGAAAGCCTGGCCGGCGTCGCCGCCTTCTTCGATCCCAATACCGCCCGCGCCTTTTTCGTGCAGGGCGGCCACTGGCTGGCCAACCCGGTGTCGCCGCCGGGCCTTCAGCTCAGCGGCCTCTACGGCCGGTCCAGCAACCAGGAACGCTGGTCGGGATCCCGCCGCGTGCCGCTGAAGCCGGACGACTGGGTGTTCCTGCGTCCCTCGCAGAGCGAGGCGGTGCTGCTGCAATTCGGGCCGCTGCTGGCCTATGACGGCGCCGCCATAACCGGGCGGTGGCCGGTGTTCGAGATGTCGGCCTGACCGAAAACGGCAGCCGAGCGCGTACCCCCGGCGGGCACCGGGGCCAAGAAGAAAGAGTGCTAGGGCGGTTGCGCAACGACGGAACCAAAAACAGGGAGCCAACCATGATGCGGATAGGCAAGGCGGGTATCGGGTTCATGCTGCTGTCGGGCGTGGCGCTGGGTGCGCTGCAGGGCAACGCCCGGGCGCAGTCTGCGGCGCCGCCCGATACGGACGGCGTGTTGCAGGAAATCGTGGTCACGGCGCAGAAGCGGGCGGAAAACCTGCAGGACGTGCCGGTGGCCATCACCGCGCTGACGGCCGAGACGCTGGAGAAGGCCGGCGTGCGCGACGTGCAGGATCTCCCCGCCCTGACGCCGGGCCTGCAGATCAAGACCTCCGACGCCAGCGCCAATCCCAAGGTGTTCATCCGCGGCGTGGGCCTGAACGACTTCAACGCCAACGCCGCCGGCGCCGTCGGCATCTATGCGGACGGCGTCTTCGTGGCATCACCCCTGGCGCAGTTGGGGCAGTTCTTCGACCTGGAACGGGTGGAGGTGCTGAAAGGGCCCCAGGGCACGCTCTACGGCCGCAACACCACCGGCGGCGCCATCAATATTACCTCGCGCCAGCCGACCTTCGAGACCACCAGCGATGGCAGCCTGGAATACGGCCGCTTCAATTCCGTGAAGGCGGAGGCCGGCGTCGGTGGCGCCATCGTTCCCGGCAAGCTGGCGGTGCGCCTGGCCGGCGTCTATGAACGCGACGACGGCGACACCTACAACCGCTACTACAACGACTATGTCAACGCCGTGAACCGCTGGGGCGGGCGTGCCAGCCTGCTGTTCACGCCCAGCGATGACCTCAGCGTCACGGTTCAGTTCCATGGCGGCCAGAACCGGGGCGACAGCCGGTCTTTCCAGTCCCGGCCGCTGATCCCGCAGGATCCGTCCGTCGCGGGGCCCGATGGCCTGTGCGCCGCCGGCGCCTACGCCTCAGGTCTGTGCACCGACGCGCTGGGCTACGCCGACACCGACAACAACCCCTACGCCGGCGCCTACAACGTCAAGGGCCAGGACAAGGTCGATACCTGGGGCGCCTCCGTCAATGTGCGGTGGGACCTGGGCAAGGCCACCCTCTATTCCATCACCGGCTTCGACAGCGCCGAGCGCAACGACCTGGAGGACACCGACGCCAGCCCCAACAACCTGCTGACCAGCACCTACAAGGCGACACAGCACGACGTGTCCCAGGAACTGCGGGTGGAGGCGCCGCTGGGCGACAAGTGGCGCGGCGTGGCCGGCGCCTATTTCCTGCACGACTATCTGAACACCGCCAGCCAGTACGACATCCTGCGCGACCTGCGGCCCCTGTTCATCACCGACGACAACCCCACCGGCTTCTCGCTGGAGAACAACGTGGCCACGGTGGGCTATCCCTATACCCAGATCAGCGACAGCTACGCTGTCTTCGGTCAGGTGGATTACCAACTGACCGATATGGTCACCCTGACCGGCGGTCTGCGCTATTCCCAGGACGATAAGGATTTCCGCTATCGCAGCACGGTGGAACAGGTGGTGGACGTGTTGAGCTACGCTGCCTCCAAATCCTTCGACAGCGTGTCGGGCCGCGCCTCCATCCAGGTGAAGCCCACCGACGACGTCATGCTCTACGCCAGCTACAACCGCGGCTACAAAAGCGGCGGCTTCTTCGGCGGCTACACCCGCGACCCGGCCGACCTGGCGCCCTACGCCGATGAGACGCTGGACGCCTATGAGGTGGGCGCCAAGACCGAGCTGTGGAACAAGCGCCTGCGCCTGAACGCCGCCGGCTTCTATTACGACTACAGCAACCTGCAGGTCTTCCAGATCGTCACCCGTGACGGCGTCCCCACCCAGACCTTCAACAATGCCGCCAACGCCCGCCTCTACGGCGTGGACGCGGACGTCACCCTGGTGCCGCTGAAGGGGCTGGAGATCAGCCTGGGTGGCGAATACCTCAACAGCGAATACCAAAACTATGTCTCGGAGGGGGAGAGCCTGTCCGGCAACCGCTTGCCCTCCGCGCCCCGCTGGACCCTCAGCGGCCTGGTCAGCTATGACCAGCCGCTGGATGGCGCGGGCGGCAAGGACGCCGGCACGCTGAACGCCAGCATCGACGTCTCCTACCGGTCGCTGGTCTATTTCGACAGCCACAACCTGACCCGTCTCAGCCAGTCCGGTTATTGGCTGACGGACGCGCGGCTGGGCTGGACCGCGCCCAACGGCACGATCAGCCTCGGCCTGTGGGTACGCAACCTGTTCGACCAGACCTACATCATGGATATCAACAACCTGGACAGTTTCGGTCTGGATTCCATCAGCATGGGCTCCCCCCGCCGCTTCGGCGGTTACCTGAGCTGGCATTTTTAAGGTTCCTCAGGCGCCGGCAGGCCCGTACGGGCCTTTGGCTATCCTCTATTTCCAGTCCGCTGCGCTCCCCGGAAATCTGCGGGGGCCGGCGGTCGCCGGCCTTTAAGAAGAAGTGAGTAGGGTGGAGGACGAAAGGATGATGGCGGTGGAGCAGCGGGGTGACGACTTGTTGGCGGTGACCCGGGCCTTTGACCGGCTGCGGGCGGCGGCGCGGCAGGATCCCTACCCCCCGGCGGAGCGGCGGCGGGACCAGCTAAGGGCGTTGGAACGGGCGCTGGTCCGCCGCCAGGACGCCCTGGTCCAGGCCGTGGACGCCGATTTCGGCGGCCGGCTGGCGCATGAGACGCTGTTCGCCGAGATCTTCGTGTCGCTGGAAGGCCTGCGCCATGCCCGCCGCCATCTGGCGGGCTGGATGCGACCCCGCCGCCGGTCCGTGCCACTGGCCCTGGGCCCCGGCCGCGCCTGGGTGCAGCCGCAGCCGGTGGGCGTGGTGGGCGTCATCGCCCCATGGAATTACCCGCTGTTCCTGGCGCTGGGGCCCCTGACCGGGGCGCTGGCCGCCGGCAACCGGGTGCTGCTGAAACCATCGGAACTGACACCCCGTACCACCGCCCTGATCGCCGACATCGTGGCGGAGGCGGTGGGGGCTGACACCGCCATCGTCGTTTCCGGTGGGGCGGAGGTGGGGGCCCACTTCGGCCGGCTGCCCTTCGACCATATCCTGTTCACCGGATCCACGCGTGTGGGGCGCTTGGTGATGAAGGCGGCGGCGGAGAACCTGACGCCCGTCACCCTGGAACTCGGTGGCAAGTCGCCGGCCCTGGTCCTGCCCGATGCCGACTTGGCGTCGGCCGCCACCGACGTCGCCTATGGCAAGTTCACCAACGCCGGCCAGACCTGCGTGGCGCCCGACTACGCCCTGGTGCCCCGATCCCGGATGCAGGACTTCGTGACGGAATTGGCCCGGGCCGTGCCCGGCTATTTCCCGGCGGAAGGCGGTGCCAGCGCCATGTCCGCCGTCTTCGGCGGGGCGGGCCGCGCCCGCATGGCGGCGCTGGTGGCGGAGGCCAAGGGCCGGGGGGCCGTGGTGCGGGAACTGGGCCCGCCCGTGCCGGGTCTGGACATCGGCCCCGCCGTGGTGCTGGACCCGCCCGAGGACATCACCCTGCAGCGGGAGGAGATCTTCGGGCCCCTCCTGCCCATCGTGCCCTATGACGATGTCGACCGCGCGTTGGACTATGTGCGCGACCGGCCCCGGCCGCTGGCCTTCTACCTGTTCGGGCGCGACCGCGCCCTGATCGAACGGGCGTTGAAGACCACCGCCGCCGGCGGTGTGGTGGTCAACGACACCCTGATCCACGTGGCGGTGGAGGATCTGCCCTTCGGCGGCATCGGCCCCAGCGGCATGGGCCGCTATCACGGCCGCGACGGCTTCGACACCTTCAGCCACCTGAAGGCGGTGTTCGACCGCAAGGGCCCCCGCCTGGACCGCCTGGCCCGCCCGCCGCTGAAACCCCTGCACCGCTGGCTGACCAAACTGTTGATCGGCGGGTAGGGCGCTGGCGTCGGCGGCGTCCGCATCCTATCTTCGGGGCATGCTGAGAAGGGTGCCCCACATCCGCGCGTGCGTCGTCTTTGCCCTGCTGGGCCTGCTGCTGCCGTCCGCCGTGGCGCGGGCGGACGTGTGGGACTATGCCCGCTCCGCCGGGCCCATCATCGGACAGGCCAAGGCCTGCGGTGTCACGGTGGCGCGCATCGACCATGCCTCCGACCAGGTGCGGGAACTCCTGGACCTGACGGCGCCCAACCCGGAAGAGCGCCGCAAGGTGGGCGAGATGTTCGACTTCCTGGTGAACACCGCCGTCACCATGCAGACCCAGGCGCCCAACCGGGATGAATGTCCCGAGGCGCTGGTCACCTTCGCCGACCTGGAACGGCGCCTGCCCCTGTGGCGGGAGATGCTGCCGCCGCGCAAGCCCTGACCGAATAATTCCCGAAAGGGCCATCGCTTGCAGGGATGCGATGCAATACTGCAAGCGCATGTGACTAATTTAACCCTAAACAGTCAAACGGCTACCTTCGGATAATCGGGCGCATTTTTTTCGAGAAAAATGCGACGGACTCCAGATCCACTTGCGTGCAACGCGCGTCGGGGGGTCTCAACGGGGCCGACCCCCCGATATTTCCCATCAGACCCCGACGACGGAGAGTGTTCATGTCGATCTCTTCTGTGTCGTCGTCTACCACCGCTGCGTATACGACGAGCACCAGCGGCACGGCTCAGTCCGCGAAGTCGACCATCAAGGACGACTTCAAGGCCTTGAGCGACGCGCTGTCCTCTGGTGACCTGGATACGGCCAAATCGGCCTATGATACCCTGAGCAAGGATTTGCAGGCCAACGCGCCCGCCAATTCCGCGTCGTCTTCCAGCGGCGGCAACCCGCTGAAGGACGCCTTGGACAAGGTGGGAACGGCGCTGCAGAACGGCGACGTCTCGGGCGCGCAAAGCGCCTTCGCCGACATCAAGTCCCACGGGGGCGACCGCCATGGTCCGCCGCCGGGCCCGCCGCCGGGTGGGGATGCCGGTGGGATTGGCGGCGGCCAGGGTGGCGGCAACGGCCAGGCGTCCGCCGTGCGTTCCGCTTTCTCCAGCCTGTCGGACGCGTTGTCCTCCGGCGATCTGTCCAGCGCCCAGTCCGCCTACAGCAGCCTGACCCAGCTGCTGGGCAGTAACGACAACAGCGCTACGGACAGCGGCGGCACGTCCTCATCGACCGACGGCACCGCCAGTGACACCGGCAACCCGCTGAAAAGCCTGCTCAGCCAGATCGGCAGTTCGCTCAACAGCGGCGACGTGTCGTCGGCGGCCAGCTTGCTGTCCTCTTTCACCCAGCAGACGGGTGCGGGGCAGTCGGTGAACGTGACGGCCTGACGCACGGGCCCGCACTGTACGGATCGAGGGTGGCGAACCGCCCCGATCACGCCTGAACCGGTGGGCGCCGGGGCCGTGGCAACGGCCTCGACCTCCCCTACCCGGATATCAGGCTGTCCAGCCCGACTGGGACAAGGGCAGGATCGTCTCCAGCCCACCAGGCCCGACGCTCAGCGTTTCGGTGCGGTTGCGGCCGGTGTCCTTGGCGCGGTACAGCGCCTGGTCGGCCGCCGTCACCAGCTCCTCCCACACATGGCCGTCGGCCCCCAACGTGGCGACACCGATGCTGACGGTGCAGCGTACCGCCCCCTGCGGCCGGTCCAGGGTGATGGTCGCCACCTGCTGGCGCACCCGCTCCGCCACCGCCCAGGCATCCTCCAGCCCGGTTTCGGGCAGCAGGGCCATGAACTCCTCACCGCCCACCCGGGCCAGGATGTCGCTGCGCCGCAACTCCCGCGTCAGGCAATCCGCCACGGCCACCAGCAGGGCGTCACCGGTGCCGTGGCCCCAGCGATCGTTCACCGCCTTGAAATGGTCGATGTCGATCATCAGCAGCGACAGCGCCCGGTGGTGGCGCAGGGCGCGCGACACCTCCATCTCGCCGGCCGCCCACAGCACCCGGCGGTTGGCCACGCCGGTCAGCGGGTCCTGCCGGGCCTGCTGCATCAGTTCGGAATCCAGGCGCCGGCTTATCATCCACAAATAGCCGTTGGTGACGGTGGTGGTGACGCAGATGATGACCAGGCGGGTCGCCACTTTCATGGCATGGGGTTCCTGCACCGTCCCTTCCCAATCGATCACCAGGGCCCATGCGGCACGGGCCAAGGCCAGCAGCGCCCACGCCGCGTAGAGGGTGCCGGTGACGGTGGCGGCGGGACACAGATCCCTCTCCGCATGGCGCACCAGGTGCCAGGCGATGGCGGCCGACAGGGTGGTGAAGAACAGGCTGCTGACCAGGATGCGGCCCCGGCTTTCCGGCGCGCCCACGGTGAACCACAGGAACACGGCCGCCAGCAGCGCGCCCAGCACCAACACGGGCCACGTCTCGTGCGTGGGCCGGCCCAGGAAACGGACCACGCCGACATAGGCCAGGCCATAGCCGGTGAAGATCAGAAAATGGCCGGATAGCAGACCCACCCAGCCCGGCTCGCTGTTCAGGGCCAAGCCGGCCGCCTGGGCGAAGCCGGATGCCGCCCAATAGGATAGGCCCGCCTGGCGGGGCAGGGACAGGGCCGCCATCAACAGGCACAGGGCCGCCACGGTCTGCAGCAGCGTGTTGACGACCAGCAGGCTGGGGATGTCCAGGTCCACCGACGTACCCTTCCCACCCGGGACGGCCCCAGCCGATACCGGGGCCTAAGCATGCCCTGAAGGATACGAGAGGTTCGTTCCACCTACAATGGTATGAACAAGCCGCCAGGCCAAATCTTCCGGTTAGGTCAATGGCTTAAGGGTTAGGTGGTTTATATGTGGTTCACGTTTCTCCCTATCCCGATCATACCATCCGGGGTGCGGCCGTGCCCCCCGGCACCAGCCGCCCGGTGGCTCAGGCTGCCGCCAGCGTCAGGCCGGACAACGCCGCCAGCGTCTCCAGGCTCATGCCCTGGCACAGATCGCGCACGGCGAAGCCGCCGGCCGTCACGTCCAGCACCGCCAGGTCGGTATAGACGCGGGTGACGCAGCCCAGCCCGGTCAGGGGATAGGTGCAGCGGTGCACCAGCTTGGACTGCCCGTCCTTGGTCAGGTGTTCCATCATCACGAAGACCTGGCGGGCGCCCACGGCCAGGTCCATGGCCCCGCCCACGGCCGGGATGGCGCCGGGCTTGCCGGTGGACCAGTTGGCGATGTCGCCGTTCTCTGCCACCTGGAAGGCGCCCAGGATGGCGATATCGAGATGCCCGCCCCGCATCATGGCGAAGGACAGGCTGTGGTCGAAGAAGGCGCCGCCGTCCAACAGGGTCACCGGCTGCTTGCCGGCGTTGATCAGGTCCGGATCCACGGCGTCGGCGGCGGGCCTGGGGCCCATGCCTAGGATGCCGTTCTCGCTGTGCAGCAGGATTTCCTTGTTGGGCGACAGGTGGTCGGCAACCAGTTCCGGCATGCCGATGCCGATGTTGACGACGGCGCCGTCCTCGATGTCGTTGGCGATGCGGGCGGCCATCTGGTCGCGGGTCCACGCGACGTACTTGGGGGGCGTGTGGCTCATGGTTCTAACTCCTGGCTCAAGCGGCCGAGCGGGCGGCGGGCTTGCCCACGGCCACCACGCGGCTGACGAATATCCCGGGCAGGGCGATGGCCTCCGGATCCAGGGCGCCCAGCTCCACGATCTCCTCCACCTGCGCCACTGACACCTTGGCGGCCGACGCCATGATGGGGCCGAAGTTGCGGGCGGTTTTGCGGAACACCATGTTGCCCCAGCGGTCGGCCAGGCGGCCCTTGATCAGGGCGACGTCGGCGTGGATGGGGTATTCCAGGATATATCCACGGCCGTCGATCACCCGGCTTTCCTTGCCCTCGGCCAGCGGTGTGCCGTAGCCCGTGGGGGTGAAGAAGCCGCCGATGCCGGCGCCGGCGGCACGGATGCGCTCCACCAGGTTGCCCTGGGGCACCAACTCCAGTTCCACCTTGCCGGCGCGGTACAGCTCATCGAAGACAAAGCTGTCGGTCTGGCGGGGGAAGGAGCAGATGACCTTGCGCACCCGCCCCGCCGCCAGCAGGGCCGCCAGGCCGGTGGTGCCGTTGCCGGCGTTGTTGCTGACGATCGTCAGGTCCCGGGATCCCTGCTCGATCAGGGCGTCCACCAGTTCCATGGGCATGCCGGCGTTGCCGAAGCCGCCCACCATGACGATGGCGCCATCGCGGACGTCGGCAAGCGCGTCCAGGGCTGAAGTACGAACTTTGGATAACATCGGTTCTTATTCCTCAAACGCCGGCGGCCCCAGTCGGGACCTAGTCGCGACACTCCGGTATGCTCAGGGCCTGGGGGTGATCAGACCCGTTCGATGACGCTGGCGATGCCTTGGCCCACGCCGATGCACATGGTGCACAGGGCGCGCCTGGCGTCCGATCCGGCCAGTTCGTGGGCGGCGGTGGCGACCAGGCGGGCGCCGGACATGCCCAGGGGATGGCCCAGGGCGATGGCGCCGCCGTTGGGGTTCACCCGCGCGTCGTCGTCGGCGATGCCCAGCTGGCGCAGCACGGCCAGCCCCTGGCTGGCGAAAGCCTCGTTCAGCTCGACCACGTCGATGTCGCCGATGGTCAGGCCCAGGCGGGCCAGCAGCTTCTGCGTCGCCGGCGCCGGGCCGATGCCCATGACGCGCGGTGGCACGCCGGCGGTGGCGGCCCCGACGAAGCGGGCCAGGGGCGTCAGGCCGTACTTGCGCACACCCTCGGCTGAGGCCAGCAGCAGGGCGGCCGCCCCGTCGTTCACGCCGGACGCGTTGCCGGCGGTCACCGTGCCCTCGGCCTTCACCACGCCTTTCAGCTTGGCCAGCGCCTCCAGCGTGGTGTCGGGGCGGGGATGCTCATCCGTGGCCACCACCTTGGGCTCACCCTTGCGCTGGGGGATGGTGACGGGGACGATTTCCCGCTCAAACCGGCCGCGCGCCTGGGCGGCGGCGGCCTTCCGCTGGCTGACGATGGCGAAGGCGTCCTGGTCGGCGCGGGAAACGCCAAAGTCCTCGGCCACGTTCTCGCCCGTCTCCGGCATGCTGTCGATACCATAGGCCGCCTTCATCGCCTTGTTGACGAAGCGCCAGCCGATGGTGGTGTCGAAGATCTCGGCCTTGCGGGAAAAGGCATCCTCCGCCTTGCCCATGACGAAGGGCGCGCGGGACATGCTTTCCACCCCGCCGGCGATCATCACGTCCGCCTCGCCCAGGGCCGCCACGCGGGCGGCCATGGCGACAGCGTCCATGCCCGATCCGCACAGGCGGTTGACGGTGGTGCCGCCCAGGCCGACCGGCAGGCCCGCCAGCAGCGCCGCCATGCGGGCCACGTTGCGGTTGTCCTCCCCCGCCTGGTTGGCGCAGCCGAAGACGACATCGCCCACCGCGTCCCAGTCCACTTGGGCGTTGCGCGCCATCAACGCCCGCAGCGGCACGGCCGCCAGGTCGTCCGCGCGCACCGACGACAGGGCGCCGCCGTAGCGCCCGATGGGGGTCCGGATCGCGTCGCAGATGAAGACTTCGGTCATGGAATACGCACTCCTTCGTCGTCGCGAAGGAAGGGGGCCTGGCTGGTGCCCGGTGGCAGCCGTCCTGGCGGCGGCCACGCCTGGGCACTGTCAGCTGTCCCCTCCCCAGGGAAGTCGCCGGCCACTTTTTTTAAGCGGCCGCATCTTTTTGTTCGTCTAGCGTACAAATGTCCGTATAATGAACATCACAATGAACCTGGCGCCCCGGCCTGTCAACGGCCCGTGGGGCGGCGCGCCTGCGTGGTGGGGATGCGGCAGATGACGGACGTGGATGTGGAAGCCGGGGAAGAGGGGGGCGAGTTCGTCCGCGCCCTGGCGCGCGGCCTGTCGGTGATCGAGGCCTTCGGCGCGACCCACACGCCCATGACCCTGTCGCAGGTGGCCAAGCGCGCCGACGTGACGCGCGCCACCGCGCGGCGCCTGCTGCACACCCTGTGCGCGCTGGGTTACGTCGCCTTCGATGGCAAGCTGTTCAGCCTGCGGCCCAAGGTGCTGAACCTGGGCCTGGCTTACCTGTCGTCCCTGACCCTGACGGGGGTGGCCCAGCCCTTCATGCAGGAACTGGTGGGCCGGGTGCAGGAATCCTGCTCCATCTCCGTGCTGGACGGCACGGACATCGTCTATGTCGTGCGCGTGCCCATGAAGCGCATCATGTCCATCGAGATCAGCATCGGCACCCGCCTGCCGGCCGCCCGCACCTCCATGGGCCGGGTGCTGCTGTCGGCCCTGCCCGATGCGGACCTGGACGCCGTCCTGGCCGCCACGCCGGACATCAAGGCGGACGCGGTCAAGGCCGCCGTGCGCCAGGCCGGCGGCCAAGGCTGGGCCCTGGTGGACCAGGAACTGGAGGATGGCCTGCGCTCCATCGCCGTGCCCATCCGGGGACGGGGCGGCGCCCTGATCGCCGCCATGAACGTCAGCACCCACGCTTCGCGCGTGACGGAGGCGCAGTTGCGGGAGGAGTTCCTGCCCGCCCTGCAAAGCACGGCGGCCGCCATCTCACACGCGCTGAGCTTCGCCTGACCGTTACTTCCGCTTGGGCCCATAGCGCTTCCGGGGCGCTCCCCTGAAACCGGGCTTGGGCTTGTGGGGGCCTTCACCGGCGGCGCGGGCGCGGCTGCGCATGGCCAGGACCTGGGCCAGGCGTTCGGCCACGGCGGCGCGGCGCTCGGTGACGGCCTCACGGTCGGGGAAGTAGGCGGAGAACTTGCGGGTCGCCCAGTAATAAAGGTCGCAGATGCGTGACTGTGCCTCCAGCCCCAGGTCATCCAGGCTGTCGATGCGCTTGCCGGCCACGCTGTCCAGTGGCAGGGGCTGTTCCCGCTCCAGGGCGCGGCAAATGCCATAGACCAGGTCGGCGTCGGTCTCGCGGTCCAGGTCCGCCGGCATGAACAGCAGGGTCAGGCGGCGGTCGAAGTCCAGGCGGCGGGCGTCCAGGGCCACCGCCATCTTGCGCACCGGCGCCAGGTCGGCCAGGGCGTAGGGTGACCCCTTGGTATCAGCGGCGGCGAAGCAGTCCACCAGGGGCACCAGGCGGTCGGTGCCGACATAGGTCGCCAGGCGTTCCATCATGGCGCGGGTGGGCCGCAGGGTCAGGGGCAGGGCGGCGTGCACCTTCTCATCCGCCGCCTTGTACATGTGGCGCAGGGCATTGGGACTGCCGCGCCCGACGACGCCGTATTCCCCCACCTCGAACTTGCCATAACGGCCGGCTCGGCCGGCGATCTGCCGCACCTCCGATCCCGACAGGGGCCGCACCTCGTGCCCGTCGAACTTCTCCAGGCTGGTGAACAGCACGCGGCGCACCGGCAGGTTCAGGCCCATGCCGATGGCATCCGTCGCCACCACCACGTCGGCCTCGCCAGTGGTGAAACGCTCCGCCTCCCGCCGGCGCACCTCGGGCGCCAGGGCGCCATAGATCACGGCGGCGCTCAGGCCCTTGGCGCGGATGGTTTCGCGGACGGAATGAACCTCTCGCCGGGAAAAGGCGATCAAGGCGTCGCCCGCCTGCACGTCGCTCCACTCCAGCCGGCGGTCGATCAGCTTCAGCGGCGTCTTGCGCTCCAGCTCCACCACCTCCAGCGGTTCGCCCAGGTACTGGGCCATGCGCTCGACCACCGGGCGGATGTCCGGGGAGCCCAGCAGGTACACCGTCTCCGCCGGCACGCCCACCAGCGCGGCGGACCAGGCCCAGCCGCGCTCCGCATCGGCCAGCATCTGGACCTCGTCGATGACGGCCACCTCCAGGCGGCTCTCCGGATCCAGCATCTCGACCGTGGAGGCGGTGATGCGGGCGCCGGGCACGCGGATCTCCTCCTCGCCCGTCACCAGGTTGGCGGCCACGCCCTCCTTGTTCAGGCGATCCATGATCTCCAGCGCCAGCAGGCGCAAGGGCGCCAGGTAGGCGCCGCTGCGGGCGTCTTTCAGCGCCTGCATGGCGCGGTGGGTCTTGCCGGAATTGGTCGGCCCCACCACCAGCACCAGGCGGCGGGGCATGCTGCGCGCCAGGGGGAACAGGTCCTCATAGCGCTTCAGGTCGAAATGGCTGTCGACGAAGCTGCGGCCGCGGGCGTGGATGCGGTCCTGCGCCCAGGCGGCCACCTCCCGTTCCCACCGGCGCAGCACCGACGGCGCGTCCGTCAGGTGGTGGGTGGCGCGCCACAGGCGGTCGCGGATCTCGGCCAGGGCTTCGGCGTCGCTTGACACCTCCGCCTCGATCTCGGCCAGGCGGCGGGCCAGGCTGCTTTCAGCGTCGCGCCGACGCCCGTTCAGCTTGCCATCGGTGCTGACCAGGTCGACCAGGGCCGTGCCGTCCAGGCCAGACAGCTCACCGACGGAGAAGGTGCGGTCCACGTTCAGGCGATAGGGATGAGGGAGGCTGGGCAGCCGCACCTCCAGCCTCTGGCTGACGCGGACGCGGTCGGGAACGATGGCCGGGGTGATCTCAAATCCCGCCTCCCGCAGGGGCGGACGGGCGGCGGCCAGAAGGGCAGGGCGCACCACGGCTTCGGACGCCCGGCGCTGGATGGTGGCCAGCAGCTCGTCCCGCCGCGCCTCCTCCACCCAAACCTGTTCCTTGTCGGGAAAGACCAGGGGCAGGGGCACCAGCCCCATGGCCGCCGCTTGGCGAGGGCGCACCAGGCCCAGCTGGGCCAAGGTGGCGCAGCCTTCCTCCGTCGTGGCGACGGCCAGCAGCAGGTCGGGATCCCAGCTGTGGGATTCGGAATCGGGGACGTGCGGGGTGGTGTCGGGCGTCATCGCAGCGAGAAAGACCGGAAAGAACAGGACGTTCCGCCTTTATGGGCCGCCGGGCCGCTGCCGTCCACCCGTCTTGGGCCCACGCCGGTTCAACGTGCGCCAGCCAGCGCCCGGTCAAAGGCGGCGATCAGGTCGTCGCCCACCGTCTGCGCGCACATGATGCGCCCGGCGCCCACGGCGGACAGTTCGGGAAAGTGGACGGCGACGATCTCCGATGGATCGACGCCGGCCGAGATGGCGGCCGCCTTGGCGTCCTCCGAACCGGATACGATGCTGTAATCCACATGTCCGGACGCGATCATCTTCACCAGATCCGACGGCGTGCCGCGGATGGGGCGGACGTGACTGGCCTCCTCGGCCGTCATGGCGTCTATCACCGGCCCCTTGGACGCGCCCAGCATGCTGCCATAGACACGGGCCTTGTCGCGCAGCAGCGCTTGGATCGAAGGATAGGCCTTGATCCACTCCGCGTTCTTCTTGGTGATGACCACCCAGTCAATCTGCGGGAAAATGGGCTTGGTGAACTTGAACCGCGCCTCGCGGTCCGGTGTCTTGATGACGTTGGGGGTGCAGGCCGCCCTGCCGTCCTGCAAGTCCGCGAGAATACGGTTGCGGGGGATGGGCCCTAGCCAGCTGATCTCATACCCGGCCTTGGCGGCCAATGCCTCTACCCGGGCGGCGATGGGGCCGCGCACGGCCTCGCCATCCGAAACGCCCTGCAGAAAAGGACCCACGTCAGGATAGAGGAACTGAATAACCGGTTTGCCGCTGGGTTGATCCACGGCGCTGGACAGGCCAGTACCACTCGCGATAACGCTTAAGAACAAGCTGCCAATTAAACTCGCGGTGGCGCCCACGGGTCAGGCCCCCAATCGACGGAAAAGAGCGATAGGATGGGTCATTTCTGCCTACCCGCCAAGAGACGTTATTGCCCACCGGCAATAATAATATTGCCCGCGACTGCGCCGCCACTTTCCTAATAACTCAAATCTTAACGGATTAACAATGGCTTGCCGTTTCAAGACCTGAAAACTGTCCTGATGGTAGAGGGTCTGAAAAGTGGCCCGAGGTTTGCTTTCCCCTGCTTTCGCCTGCCATCGGGATTGTCCCGACCGGCGCTTTGATGGGGGAAAATCCATGTCTTTCAAGAAGATCGTTATGGCGTGCCTGGTTTTGGTCGGTGTCGGCGTCTATGCCACCAGCCACATGACGGCTGAGCGCGAGGTCGCCATGGCCAGCCCGATCGAGTGCCAGGGCTGCGAGCCCTGGTAAGGCTCATCCTTACGCTTGTACCAGGTGCCGGCCCATCCGGCGCAACAGCAAGCGGCCGCTCCTGGGGGGGAGCGGCCGCTTGTTTTTTTCGATGACGCCAGGCCCTTACTTCGCCGCGCCGTCCTTGGGCGCGTCTTCCGCCACCGTCACGGCGTCGCCGTCGTTCAGCATGGTGTTGGGGTTCAGCACCACGCGGTCCTTGTCGCTGACGCCGCCCACCACCTCGACCGTGGTGTTGAACTCACGGCCCAGGGTCACGGGGTGGAAACGCACCTTGCCCTCGCCATCGACCACGGCGACGCGCTTGCCTTCCGGCCGGGTGACGATGGTGTTCACCGGCAGGGCCAGCACCCGGGCGCCGGCCTCGGGGAAATGCGCGTTGCCGCGCATGCCGGCCGGCAGGGTCAGGTCGGGATTGGGCAGGTCGGCCTCCACCCGCATGGTGCCGCTGGTGCTATCCACCGCGTGCGAGATGCGCACCACCTTGGCCGGGAAGCTGCGGCCGGGGAACTCCACGAAGCTGGCGTCCACCGCGGCGCCCACCGCCACGGCTGGCACCTGGCCCTGAGGCACGTCGATGACAAGGCGTAGGTGGTCCTGGCGCGACACCTGGTACAGGGCCTTGCCGCTGCTGGCGTCGGCCACCACCAAGTCGCCCTGTTCCACCAGGCGCTGGGTGATGATGCCGTCGATGGCCGTCGTCACCGTCTTGTAGGCGGTCAGCTGCTCCAGCCGCTTCACGTTGGCGATGGCGGCCTCCAGGTCGGCCTGGGCAGCGTTCAGGGCGGACTCGCGCGTGTCATAGGTCTCGCGCGTCACCCAGCCGTCGCCCAGCAGGGACTTGGACCGGCTGTAGTTGGACTTGGCCAGGGCCAGATTGGCTTCCGCCTGGTGCTGCGAGGCGCGGGCCTGCATCAGCTGCTGGTCTTGGTCGGGCGCCTCGATGACGGCCAGGGTCTGGCCAGCCTTCACCACGTCGCCGATGTCCACCAGGCGCTTGCCGATATAGCCGGAGACGCGGGCGTAGACGGTGTATTCCGTCAGGGCCTGGGTCTGGGCCGGCAGCAGCAGGCCGTCGGACGACTTGACGGGCTTGGGGTTGGTGGTCTTCACCTGCAGCGGGGCCTGCGGCCGGGCTTCCGGCGGGGCCTTGGTGCCGCTGGCCAGGTGGGGGGCAGACACCAGGCCGATGGCGGCCAGGGCCACGACGGCGGTGCCCAGCATCCAGGACCGGCGGCGGACGGTGGTCTTAGGGGCGGCGCTCATAATCATCAGACTCCTAAAATCACTCGGCGGCCGAGCCGGCGGGAACGGTGGTGGTGGCAAGCACGGCATGGCGCCGGCGATGCAGCAGGACGTACAACGCTGGAACCGCCAGCAGGGTCATGGGTGTCGAGAACAGCAGCCCGCCCATCACCGCGCGGGCCAGGGGGGCGTTCTGCTCGCCACCCTCGCTCAGCGCCAGGGCCATGGGGATCATGCCCAGCACCATGGCCAGCGCCGTCATCATGACGGGGCGCAGGCGGGCGCCGCCTGCCTCCGCCATGGCGTCCAGGGGTGTCAGGCCCTGTTCGCGCCGCTGGTTGGCGAAGGATACCATCAGCACGCTGTTGGCGGTGGCGACACCAATGACCATGATCATACCCATTAGGGCCGGTTCGCTGAAGGTGGTGCCGGTCAGCAGCAGCATGACGGCGCCGCCCAGGATGGCGGCGGGGGTGGCCCCCAGCACGATCAGCGGGTCCAGCCACGACTGGAAGTTCACCACCATCAGCATGTAGACGAAGACAACGGCCAGGGCCATGCCGGCGGCGATGTCGCCGTAGGCCTGTTCCATGGTCTTGATCTGGCCGCCCATCTCGATGCGGTTGCCGGGCTTCAGCTGCGGGCGCACGGCGTCGATGGCGGCCTTGATGTCGCGGCCGACCGAGCCCAGGTCACGGCCGGAGACGTTGGCGATGACGTCGTAGCGGGGGGCGAAGGAGGTGCGGCTGATGTCCGCGGCCACCTTGGTCGGCACCAGCTTGGCGACATTGCGCAGCAGCACCGGCGTGGTCACCCGTGTGGAATGGATGGGAGTGTTCAGCAGATCCTCGGCCGAGGCCATCAGGCGCTGCGGCGACTGCACCACGACCGGGTAGATGACCAGCGAATTGACATCCATCCAGTAGCTGGGATTGACCACGCCGGAGGACGCCAGCGACACCAGCACCTCCTGCGCCACGTCGTTCTGGGTCAGGCCCAGCTCGGCGGCGCGGGCCCGGTCGACCTCGATGCGGTAGGCCGGGGTGGCCGTCACCTGGCGCAGCGTCACGTCCACCAGGCCCGGGATGTTCTTGAAGCGCTGGCGTAGGTCCTCCGCGATCAGGGCGTTGGGCCCGCGGGCCGTGCCGATGATGCGGATGTCGATGGGGGTGGGCACGGCACCGTTCAGGATCTGGCTGGTGATGTCGCCGGGCTTTTGGAAGATCTCAACGCCCGGGTAATCCTTGGCCACCATGGCGCGGATCTGCTCGACATACTCATGGGTGGGCCGCGACCGCTTCTCGGTCAGGGCACCCAGGATTTCACCGTCGGCGGAGCTGACGGTGACGCTGTCGGTCAGGCCCAGGTTCACCGGGTCGGGCAGGCCGATGTTGTCGATGATCAGGCCCAGTTCCTCTGGCGGGATGATCTTGCGGATGGACCGCTCGATGGCGCCGAACTGACGCGACGCTTCCTCCAGCCGGGTGCCGGCGGGGGTGCGGACGTGCAGGCGGAACTGGCCGGCATCGACCTCGGGGAAGAAGTTGGTGCCGACGAAGGGAATGGTGGCGGCGGCACAGACCAGCAGCACCACGGCGAAACCGGTTACCATCCACGGCCGTGACAGGCCGCCGCCCAGCACCCTCAGGTACCGCTGGCGCAGGCCCTCGAAGCCGCGCTCGAACCCGGTATGGAAGCGCGCCCAGGCGCCGGCCAGGCCGGTCGTGGGCGCAACGTGGCCATGGTTGCCCTCCTCGCCATGGCCGTGGCCGCGCAGTTCCGCCGGCAGTAGCCAGGCGGCCATGGCCGGGACCAGGGTCCGCGACAGCACGTAGCTCATCAGCATGGAGGAGATGACGGCCAGCGCCAGGGGCGAGAACAGGTACTTGGCGATACCGTGCAGGAAGAAGATGGGCACGAACACGATACAGATGCACAGCGTCGAAACCAGGGCCGGGAAGGCCACCTCGTCCGAGCCTTCCAGGATGGCCTGGCGCAGCGGCTTGCCCATGCCGATGTGCCGGTGGATGTTCTCGATGGCCACGGTGCCGTCGTCCACCAGGATGCCGATGGCCAGCGCCAGGCCGCCCAGGGTCATCACGTTCAGGGTGTGGCCGGCCATGGAAAGCACGGCCACGGCCGTCAGAATGGACAGCGGGATGGAGGTCAGCACGATGGCCGTGCTGCGCCAACCACCCAGGAACAGCAGGATCAGGATGGCCACCAGGGCGCCGACGATCAAGCCCTCGTGCTGGATGCCTTCCATGGCGTGCTTGATGAAGGTGGTCTGGTCGAACAGCGGCTGGATGCGCATGCCCTCGGGCGCCGCCTTGCGGATCTCCGGCAGCCGGCGCATGACCTCGTCCACCACCGCCAGGGTGCTGGCGCCACCCAGCTTCATGATGGTCAGCAGCACGGCGGGCTGGCCGTCGGCATGCACCACGTTGGTCTGCACGGCGGCGCCGTCGCGGACATTGGCCACGTCGCGCATGAACACGGTGCGGCCGTTCACGTCGCGCAGGGGGATGTCGTTGAAGGTATCGACGGCGATGGGCGAGCTGTTCAGGCCCACCTGGTATTCGGTGTCGCCGATCTTGGCGGTACCGGACGGCAGGTTCAGGTTCTGGGCGGTGATGGCCTTATTGACGTCATTGGGGGTCAGGCCATAGCTGCGCAGCTTGTCCGGGTCGATGTCGACCATGATCTGGCGCGCGTTGCCGCCGTAGGGCAGGGGCAGCCGCATGCCGGGGATGTCGCTGATCTGCGACCGGATGGTGATGCGGCCATAGTCGTACAGCTGCGCCTCGGACATTGTGTCGGACGACAGGGCCAGCTGCAGGATGGGCACGGAGGACCGGCTGTACTGCACTATCAGCGGCGGCTGAGTGCCCGTGGGCATGCGCTTCAGGATGGTCTGGCAGATGGCGGAGATCTGCGAGATGGCCAGGTCGATGTTCACGCCCGGCTGGAAGGTGGTGCGGATGATGCCCACGCCGTTGGACGTCTCGGATTCCACCTCCGCCACGTTGTCGGCGGTGTTGATGATGGCCAGCTCACCAAAGGCGGTGATCTTGCCCGTCATCTCCTGCGCGTCCAGGCCCGAGTAGCTCCACACCACGGTGACCGTGGGGATCTCCACCTCGGGGAAGATGTCCGTGGGCATCCGGAACAGGCTCAGCACGCCCAGCAGCGTGATCAGGCCGGCCAGCACGGCGAAACTATAAGGACGCCTCAGGGCGTAGGCGACGATCCACATGAGGACGGGGCTCCGGCAATGCGATGCGGAAAAATGCAACGCTACGCCCAGGGGCCGAGGTCGCCCCCCGCCCGGCACAGCCCCAAATAATTAACGCGCTTGACGGTTAAGGGGAACCTACTTCGATACGCAACGGTTCGAATTTAGGCATGCCGCGACCAATCGCCACCAAATCGCAAAACTGTGGTCTGCGTCACTGCATCTTTCGGCGAAGGGAATTGTAAAGGCGGCTAACCTTGAATTGCCAAGCTCTCCCGCAGTGCATCCTGGGTGGCGTCCTGAGGGCCTGTGGCAGGCCGGGAAGGCACCCAGCGGACCAGCACGTACAGGCCGAAACCGCACGCCAGCAACGGCTTGAACCACGTGGCGGTGGCCAGGTGCAGGCCCCGCGTCCAGACGTGGGTGGTCAGCGCGAAACACAGCAGCACCAGCATCCAGCCCAGTGCGCGGTTGCGGCGGACATGGAATTCCCAGCCCGCCAGGGCGCCGGCGACCAGCGCCATATCGCCGAAATGGCCGAGGACCGTACGCGGGTTGAACAGCAGCAGATAGGTGACCATCAACGCCGCCACGGTGGCGGCGGCCTTGGGGGCCGGCAGGCGGCTGACGGTGCCGCGTGCCAGGATCAGCACGGCGACGCCGGCCAGGGCGCGGATGACGGTCTGCACCATCAGGTCCAGCGGCAGGCCCAGGGTGGCCAGGCCATTGGCGAAATCATGCCAGACGCCGCCGCCGGGGTTGGCGCTGCTCATGGTCTTGCGCACCAGCTGGCCATATTCGGCCAGGGCGTAACCGGGGTCCCAGTGCGCCAGGGGCAGGGCCAGGGCTGCCGCCAGCCACAGCGCCAGGGACAGGCGCAGGCGGGGCCACAGGGCGAAGGCCAGCATGACCAGGGCCAGGGCCTGCGGCTTGAACGCGCCGGCCAGTGCCAGCAGGAAGGCGGCGCGGCGCCACCGGCCTTCCGCCACGTCGGCCAGGCCGGCCAGCATCAGGCCCAGCATCAGGAATTCCGTCTGGGCGCCGCGCAGATCCACCACGCCGATGGGCAGCGCCGCCAGCAGGGCGACACCGAACAGCCGTTGCCAGCCCGCCCCCGGGCAGTCCGCCGGCGCCAGCAGGCGGCACAGCCGGGCTACCCCCCACCAGCACACCGCCAGCAGGCTCAGGCGCCACAGGGCGTCCCCCAGCAGGGGCGGCAGATAGGCCCAGGGGGTGAACAGCACGGCGCTGGACGGCAGGTAAAGGAAGCCGTTGATGCCGTCCTCGTAAATCTCCGCGCCCCGCCACCAGGCCCAGGTGGCCTCGGCATAGATGTGGAATTCAGAAACGAACCGTCCACTAATTACCTGCGCCTCGATCGCCACCAAGGCGACCGCCCAGAGGGCCAGGCCGAACACCAGCGGGCGGGCCAGGGAAGGAAGTGGCGGACGAACCATGTTGCGGGATAACCTATCTCATAGGTAATAGGCTCTATGGTCTATGCCTAACACCTTTGCGCTCAAGGTCAAGTGTCAAGGCCTGGCCGTTGCATATTTGCGATAAAATGTCGCGACGCCGCCCTTGCCCAGTACGGGCGATTGCCGTAAGCCTGCCGACGCCGACGGTTCCACGAGGCACGCCTGTGGATGAAAAGGGAACGTGGTGGGGATGCCCGGCATCCGACTCCATGGCTGCCCCCGCAACTGTGAACGGTGAGCGCCGCCCACCCCGCCGCGCGGGGATTGGCCACTGGGTTTCCAACGGAACCTGGGAAGGCCGGGCCGGCGCCCTGACCCGTGAGCCAGGAGACCTGCCGCCGGCGGCATTGCGCGTGGTCGCGGGGGCGGGGTGTCCCGGCGGAACCGGTCAGCGGTGATGCGGGCCCCAGGGGGCCCGTGGGCCTCCGGTCTCGTCGAAAGACTATCCCATCCTTCCGGCCGGTCTTGGCCTCTGGTACCACCGGTGCGTGAGACCGGGTGGGATGGAACTGACTGATGACGCACGAGCACACGGCCGTCTCCGGTGTCACCCTGGTCCTGGGTGGCGCCCGCTCCGGCAAAAGCCGCTTCGCCGAAGGGCTGGTGACCGCCCTGCCGGGCCCCTGGACCTATATCGCCACCGCCCAGGCCTGGGATGACGAAATGCGCGACCGCATCGGCCGCCACCAGGCCGAGCGGGTGCCCGGCTGGACGACGGTGGAGGTGCTGCTGGACCTTGCCGGCGCGCTGGCCGCCGCCGGCGATGGGCCGGTTCTGGTCGATTGCCTGACGCTATGGCTGACCAACGTCATGCTGGCCGACCGGGACGTGGCCGCCGCCGTCGCCGCGCTGGAGGCGGCGCTGGCCGCCCGTACGGGCGCCACCGTTCTGGTGGGAAATGAAGTGGGCATGGGCATCGTGCCGGAGAACGCGCTGGCTCGCGCCTTCCGCGACCATGCCGGCCGCCTGCACCAGCGCCTGGCGGCCACGGCGTCGCAGGTGTTCCTGACGGTGGCGGGCCTGCCCCTGAAAGTGAAATAAGACCGGAAGGAGGTAGCCATGGCCGATCTTGAGTCCCCGGATGACGAAGCCGCCCGCCATCGCGAGAAGATGCAGAAGCGCAAGGCGGTGCAGGACGCGCGCGTGGCGCAGGCCACGCGGGAGAAGGGCCTGCTGATGGTCCACACGGGCCCCGGCAAGGGCAAGACCACGGCGGCGCTGGGCATGATGCTGCGCACCGCCGGTTATGGCCTGCGGGTGGGATTCATCCAGTTCGTGAAGGGCAATTGGGCGACGGGGGAGCAGACGGCGCTGACGCGCTTTTCCGACCTGATCGACCACCATGTGATGGGCGAGGGCTTCACCTGGGACACCCAGGACAAGGAACGTGACATCGCCGCCGCCGTCCGCGCGTGGGAGCTGGGCCGCCGCATGCTGGCCGACCCGCAGTACCACCTGGTGGTGCTGGACGAGATCAACATCGTGCTGCGCTACGGCTACCTGGATGTGGCCGAGGTGCTGGCCGGGCTGAACGCCCGCCTGCCCGACACCCATGTCCTGGTCACCGGCCGCAACGCCAAGCCCGAGATCATCGAGGCCGCCGATCTGGTGACGGAGTTCCAGGCGGTGAAGCATCCCTTCCAGGCTGGGATCAAGGCGCAGCGCGGGATCGACTTCTGATGGCCGACCGCACCACCGGGGGCGCCCGCGCCCTGATGATCCAGGGCACCGGTTCGGATGTGGGCAAGTCGCTGCTGGTGGCGGCCCTGGCCCGGGCCTACACGCGGCGCGGCCTGCGGGTGCGCCCATTCAAGCCGCAGAACATGTCCAACAACGCCGCCGTGACGCCGGATGGGGGGGAGATCGGCCGCGCCCAGGCGCTGCAGGCCCGCGCCTGCGGTGTGGCACCCTCGGTGGACATGAACCCGGTGCTGCTGAAGCCGCAGACGGACCTGGGCGCGCAACTGGTGCTGCGTGGCCGCGTGCTGGGCAATGCCCAGGCCTCCGCCTACCAGCGCCGCAAGGGGGAGCTGCTGCCGGCCGTGCTGGAAAGCTTCCACCGCCTGCGGGGGGAGTGCGACCTGGTGGTGGTGGAGGGGGCGGGCAGCCCGGCGGAAACCAACCTGCGCGCCGGCGACATCGCCAACATGGGCTTCGCTCGCGCGGCCGGCGTACCGGTGGTATTGGCCGGCGACATCGACCGGGGCGGCGTCATCGCCAGCCTGGTGGGCACCCATCGCGTGCTGGACGTGGAGGATCGCGCCCAGATCCGCGGCTTCCTCATCAACAAGTTCCGCGGCGACGTCCGCCTGTTCGAAAAGGGCGTGACGGAGATCGAGGCCCGCACCAGCTGGCCCTGCTTCGGCGTCATGCCGCACCAGCCGGCGGCGGCCCGCCTGCCGGCCGAGGACGGCATGGACTTGGCCCACTGGGCGAAGCGCGCCTCCGGTGGGCCCTTGCGCATCGCGGTGCCCATGCTGTCGCGCATCGCCAATTTCGATGACCTCGACCCCTTGCGGCTGGAACCGGGTGTCACGGTGGCGATGGTGCCCCCCGGCCGGCCCCTGCCGGGCGACGCCCACGGCGTCATCCTGCCGGGGTCCAAGGCGACGCTGGCCGACCTGGCCTTCTTCCGTGCGCAGGGGTGGGACATCGACCTGGCGGGCCACGTGCGCCGGGGCGGCTGGGTGCTTGGCCTGTGCGGCGGCTATCAGATGCTGGGCCGCACCGTGGCCGACCCCGACGGCATCGAGGGGCCACCCGGCACCGCCGCCGGCCTGGGCTACCTGGACGTTGAAACCGTGCTGGCCCCAGCCAAGACCCTGCGGGCGGTGACGGGCCGTGATGCCGCCAGCGGGTCGGCCCTCACGGGCTATGAGATGCATCTGGGCGTGACCCAGGGGCCGGATAGCGCCCGGCCGCTGCTGCATCTGGACACCGAGGGCGGCGGCATGGTGGCGGAAGGGGCTGTCAGCCTTGATGGCCGCATCGCCGGCACCTATGTCCACGGCCTGTTCGGCCATGACGCCCAGCGGGCGGCCTGGCTGCGGCGATGGAACGTGGCCCCCGGCCTCGATAGTTACGACGGCACGGTGGAGGCGGCGCTGGATGAGCTGGCCATGGCCGCCGAACGCCACCTGGATCTCGACGCGCTATGGGCCATCAGCCGATGACCGCCCCCGACAGGCCGTGCCCCGACTTCGACGCCGACTTCCGGTCCCATTTCCGGGACCTGCTGGTCTGGCGGCGCGACGTGCGGCGCTTCCGGACCGACCCCCTGCCGGACGGCCTGCTGGAACGCCTGCTGGATCTTGCCTGCCTGGCGCCATCCGTTGGGCTCAGCCAGCCCTGGCGTTTTGTCCGCGTGGACGATCCCGTCCGCCGCGATGCCGTACGGGCGGAGTTCGAGCGCTGCAACGCCGCGGCGCTGGCGGCCCAGGGGCCGGACCGCGCCCGCCTCTACGCCAGCCTGAAGCTGGCCGGTTTGCGTGAGGCGCCCTGCCACCTGGCGGTGTTCATCGACCCCGACCCGGCGCAGGGCGCCGGCCTGGGCCGCCGCACGATGCCCGAGACCCTGGCCTATTCCGCCGTGGCGGCCATCCAGACCCTGTGGCTGGCGGCGCGGGTGGAGGGGATCGGCCTGGGCTGGGTTTCCATCCTGCGGCCGGAGGTGATGAACGGCCTGCTGGCGGTGCCGGCGGAGTGGCGCCTGGTGGGCTATCTCTGCATCGGCTATCCCGCCGAGCCGGACGACGTGCCCGAACTGGAACGCGTCCATTGGGAACAGCGGCATCCGCTGTCCGACGTGCTGTTTCAGAGATGAAAACGCTAGAGCACCCAGGCCCACACCAGCGCCAGACCCCACAGCAGGGCCAGGCTGCGGCGGTAGAGGCTGAGGCCGGCCTCGATGTCGGCGGCGGTGGCCTCGGCCCGGCCGTCGCCCATCCAGTGGTCGTCCACCCGCACGTCGCCATAGGTGCGGGGTCCGGCCAGGCGCAGGCCCAGGGCGCCCGCCATGGCGGCCTCCGGCCAGCCGGCGTTGGGGCTGCGGTGATGGCCGGCGTCACGGCGGACGGCGGACAGCGCCGCCTTGGCCTGTACGGACCCGCGCGTCCAGGCCGCCAGCACCAGCAGCAGCGCCGTCAGGCGCGAGGCCGGCAGGTTCACCACGTCGTCCAGCCGGGCCGCCGCCCAGCCATAGGCCTCATGCCGGGGCGTGTGGTGGCCCACCATGCTGTCGGCGGTGTTGATGGCCTTGTACGCCAGCAAGCCCGGCAGGCCACCCACCGCCAGCCAGAAGGCCGGCGCCACCACCCCGTCGGAGAAATTCTCCGCCAGGCTTTCGATGGCCGCGCGGGCCACGCCGGCCTCATCCAGGCTGGCGGGGTTGCGGCCAACGATGTGCGACACCGCCTCCCGCCCGCCCTCCAGCCCGCGCTGGCGCAGAGCGCGCGGCACGGCGGCGACGAAGCGGTGCAGGCTGCGCTGGGCCAGCAGGCTGCTGGCCACCAAGCCCGTCGCCACGGTCCCCCAAAGGCCGCCCAGGCGCGCCAGCAAGGATTGCAGCAGGACGCCGACGGCCAGCGCCACCCCCACCAGCAACAGTTCGGCCGCGATGCCGGCCGCCTTGCGCCAGGCCACCGGCCATTCCGCCTGGTTCCAGGCGCGGTCCAGCCGGCCGATCAAAGCGCCGATCCACACCACCGGATGGCGGATGCGGGCATACAGGGCGTCGGGATAGCCCAGCAGGGCCTCCAGCGCCAGGGCGGCCAGGGCCAGCCAGGGCAGGGCGGGGTAAAGGGTGGGGAAGACGCTCATGATGTCTGGGGTTTAGCATGATGCCGCCCGAAATCCAGATCCGTCATGGCGGCGACCTGACCCAGGCGGCCGCCCTGTTTCCCGATGCGCCCGGCCCCTGGGTTGATCTCAGCACCGGCATCAATCCCTGGCCCTATCCCTTGCCCCCCATCCCGCCCGCGGCCTGGACGGCCTTGCCCACGCGCGGTGACCTGCGGGCGCTGCTGGCGGCGGCGGCCGTGGCCTATAGCGCGCCGGGGCCGGACAGCCTGGTGGCGGCGCCGGGATCGGAACTGCTGATCCAGACCCTGCCGCGCCTGCGCAGCTCCGGGGACGTGGCCATCGTCGGTCCCACCTATGGCGATCACGCCCGCGCGTGGACCGCCGCCGGCCATACCGTGCGCGCCGTGACGGCACCTGGGGATGCAGTGGACGCCGCCGACGTGGTGGTGCTGTGCAATCCCAACAATCCCGATGGCCGTACCTGGGACGCGGCCGCACTGTTGGACTGGGCGGCACGGCTGGCCGCGCGCGGCGGCTGGCTGGTGGTCGATGAGGCCTATGCCGACCTGGACCCCACCCGCAGCCTCTGCCGCCAAGCCGGCGCGCCGGGGCTGGTCATCCTGCGATCCTTCGGCAAGTTCTTCGGCCTGGGCGGCGTGCGCCTGGGTTTCGTCCTGGCGCCGCCGGCGCTGCTGGATGCGGTGCGCCTGGCGCTGGGGTCCTGGGCCGTCAGCGGCCCCGCCCTGGCGGTGGGCGCGGCGGCGCTTGCCGACCTGGGCTGGCAGGCCGCCACGCGGCGGCGGCTGGCGGCGGCGGCGGACGCGCTGGACGGTGTGCTGCGGGCTGGGGGCCTGCGCGTCATCGGCGGCACGGCGCTGTATCGGCTGGTGGATGCCGGTGACGCTGCCGCCCTTTGGCGGCATCTGGCCCAGGCCGGCCTGTGGACGCGGCCCTTTCCGGAACATGCCGGCTGCCAGGCCTGGCTGCGCGTGGGCCTTGCGGCGGACGTGGGCGCGCTGAACCGCCTGGCGGCGGCGCTGGCGGCGTTCTAAAGGCGCGTGCTCTACCGGTCGAACCAGTATGTGTCCGGCAGGGCGGCCGTCTCCGGCGACTGGACGGGGTTGGGAATGTCGATGCGCCGGCGGCTGTCCAGGTGCGCCTCGGCCAGCAGCTTCCGGATGGCCGGATGCTCGTTGAAGTATTTCAGGAAGGACCCGTCGTCGTAGGCCCGGCGCAGCCCCTCCTCGATGGTGGCAGCCAGGGCCTCGTCCTTCTTGTTGGTGAAGAAATACAGCGGCAGCCGATAGACCAGCAGCAGGCTGTCCTCCACCACCAGATCCGGGCAGTCGGCGGCATGCGCCGCAAGCTCGGCATAGATCTCACTGGCGCTGCGGGGGAAATAGTCCAGGCGTCCCTGCTGCATGAGGCGGAACAGCAGGTCATAGCGGAAGGTCTCGACCGGCAGCCCGGCGGCCTGGAAGATGTCCACGTCCGTCCAGCCCAGGCCCTGGCCGGCCGTCAGTTGGCGCAAGTCGTCCAGGCTCCGCACGGCGGTGAAACGGGGCTGGTCCTGCCGGCGGATGATGAACAGGCGATAGCCCAGCAGGCCCCGGTAGATGGGGATACGGATGGGACGCAGTTCATGCTCCAGTTCCGCGTTGCTGCCCACCCAGGCAAGGTTGATGATGGCGCCCGCCTTCAGCGCCGCCACGGCACGGGTGCGTTCCATCAGGGTGTCGCTGGGCCGCAGGGTGTAGCGGGCGCCCATCTCATCCAGCGCCAGGCGTAGCAGGCCCAGGGGATAATCGGCACGGGGGTCGTCGCCGGATTCCACGTATCGGGGGTAGATGATGGAAAGCGGCGGGGCGCTGGCCTCGCTCTCCACCGCGCCGGCCATGGCTCGCCGGTTCCAAGCCAGGGCACAAACCAGAACCACGAACGCGACCGTGGCCAGGCGCCAGGCCCGGACGGCGCTGCGGACATGCGACATGCTTCCTCCCGACCGGCGGCGCCTCTTGATGTGGGCGCCGTTCGGATGGGGGCCATGTTCCGGCTGGGCGCCGGCTTTGGCAACAGGGCGTAAGGTTGGGATCAGGCCGTGATGTCGGCCCAGCAGGCGTTGGCGGCCTTGACCAGGTCGGTGGGCGCCAGGGCCAGCTGCAGGCCCCGGCGCCCGCCGTTGACGATGATCTCCGTCAGCGCCTCCGCCGACCGGTCCAGAAAGGTCGGCAGGGTCCGCCGCTGGCCCAGGGGGCTGATGCCGCCCACGACATAGCCGCTGCTGCGCTCCGCCACCGCCTGGGGCGCCAGGTCCGACTTCTTGGCCTTGGCCGCCGCCGCCAGAGCCTTCAGGTCCAGGCGCGCCCCGGCCGGGATGATGGCGCAGGCCAGACCCCCCGGCCCGCCCTCCAGCTGGCAGACCAGGGTCTTGTAGACCAGGGCGGGATCCAGCCCCAGCGCTTCCGCCGCGGCCAGGCCGATGGCGGCGGCGTTGGGGTCGTAGTCATATTCCAGCAGGCGATAGGCCACGCCCGCCGCCTCCACCGCGCGCACCGCCGGTGTTCCCTTGGTCGCCATGGTTCCTCATCCCCCTTCAGTC
Source organism: Nitrospirillum bahiense (assembly GCF_007828025.1). Taxonomy (NCBI): domain Bacteria; kingdom Pseudomonadati; phylum Pseudomonadota; class Alphaproteobacteria; order Rhodospirillales; family Azospirillaceae; genus Nitrospirillum; species Nitrospirillum bahiense. The sequence goes on from NZ_VITO01000008.1 coordinate 196,488, forward strand.
GGGGGCAGCGTATCAAATCCCCGCGCCGTCGATGAAATTGTAAATGTCGAAGGATGCCAGGCCTTTGGCGATATCGGCCACCGCCTTTTGCGCCTGGGGCAGGCGGCCGCCTAGGGTGATGAAGCCGTGCACCATGTCCGGATAGACGGTGTGCAGCACGGGCACCCCGCTGCCGGCCAGGCGGGCGGCGTACTCCCGCCCCTCATCCTGCAACACGTCCAGGCCGGCGGTCAGGATGACGGCGGGCGGCAACCCGGCCAGGCTGTCGGCCAGCAGCGGCGACAGGCGCCAGTCATTGCGGTCGGCGCCGTTCACGTAGTTATCCACGTACCATAGGTACTGCTCCCGGCTCATGAGATAGCCGTTGGCGCGGCGGTGGTGGGACGGGCGATCGGCGTTGAGATCCGTGCAGGGATAGATCAGCACCTGGGTCTTCAGGTGCGGCCCGCCCTCGTCCCGCGCCTTCAGCGCCAGCACGGCGGCCAGGTTGCCGCCGGCGCTGTCGCCAGCCACGCCGATGGCCAGCGGGTCGATGGCCAGGCGCTCGGCACTGGCGGCCAGCCAGGTCAGGGCGGCCCAGGCGTCGTCCAGGGCGGCGGGATAGGGATGTTCCGGTGCCAGGCGGTAATCCACCGCCACCACGGTGTGGCCGGAGGCCGCCGCCAGCTGGCGGCACAGGGTGTCATGGCTTTCCAGACTGCCGATGGTCCAGCCGCCGCCATGCAGGAACAGCAGCGCCGGAACCGGCCGCCAGCCGAAATTGGCGCGATAGATGCGCACCCGCAGGGGCCCGGCCGGCCCACCGATGATCTGGTCCATGACCGAGGCCAGGGCCGGTGGCTCTGGCGCCAGGGGGCGGCGGCTTTCGACATAGCCGGAACGCAAGGCGTCCAGGGGGACGTCGCGGTACCGGGGCGGCCCGATCTCCCGCAGCAGGTCGGCCAGGGCCGGGGGCACGTCATCTGGCACGAAGAGACCGCCGTCATCGGGCGAGGGGTGGGCGGGGCTGGCGGCCATGACATCCTCACGAGAATTACCGCGTGACCACCAGTATGACCGCCCACATATACTCAAGTCAATGTGTTATATATCACATACAACACAAAAATATTGTTCTATTCGATGCGCCGGGCCGCCAGGCCCAGGGCGTTCAGGATCAGCAGCACCAGCAGCCCACCCACGAACAGCGTGATTCCGGGCCATTCCCAGCCGTGCCAGAAAAAGCCGCCAGCCGTCCCGGCGAGGGTGGAGCCCATATAATAAGCGAACAGGTAGAGGGCGGAGGCTTGGCCCCGGTGCTGGCGGGCGCGCAGGCCGATCCAGCCGGATGCCACCGAATGCACGCCGAAGAAGGCGAAGGTGAACAGGCCCAGGCCCAGCGCCAGCGTGTCCAGCCGGGCAATGTCCATGATGCCCAGGCCCGCCAGCATCAGCACGGCCGACGCCACCAACACCCGGCCGGGGCCGAAGCGGCTGGACAGGCCGCCGAACAGGGGCGAGCTGATGATGCCGAAGACATAAACCAGAAACAGCACGGCCACCGTGGCGGGGGGAGCGCTCAGGGGCGGCGCCTGCAGGCGGAAGCCGACATAGTTGAACACGGTGACGAAGGCGCCCATGGCCAGGAAGCCGGTGGCGAACAGGGCGACCAGTCCGCCGTCCGACAGGTGCAGGCGCCAGGCGGCGGTCAGGCCGCTCCACAGGCCACCCTCGCGCTGCCGGAAATGGCGTGACGGTGGCAGGGCCGTGGCCACGGTGAGGGCGGCGAGGATGCCCACCGCGCCCACCAGACCCACCGCCACCCGCCAGCTGGAAATGTCGGTGATCAGCACGGTCAGGATGCGGCCCGCCATGCCGCCCATGGCGGTGCCGCCGATGTACAGGCCCATGGTGAGGCCGGTGGATTTCGGGTTCACCTCTTCCGCCACATAGGCCATGGCGACGGCCGGCAGGCCGCCCAGCGCCAGCCCGGCCAGGGCCCGCAGCACCAGGAACAGGGGCCAGCTGGGCGCCAGTGCGCTGGCCAGGCCCAGGCCGCCGGACAGGGCCAATGATGCCACCATGATGCCCTTACGCCCCGAGCGGTCGGAGATGGCCCCGGCCACCAGCAGGGCCACGGCCAGCGCCGCCGTGGTGACGGACAGCGACAGGCTGGCCCCCGGGGGGCTGATGCCATAGGCGCGCACGAAATCCGGCAGCAGCGGCTGCACGCAATAGAGCGTGGCGAAGGTGGAAAATCCCGCCACGAACAGGATGGCCGTCATCCGGCGGTAGGCGGCGGTGCCGACCTCAAGATAGGGCAGGTCTTTACCAATCTGGGTCGCGGATGCCGCCGGGGCGGCGGTGGTGGGTGTGTCGCTTGGCATGCCGGAACCTTCGGGCCAGGGGAGCGCGCCATTTGGCGGTGCCCCTGCCAAGGCCTTGCCGCCACATGTCTTTTTCGCAGGAAGGCGGGCACGCCGATAGTGTCGCAGTCGCATGGCACCAATCCAACCATCGGCGACATACCCAAGTAGCGATCACCGAAGAATGAATCAGATAAAATTTTATGCATTAAGGATATAGAGGGAATTAATTAAGTAATCATGGTAAATGCACAGTTAAAAACAAAACATTTTATAAGAAATGCCCTTTGGAATATCCAAAAGAATATATTGCTCAGGTTGTCATGTGAACCAGTTAACCCGAAACAATCCGTCTTGGTCTTATCTCGGGTGAGTTGGGGTTAAAGAATGAAAAACACCATGCGTTTGAAGTCCAAATTGGCGCGTTCGCCGTCCCGGCTAGTGCTGACGCTGTTGGGTGTCGCTATCGCGTCCGGTGTGCAGGCCCAGTCCATGAACTACGGATCGTTGGAAGACCTGTTCGGTGAGGCGGTGACGACCTCCGCCACCGGTCAGCCGCAGCGTGCCAGCGAGGCGCCGGCGCCCATGACCATCATCACCGCGGAAGAGATCGCCCATTCCGGCGCCCGCACCATTCCCGACATCCTGAACCGGGTGGCGGGCGTGGACGTGCTGTCCTGGGGTGTCAGCGGCGCCGACGTGGGCGTGGACGGCTACAACCAGGGCAACAACCCGCGCCTGCTGGTGCTGGTGAACGGCCGCCAGGTCTACCTGGACCATTACGGCGTCACCATCTGGTCCGCCATCCCGGTGCAACTGCCCGAAATCCGCCAGATCGAGGTGGTGAAGGGCCCGCAGGCCGCCCTGTTCGGCTTCAACGCCGTGTCCGGCGTGGTCAACATCATCACCTACAACCCCCTGTATGACGATGTCGGCGCCGCCCAGGTGACCGTCGGCAGCCAGGGCCAGAAGGAATTCGACGCGGTCAAGAGCGTGAAGCTGGGCGACAAGGTCGGCGTCCGCTTCTCCGCCGGCGGCTGGAACATGGATGAGTACGGCACCGCGTCCGACAAGCTGATCCAGGGCCTGCGCGGCAACGGCTCCATGCGCCGCGCCGCCTCCATGGACAGCTTGGCCCAGATCACCCCCGATGTGCAGGCCGGCTTCGAAGGCACCTGGAGCCGTGCCGACGAATTCGGCATGACCGCGCTGCAAGGCCCCACGCAGGGCCAGTACCAGACCCGCTCCTTCAAGGGCACGGTGAAGGCCAATACAGACTGGGGCCTTGTCGATGCCACCGCCTACAGCAACCACTTGGACTACCATCTGAACCTGTTGAATAACGGCGCCATCACCTCCGTGGCATCCGATACTGACACCACCGTGGTGCAGGTGCAGGACCTGGTGAAGCTGACGCCTACGCTGACCACCCGCGTCGGCCTGGAATACCGCGACAACAGCATCGACAGCTCCCCGGGCAAGGGCGCCACAACCGGCTATCAGGACTTCGCCCTGTCCAACATGTACAATTGGCAGGCGTCCGACACCCTCAGCCTGACCTTGGCCGGTCGCTGGGACCACACCTGGCTGAACCGCAGCGGGTTCGCACCGGTGCCCTTCACCAGCGCCGACTACGACAACCGTGCCTTCAACACCTTCTCCTACAACGCCGGTGTCGTTTGGCATCCGTCGGCCGACGATACCATCACGGCCACGGCCGGCCGGGGCATCCAGTCCCCTACCCTGATTGAACTGGGCAACAACACGGTCAGCAAGCAGGCACCCGGCTCGGTCCAGGTTACGGGCAATCCTTATGTCAACCCGACCGTGGTGACGAATTACGAACTGGGTTACCAGCGAGCCATTTCCGCCATCAACGGCGCCGCCAAGGTTTCCGCCCTGTATCAAAAGACCGAGGACTACAAGTCCATCGCCTTCAGCTCCATCCATTTCATCAACGGCTACCCCACCATCTTGTTGGGCGAGAATTTCGGCAACAGCAAGGAATGGGGCACCGAGGCCGAACTGCACGGCAAGCTCGACGGCATGCGTTGGTCGGCGTCGTGGACGTGGCTGAACCCCATCGACAGCTTCACCTTCAAGCCGGGGACAGTGCCGGTGAACTACCAGCTGTCCACGCCGAAGAACACGGTGAAGGGCAACATCGGCTATGACTTCGGCCGCTGGACCACGGACCTGTTCCTGTATTGGAAGTCCGATTACCAGGCGTACTACCAGACGGCCAAGGGCCCCGGCCTTTATACCGTCAGCCAGGGCCTGACCGCCCAGGCCGCCGTCTCCTACAAGGTCAGCGACGATTTCTCCCTGACGCTGGCGGGCAGCAACCTGCTGCAGGACCACACCCAGCTGTCCGTGGCCCCCAAGGCCGAACGGCGTGTCTGGGGCACGGCCACGTACAAGTTCTAAGGGGGGAAGTCCAATGAACAGCATAATCCTGAAGACCGCCGCGCTGGCCGTTGCCCTGTCGGCGTCCGGCGTGGCGCGGGCTGCGGAGATGGACGCCAAGCAGGTGACCATCGCCGCCAAGGCCCTGGGCTTCCTGACCACCAAGGCGCCCGCCGGCGCCAAGGTGGTGGTGACCGCCGGCGCCGCCCCCGTGGCGGCGGTGCAGGCGGCCCTGCCGGGTGCCGCCGTGGCCGCCGGTGACGCCGCCCCCGGCGCCTACGCCGTGTTCGTCTCCTCGGCCGCCGAGGGCAAGAAGGCCTTGGCCAAGGGCACCGTCACCGTGGGCAACGATGTCGCCTGCGTCGATGCCGGCGGCTGCGTCATCGCCGTCGAGACGGCGCCCAAGGTCACCATCTACGTCAGCAAGGCGGCGGCAAGCGCCGCCGGGGTCGAGTTCGACCCGAACTTCAAGATGATGGTCACCGAGAAGTAGGACCCGGGAGGTTTCCCGGGATGGTGGGGTGGGCGGCTGGGTTGGGCCGTCCATCCCGCCATCATCGCCGGGTAGCCATCCCACAGGAATTGAAGAACCACGGGCGCAAGCCCGGCCCAAGACTGGTGGCCAAGATTGGTGGAAGGACAATGGTGATGCGGTTCGATGATCTTCCCATGGCGTTGAAGCTGTTCGCGGCCCCCGCCATCGGACTGGTGGCCCTGGTGGCGATGGCGGTCGCCTCGCACCAGGTGGTGGGCGGCATCACCGGCACCGCGCGCGAGGTGGGCGAGGTGCGGTTCGTTGCCACGGCCGAACTGCTGAGCGCGTCCAGCGAGCTGAACGGCGCCGCCAAGGATCTCTATTACGCCCTAGCCGCCGCCACCGCCGGCGGCGACGCCAAGGCCTCCGTCGCCATGTTGGACGGCGTGGTCCAGCGCATGGGCAAGGCGAAGGAGGCGGTGGAACGCGCCAAGGACCGCCTGCCCGATGGCAAGACCAAGGCAGAGCTCGCCACCGTGGGCCAGGACATCGACAAGCTGGGCCAGCCGGTGGGCTTCGTGAAGGACATGCTGGGCATCGACGCCCAGTCCGCGGTGTCCTTCCTGGAACCGCTGCGCGCCAGCCTGCAGGGCGTGCAGGACCGCCTGAATGCCGCCGCCGCGCATGAGCGGACCACCGCCGCTACCGCCATCAAGGACATGGACGCCAGCGCCACCGCCACCCAAACCCTGTCCACCATCATCGTGCTGATCGTGGTGCTGGGCGTGGCCGCCATCACCTTCGTCATCGTGCGCATGCTGAAGGGGTCCATCGACCGCATCTCCAGCGCCACCGAGGCCCTGGCCGCCGGCAACACCGCCGTGAACATCGAGGCGCTGGCCCGCAAGGACGAACTGGGCGCCATCGTCGGCGCGCTGGCCGTCTTTCGCGCCAACCTGGCCGACCGCGATCGCCTGACGCGGGAACAGGCCGAGGCGGAGAAGCGGGCGGAGGGTGAGAAGCGCCAGGCGTCGCTGCGTATCGCCGACAGCCTGGAAAGCTCCGTCCACAGCCTGGTGGAACGCCTGAACGCCGCCGTGCAGCAACTGGCCGGCAACGCCCGGGGCCTCAGCGACCAGGCCCAGGTGGGCCAGGAACGCACCACCGTGGTCGACCGCGCCGTGACCGAGGCCAACAGCAACGTGCAGGCCGTGGCCAGCGCCGCGGAGGAACTGTCCGTGTCCTTCGGGGAAATCAGCGGCCAGGTCACCCGTGCAGCCACCATGGCCACCAACGCGCGCGTCCGGGTGGAGGAAAGCACCCAGCAGATGGAACGGCTGCAGAACCAGGGCGACCGCATCGGTTCCGTCGTGCGCCTGATCAGCGAGATCGCCAGCCAGACCAACCTGCTGGCGCTGAACGCCACCATCGAGGCGGCGCGGGCCGGTGAGGCGGGCAAGGGCTTCGCCGTCGTGGCCAGCGAGGTCAAGAGCCTGGCGACCCAGACCGCGAAGGCGACCGAGGAGATCGGCGGCCAGATCACCAGCATGCAGGGCGCGACGCGTGAGGCGGTCGCCGCCATCGCCGCGATCCAGCAGACGGTGAATGAGATCACCACCATCTCCTCCGCCATCGCCGCCGCCGTGGAACAGCAGGAGGCCGCGACCCGCGAGATCGCCCGCAACGTCCAGATGGCGTCCCAAGGCACCGCCGTGGTGGCGGAGAACGTGGCCGGCCTGCAGGCCATCGCCGACAGCACCCACCGCTCCAGTGATGAGGTCCTGTCCTCTTCGCAGGTCCTGGGGACGGAGACGTCGGCGCTGAGCGCCAGCGTGTCGAGGGCCATCGCCTCGCTGCGCGCGGCTTAAGGGGCACTGCCCAAAGCAAGAGTGGCGGCCGGCGCAATTCGCTGGCGGCTGACCGGTAACGCCCTGTATTCCTGGATATCCCCGTTACGGGGGTTCCTGGAATCACAGGGCGGAACCATGTGCGGCATCGCGGGGCTTTGGGTATTCGGGGGGGCGGACGGCACCCGGCTGGCGCGCCAGGCGGGCATCATGATCGACCGTCTGGCCCATCGTGGGCCCGATGACCGGGGCGTCTGGCAAGATGACGCCGCCGGCGTGGCGCTGGCCAACCGCCGCCTTGCCATCATCGACCTGTCCCCCCTGGGCCACCAGCCCATGACCTCGGCAGACGGCCGCGTCACCGTCGCCTTCAATGGCGAGATCTACAATTATCAGGACCTGCGCCAGCAGCTGGTGGGGGAGGGGGTGGCCTTCCGCGGCCAGTCCGACACCGAGGTGCTGGTGGAGGCCATCGCCCGCTGGGGTGTCAATCGCGCGCTGGCCGCCTGCAACGGCATGTTCGGCCTGGCCGTGTGGCTGGCGGAGGAGCGCCGGCTGATGCTGGTGCGCGACCGGCTGGGGGAAAAGCCGCTCTACTGGTCGCTCAGCAATGGCGTGCTGCTGTTCGCGTCCGAGCTCAAAGCCGTCAGGGCGGAGCTGGGCTATCACGCCGTGCCGGACGAGGCGGCGCTGGCCGACTATTTCCGCCACGGCTTCATCCCGGCGCCGCGTACGGCCTTCACCGGCATCCGCCAATTGCCGCCGGGCACCTGCATGACGGTGTCGGCCGATGGCAGTGCCGAGACGCGGGCCTATTGGTCGGTCACGGACGCCGCGCGCCGCGCCCTGGCGGCCCCCTTGACGCTGGAGGATCCCGAGATCCTGCGCCTGACCGGCGACCTGCTGACCGACGCGGTCCGCCGGCGCATGGTGTCGGACGTGCCGCTGGGCGTCTTCCTCTCCGGCGGCATCGACAGCGCCCTGGTGGCGGCCCTGATGCAGGGGCAGAGCGCCACCCCCATCCGCAGCTTCACCATTGGGTTTGGGGAGGCGGAGTTCGACGAGTCCGCCGCGGCCGAGGCAACGGCCAAGGCCCTGGGTACCGACCATACCACCCTGCGGGTGGACGCCGGGGACGCGGTGGACCTGGTGCCCCACCTGGCCGGCATGTATGACGAGCCCTTCGCCGACATCTCCGCCATTCCCACGGCGCTGCTGTGCCGCCTGGCGCGCCGCCATGTGACGGTGGCCCTGTCCGGTGATGGCGGGGATGAGGCCTTCGGCGGGTATTCCCGCCATCTGTGGGCGGAGTCCGTTGGCCGGTGGCGGCGGCGGCCGGCTTGGCTGCGCCACGGCCTGGCCCGCCTGGATGCCACCGTGCCTGACGCCTGGATCGACGGCGCCGCCCACCTGCTGAAGCCCCACCTGCGCCAGCCGTCGGACAAGGTGGGCAAATTCCTGGGCGCCGTGGCGGCGGCGGACGAGGATCAGGCCTACATCGCCATGCTGGGCATGAAGGCCGACACTATCCTGCGTCCCGGCCTGGCGCTGGACGCGGCCGCACCCGTGGCCTTGCCGCCCATTACGCCCTCGGGGGGCGCCGACCCGACGCTGCGCCTGCAACTGCGCGACCTGGCCCGCTATCTGCCCGATGGCGTGCTGGTCAAGGTGGACCGCGCCAGCATGGCCGCCGGCCTGGAGGCGCGGGCCCCCCTACTGGACCCGCGCGTGGTGGAATGGGGCCTGCGCCTGCCGCTGCACCAGCGCCTGCGCGATGGGCGGGGCAAGTGGATGCTGCGCCGGCTGCTGGCCGACCGTATCCCGCGAGGTGCCGTCACCGCGCCCAAGACCGGCTTCGGCGCGCCCCTTGGTGCCTGGCTGCGCGGCCCCTTGCGCGACTGGGCGGCCGGCCTGCTGGAAACGGCGCCACAGGATAGTTTGATCCAGGCGCCGGTGGCGGCCGCCCTGTGGCGGCAGCACCTGTCGGGTCGCCATGACCACGCTGGCCGCCTATGGACCGTGCTGTCCTACCTGTCCTGGAAGGCGACGGTGGCCGAGGCCGATTGAAGCTCCCGCGCCACGTCGGTCATCAGTGACCGCAGCCAGCGGTGGGCCGGGTCGTGGCGGTAGCGCACATGCCAGGCCATGTCGACCGGGAAGGTGCCCAGGTCCACCGGCGCCGACAGGATGCGCAGGCGCGGGTCATGGGCCAGGCGGCGGCAGATCAGGCTGGGCAGTGTGGCGCAATAGTCCGTGACGGCGATCATCTCCGGCACCGCCAGGAAATGGGTCACGGATACCGCCACCTCGCGTTTCACACCCCGCTGCTGCAGGGCCTGGAACAGGCCGGCGCGCATGCGGCCCGGCGGCAGCACGTTCACGTGCTTCATGCGCTCATACTGGTCGCGGGTCAGGGTGTCGCCTACGTCCGGATGGTCGGCCCGCACCACACAGGCCAGGCCCTCATCCATCAGGTGCTGCACGATCAGATTGTCCGGCGGATCGACCAGCCGCCCCAGCGCCATGGCCGTGGTACCGGAAATGACGCCCGTGTCGGCCAGGTCGTTGCCGTAGGGGACCAGGCGCAGCTTGATGCCCGGGGCCACGTCGCGCAGCCGGGCGACGACGGCGGGCATCAGGGCGAACTCGACATAGCTGTTGGGCGCGATGGTCAGCAGGCGGTCCGCCTTCGCGGGATCGAACTCCTGCTGGCCCAGGATGGCGTCATCGATCTTGGCCAGCGCCTCCGCGATCACCGGGGCAAGGTCCAGGGCCACCGGCGTGGGCTGGATGCCATAGCGTTCACGCACAAACAGCGGGTCGTGCAGCACCAGGCGCAGGCGCGCCAGCGCGTTGGACAGCGCTGGCTGCGTCATGCCCAGCCGCGCTGCGGCCCGGGTCACGTTCCGCTCTTCCATCAGGGTGACGAAGACCGGCAGCAGGTTCAGGTCGTAGCGCATCAGTTATAATGTCATGTGAATGTCTAAAATAACAGAAATAAAGTTCTGGAATATGTCATGCCGGCGCATGGTTGGGCCATCGCGAATGACGCGACCCTGATCAAACGGACCCAGTCCAACGGAGGATGAAATGAGCAAAGGCACCGTGCTTGTGGTTGGCTCCAACGCCACGCGGATCGAAATCCAGGGCGGCGGCTGGGGCGCCACCGGCCAATATCTGAATGAGACCGTCGTGCCGGTCCTGGCCCTGATCGAAGCCGGCTACGACGTGGTCCTGGCCACGCCCAGTGGCACCAAGCCGACCATCGACCCGAATTCGGACAGCGCGAAGCATTTCGGCGGGGATGAGGTCGCCTACCAGCGCGCCCGGACCTTCTACGCCAACGATCCCGCGATGAACCAGGTGCGCACCCTGCGCGCCGTGGTGGCGGAAGGGCTGGACCGTTACGCCGGCGTGTTCGTGCCCGGCGGCCAGGCGCCTGGGGTCGATCTGATGCAGGATGCCGACCTGGGTGCCATCCTGCGCCACTTCCATGCGCGGGCCAAACCCACGGCCCTGCTGTGCCATGGCCCCATCGCCGTGACCGCCGCCCTGGCCCATGCCCGCGAGTTCCGCGCCGCCCTGATCGCCGGTGATGCCGACCTTGCCAAGAAATGGGCTGAAGGCTGGCAGTATGCCGGGTACAAGATGACCGTCTTCTCCAACACCGAGGAGAAGGTGGTCGAGGAGAACGTCCTGCACGCCAAGCTGTACTTCAACGTGGCCGATGCGCTGCAGACGGCGGGTGGCGAGGTCATCACCACCCCGGTGAACTTCCAGCCCCATGTGATCGTCGACCGTGAACTCATCACCGGCCAGAACCCCGGATCCGACCGCCCGCTCGCGGCCGCCCTGGTCCAGGCTCTGGACCGCGCCGTCGCGGCATAAAGACGGACCCCACGGCGGGGCCTTCCCGGTCCCGCCGCCTCTCCTCAAAAGGAACCGAGCCCCATGACCCACACCGTAAAGATCACCGCCATCCTCATCGCCCGGCCGGGCAAGCTGGACGAGCTGAAGGCCCTGTTGGCCGGCATGGTGGCGCCCTCCCGGGCCGAGCCTGGCAATTTGCGCTGGGACATCTGGCAGGACCAGGCCGAGCCCAACCGCTTCGTGCTGGATGAGCTGTATGTGGACAACGACGCCATCGCCGCCCACCGTGCGACCGCCCACTTCCAGAACTATCTGTCCAGGATCAACGTCGTGGCTGAGCGCACGTCCATGGTGCTGAACCCGGTCGAGGTCGCCTGAAGGTTCAAGCCGGCTTCCCGCCGGCGCGATAGGCGCGGAACCAGTCCACGAACCGCGCCACGCCCTCTTCCACCGGCGTGGCGGGGGCATAGCCGATATCGCGGGCCAGGTCGTCGATGTCCGCCCAGGTGGCGGGCACGTCGCCGGGCTGGATGGGCAACAGGCGGATGTCCGCTGTCATGCCCAGCTTTTCCTCCAGCAGGCGGACATAGCGCATCAACTCCACCGGGCGGTCGCTGCCGACGTTGTACAGGCGATAGGGGGCCACGCCGCTGCTGGCGGGATCAGGCTGGGCGCCGGTCCAGGCGGCGTCGATGGCCGGCGGACGGTCCAGCAGGGTCAGGATGGCCGACACCACATCATCGATGTAGGTGAAGTCGCGCCGCATGCGCCCCTCGCCGTAAACCTCGATGGGCCGGCCCTCGACGATGGCCTGCGCGAACTTGTACAGCGCCATGTCCGGCCGGCCCCAGGGGCCATAGACGGTGAACAGCCGCAGGCCGGTCACGGGGATGCGGAACAGGTGGCTGTAGGAGTGGGCCATCAACTCATTGGCGCGCTTGGTGGCGGCGTAGAGCGTCATGGGATGATTAGCCCCCCCGTGCGGGCTGAAGGGCATGGCGGTGCTGGCGCCATAGACCGAACTGGTGGAGGCGTAGACCAGGTGGGCGCAGGCGACCGCCCGGCATCCCTCCAGCACATTGGCGAAGCCCACCAGGTTGCTGTCCACGTAGGCGGCCGGATGCTCCAGGCTATACCGCACGCCGGCCTGGGCCGCCAGGTGCACCACCCGGCCGAAGCGGTGGGTGTCGAACAGCGCCGCCACGGCGGCCCGGTCCGCCAGATCGATGCGCGCCTCGGTGAAGCCGGGGAAGGGGCGCAGGCGGGCCAGCCGCGCCTCCTTCAGGGCCACGTCGTAATAGGGGGTCAGGTTGTCCAGGCCCACCACCGCCACGCCCCGTTGCAACAGGGCCAGCGCCACGTGGTTGCCGATGAACCCGGCGCTGCCGGTGACCAGGACGGGGGACATCGTTGGGGATTTCCTGGGGCCAAGATCTTGGAAGCGTTCGCGAACGGCTTTGCCTACCACGTCCGGGTGCATAGTGCGACAGTCGCTTGATGTCGCATCCCAAGGGTTAGGGCGGGTTCGGCACGGACTTTGCGTTAATGGCATGTGTACAAGGTCACGGGTGCCGCCATGGAAGACATCATCTACTACGATGCTGAGGAAATCCGCCGCAAACTGGAACGCGCGGCCGATGAGCTGGACGCCGCCGGCGATCCCATTTTGGCTCGCAGATTGCGAGAAATTGTCGATTTGGATCGTGCCGGCGATGGTGTGCCGGCCGTGCGCCTGCGCGACAACGATCGTGCCCGGGGCTGGACGCCGGTCGTGCTGACCGGCGGCGCCTCCCCCAGGAAGTAAGGCCCGAGGGGCGGCGGGTCAGCTGGCCAGCGGCGTGCGCTCCAGCACCGCGCGGCGGATGGCCACGGCCACCTCGTGCAGGGCTTGGTCCTGGTCGGGCCAAAGCGTGACCGGCCGACCGTCGCGCGGCACCGCCAGCAGGTGGCGCAGCGGCGTGGACAGCCAGTCGCAGGCCCGCAGGATGACGGGAATCACCCGCGCGCGCCCCGTGCGGTGGCGGTCCACCGCGTGCTGCATCTCCCCATCATGGCAGGCGGGGGATGCCAGGAAATCCGGACTGACCAGTAGCAGCACCACGTCGGCCTCGGCCAGGGCCGCACCGATGCCGTCCTCCAGCGCGTCGCCGGCCAGCAGGCGCCGGTCGTGCCACAGGGCCACGCCCTGGCGCTTCAGGGGTGCCAGGTGCACCTCCAGCCGGTCGCGCAGGGCTTCGTCGACGTGGGAATAAGACATGAACACGCGCACCACGGCAGGCCTCCGCCGATACCAGAACCAAGGATTTTCAGGGCGCTGGCTCATGCGGTCCCACCGCGACGGGGCCGCCGGCCAGCGCGGCGCGCCGTTCCCCCACCCCCGATAATGTTCCGCTTTTGTTCCGGTGTCAACGCGAGCAGCCCGGTGCAAAAGGGGGCTCACCTTTGGCCAGGGCGCTGCGCCCCCAAAAGAAAACGGCCGGGGAACACCCCCGGCCGTTTTCCATACCCAGCACCGCTGAAGCGCCGTCAGGCGACCTCGGCGATCTCCCGCAGGCGGCGTGAACTGGCGGCCGCCTTGTGATCCTTGGCCAGCAGGGTATAGACCGCCGGCAGGACGAACAGGGTGAACAGCGTGCCGATGGACATGCCGGTCACCACCACCAAGCCGATGGAGAAGCGGCTGGCGGCACCGGCGCCCGACGCGATCAGCAGCGGCAGCAGGCCCACCACCATGGCGGCGGTGGTCATCAGGATGGGGCGCAGGCGCACGCGGGCGGCGTGCAGGATGGCTTCCCGCCGGCCCAAGCCTTCCTTCACCTGCATCTCGTTGGCGAATTCCACCAGCAGGATGCCGTGCTTGGAGATCAGGCCGATCAGGGTCACCAAGCCCACCTGGGTGTAGATGTTGATCGAGGTGATGCCGATGAACAGCGGGATCAGCGCGCCGCAGATGGACATGGGCACGCTGACCATGATGACCAGCGGGTCGCGCAGGCTTTCGAACTGCGCCGCTAGCACCAGGAAGATGACGATCAGCGCGAAGCCGAAGGTCATGGCCAGCTGGTTGCCTTCCTCGACGAACTGCCGGGTCTGGCTGAGATAGCTGTGGCTGTAGCCGGCCGGCAGCTGCTTCACCTGGTCTTCCAGGAAGGCCACCGCCTCGCCCATGGACACGCCCGGCATGGGCACGGCCTGGAAGGTGGCGGAGTTCATCTGGTTGTAGTGGGTCAGCGCGTTGGGATCGGTGCCCTCTTCCAGGCGCAGGAAGGTGGACAGCGGCACCTGGTCGCCGGTGACGGAGGTGACGTAGAAGCGCGTCAGCTTGTCCGGCGTCAGGCGGTCGATGCGCGGCACCTGGGGGATGACCTCGTACGACCGGCCCTGCAGATTGAAGCGGTTGACGTAGTTCTCACCCACCATCAGGGCCAGGGTATCGCCGATGCTGGCCATGGTGACGCCCATCTCGTTGGCCTTGGACCGGTCGATGTGGATGCGCACCACGGGGGTGTTGTAGTCAAGGTCGCTGTCCACCACCAGGAACTTGTGGCTGGCGACGGCGGCGGCTTTGATCTTGTCCATCGCCTCATAGAGGGCGGGGAAGCCCTGGGTGCCGTTCAGCACCATCTGCACCGGCAGGCCGCCGGTGGTGCCGGGCAGGGGTGGCAGGTTGAACACCAGGGCCTTTTCGCCGGGCACCTGGTTGAAGGCCGCCTGCAGCGCCGCCAGCGACTGCTGGATGGGCCGGTCACGCTCCCCCCACGGCTTCAGCAGCACGCCGGCGATGCCCTGGCTGGTGCCGGTGGTGCCGCTGATCAGGAAGCGCTCCCGCCCTTCGGGCAGGGTGCCGCCGGCGGCGTCCAGCTGCTGCGCATAGTGCTGGGTGTAGTCGATGTTGGCGTATTGCGGGCCCTTGAACACGCTGAACAGGATGCCCTGGTCCTCTTCCGGGGCCAGTTCCGACCGGCCGTGCAGGTACAGGTAGGGGATGCTGGCCAGCACGACCACGGCGAACAGCAGGATGACGGGACGATAGTCCAGCGCCCGGGTCAGCCGCCGCTCATAGAAGTTGGCCAGGCCGTTGAAGGCGCGGTCGATGAAGCGCGAGAACGCGGTGTGGTCGCCGCCCTTGGGCAGCAGCACCGACGCCATCATGGGTGACAGGGTCAGCGCCACCACACCCGAAATGACCACCGCCCCCGCCAGGGTGAAGGCGAATTCGCGGAACAGGGCCCCGGTGACGCCGCCCAGCAGGCCGATGGGGGCGTAGACCGCCGCCAGGGTGATGGTCATGGCGATGACGGGCCCGGCGATCTCGCGGGCGCCGACCAGGGCTGCCTGCACCGGTGTCTTGCCCTCCTCCAGGTGGCGGTAGACGTTCTCCACCACCACGATGGCGTCGTCGACCACCAGGCCGATGGCCAGCACCATGGCCAGCAGGGTCAGCAGGTTCAGGCTGAACCCCGCCGCCAGCATCAGGGTGAAGGCGCCGATCAGCGACAGCGGGATGGTGACCACGGGGATCAGCACCGATCGCAGGGATCCGAGGAACAGGAAGATGATGACGATGACGATGGCGATGGCTTCGATCAGCGTGTGCTCCACCTCGCTGATCGAGGCGTTGATGAAGTTGGTGGCATCGTAGGCCACCTTCATCTCGATGGCGGGCGGCAGGTTGCGCTGAATCTCCGGCAGGATCTTCTCGCGCACGTTCTGCACCATCTGCAGCGGATTGCCCGTGGGCGTCACCTGCACGCCGATGAACACGGCGTTCAGGCCGCTGAACATGACGGCGCTGTTGGTGTTCTGGGCGCCCAGCGAGATGGAGGCGACGTCCTCCAGCCGGACCACCGCCCCGCCCGACGCCTTCACCACCATGCGGCGGAAATCCTCCACGCTGGTCAGGTCGGTGTCGGCGGTGACGTTGGACACGGTGAACAGGCCCTTCACCTGGCCTGGAGCGGACTGCACGTTGTTGTTGCGCAAGGCGTTGGCCACGTCGTCGGCGGAGACGCCGCGCGCCGCCATGCGGGCCGGATCCAGCCACAGACGCATGGCGAAGGTCTGGCCGCCCAGGATGTCGGCCGAGGCGACGCCGTCGACCGTGGCGATCAGCGGCTGCACCACGCGGGTGAGATAGTCGGAGATGGCCGAGCCCGGCAGCTCCTTGGACGCGAAGCTCAGGTACATCACCGCCGTGGTGTCACCCGTCGACTTGGTGATGACCGGGTCGTTCGCCTCTTTCGGGATCAGGTACTTGACCTGCTGCACCTTGGCGATGACGTCGGTCATGGCTTGGCTGGGATCATAGTTCAGCTTGACGTAGACCGTGACCGTGCTTTGCCCCTGGACGGAGTTGCTGGTCATGTAGTCGATGCCGTCGGCGCTGGCGACCGCCTGTTCGATGGGGGTGGTGATGAACCCCTGCATCAGGTCGGCCGTGGCGCCGGGATAGACGGTGGTGATGCTGATGGTGGTGGACGACAGCTTGGGATACTGCCGGATGGGCAGGGTCGACAGCGACCGCAGGCCCAGCAGCAGGATCAGCAGGCTGACTACCAGCGCCAGCACAGGCCGTTTGATGAATAGATCGGTGAATTTCATGGTCGGGGTGTTCCCTGGGACCGGCCGCGTGCCGCCATGGGCGCGGCCGGTCCTGATTTCGGGTCTATGGCTGGATCAGGGACGCGGCGTCTGGGCCGGCGCGGGCGGGGCGCCCTGCTCCGACAGGCTCACGGGCGCGCCGTTCTGCAGCTTGTTCTGGCCCACGGCCACCACCCGGTCGCCCGGGTTGACGCCGCTCAGCACCACGACCTTGCCGTCGGCGCGGTCACCGGTCTTCACGAAGACGCGGTCCACGTGAAGGGCCGGCTTGCCATCCTCGCCATTCACCGGCTTGCCGTCCTTGTCCACTGTGGGACGCACCACATAGACGCTGTTGCCGTACAGCGAATAATCGACGGCCGTTTCCGGCAGGGTGACCTGGTTGGGCGTGGCCGGCAGCACGACGGTGACGTTGCTGAACATCCCGGGCTGCAGGGCATGATCCTTGTTGGGAATGGTGGCCTGCAGCTTCACCGTGCGGGTGTCACTGCTGATCTGGGGATCGATGGCGGTGATGGTGCCCTCGAACACGCGGCCGGGGAAGGCATCCACGGTCACGCGCACGGCTTGGCCGACGGCCACGCGGCCGCGCTCGCCTTCCGCCAGGGTGAAGTTGGCGTACAGCTCGTCCAGGTCGGTCAGGGTGACGATGGCGTCGCCGGCCTTGACGTACTGGCCCACATCCACCTGGCGCACGCCCAGCACGCCGTCGAACGGCGCCCGCACCAGCAGCTGGGCGATCAGGGCGTTGGTCTTGGCGATGTTGGCGTTGGCCTGATCCAAGGCGGCCGCCTGCTGGTCCACCGTCTGCTGAGAGGTCGCCTGCTTGGCCACCAGGGCGCGATAGCGGGCCAGGTCCAGCTCGGCCACCTTGGCCTGGGCCTTATAGTTGGCCAGGTCGCCCTGCTGCGGCTTGTCGTTCAGCTGCAGCAGGGGCGTGCCGGCGGTCACCGTGGCGCCGGACTGGAACAGGATTTTGGTCACGGACCCGCCCACCTCGGGCGTCACGGTGACCTGGTGGACGGCCTGCAGCGTGCCCACGGCGGGCAGCAGCTGCGGCACATCCTCCGTCTTGGCCACGGCGGTGGCGACCGGCGGCGGCGGCGGCGTCATCTTTTTCAGGATTTGGCCGATCATCACGGGCCTCACGCTGCGGTCAAAGTACACGAACAGGCCGCCGATGATGGCCAGCGCGATGACGGTGATGACCATGAACAGGGCGATGCGCGGCGGCCGCTGGCGGCCGTCCTGCCCCCGGTAGTCGGTGCGCGACAGTCCCGTCGGCGGCGCACCCGGTTTCGGCACGGTGGTCACGGTCGATTGGGATTCCATGGTCTTGGTCTCGCTCGGCGCAAAATGCCCGGGTGCCGGCGGGACGATCCCGCCGGGTGGGCGATGGTGTCGGTCTCGAAATCGCACACGCGCGGCAACGCGCCGCCACGGCGTGAACCGGGCGATGGCTGTCTGCCGGATGCGAAGGGCAAACCCTCCCGCGCCGCCTCGCCCCCAAGAAAACCCCAAGGGCAGGCGGCTACAGCCGGCAGCGGTGCGCTTTCCTAAACGATGGCCTGTCCCCGGCGATCCGATGCCCCCGCACCCGATCCGTCCGATCCCATGGGCCCTCATTATTGCAGCGGACTATGGGCAGGGCGTCGCGCCGCTGCCAGTGAGCGGTGTCACAACACGGCACTCGCTTTTCGCAAATTCCGGAAAAAATGCAACGATTGCTATGTCCAGCTGAATTATCGGCCGCCCTGGGTATGCTTTATCCATCGGGGGCTTAATTATCCACCCCGGGGGCGTGCCCTCTTGCGGGATCAGGCGGTGCGCAGCCCGTCGTCGTCCTCATCCGGCCATTGGCTCAGCGCCAGCAGGCAGTGGGCGGGCAGGACGGACAACACATCGATGCGTCGCCGTAAATCCTGGAAGATGGCGTCCACCAGTACCTCAGGCGCGTCGGCATCCGGATACAGGGCGGGGTCCGGGTCGGGCAGGGCCCAGTGCGCCGTCACCGGCTGGCCCGGCCAGGCGCCGGCCATGCCCGTCGCCGCCAGCTCGCTGACGGTGATGACGATGTCCACCGGCGGGGCGTCCGGCGCCATGAAGCGCTCCAGCGGCTTGGGCGCCAGGCCGCCGGTGGCGACACCTTCCGCCCGCAGGCGGGCCAGGGCATAGGGGTTCGGCCGGTCCACAGGGGTCAGGCCCGCGCTGTGGGCATCGAATCGGTGGCCCGCATGATGACGCAGCAGCGCCTCCGCCATCATGCTGCGCCCGGCGTTGACCCGCCCGACGAACAGCACGCCCAGGCGCCGGTTCACCATGCCGTAGCGGGTGCCGTTCGGCGGCTGGGGCAAGATCATGTCCGGCGTCGGGCTGTCGGGCGGCATCATGGGACTCGTCCGGTACGGGGCGGGAGGGCTGGGGAAGGGCCGGCTCAGCCGGCCGCCGCCCAACCCTCCTCACTGTGCATCGCCGTCAGCGCCTCGGCTGTCAGGCGGGCCAACCTTTGCTCCGGCAAGGAACAGAAGATGCGCACCCGGCGCTCGATCATGCCGAACAGCAGATTGAACAGGGCCCGCTGTTCCACCTCCGACCCCTTGAACCCCTGCGGGTCGGGGAAGCCCCAGTGGGCGATCATCGGATGGCCGGGCCAATGGGGCGCTTCCGCCTTGGCGCTCGTGTCACAGGTGTGGAAGATGAAGTCCATGGGCGCCACGTCGGGGCCCGCGAATTCGTTCCACGACTTGGGGTGCAGGCCCTCGGTGGGAATGCGGGCCTTGGTCAGCAGGTCCAGGGCGATGGGGTTGCATTCCGGCAGCGGGTCGGACCCGGCGCTGAACACCTCGAAGCGGCCGCCGGCCCAATGGCGCATCAGCGCCTCGGCCATGATGCTGCGGGCGGAGTTGAACTGGCATAGAAACAGAACGCGGTAGACCTTCGCCATGTCGCTTCATTCCCCCTGAATGCCGCGCCCCATGGGTTTGGGGACCGCAGCCGCGTGCCGCCCGCCCCCCGGGCAGGCACGTTTAACCGCATGCTAATCCCAGCGTATGCCAGTCTTGTGACGCTGGTGTTGCAGCCCGGCGAAAAGGGATAGGTTGGGCCTTGATCTCAGGCGCGGTAGCAGACCCGCAGGCCGCCCCACAGCCGCCCGCGCACCCAGATGGGGGCGGAGGCGTCCTTCATCAGGGCGAAGACGCCGCCGCCCATGTCGCGGCGATAGGTCTGCAGCAGGAACGGCGCGGTGCCGCGGCTGACGGCGGTGGCCGTCTTGTCGGCGTAGACGCGGCGGTTGCGGCCATTGGCGGCGTTCCACACGGGGTCGGCGCCGTGGGGTTTGCGGAACTGCGGATTATGGCAGGGGATCAGGCGGTTGTGGTCGGTGGGCGCGCAGAAGACCATGCGCGGGTCCATGGTCAGCACGGGATCGTGCAGCGGGGTGACGGCCGCGTCCAGGAAGGGGATGTAGCGCGTCATGTATTGTTGCGGGTTGCTGCCGGCGATGGGTTTGAGGTCGGTGTCGAACAGGTCGTCCATGGTCAGCTCCCCCGCCGCCAGGGCCTGTTCCATGCGGGCCGATATCTGGCCCGCCACCTCGCGCGCCCGGTTGATGAAGGGCGTGTCCTCCGTCGCGTAGCCGGACGTGGCGGTCAGCATCATGATGGCCTCCGCCCGTTCCAGCGTGCGGTCCAGGTGGGTGGTCGCGGTCTTCAGCGCCGTGCCGGACGATGCCGCGTCACGGTGCAGCGCGTCCACCGTCTCCTGGAAGCCGTCGCAGCGCCGGGCGATATCGCCGGTGGCGCCGGCGATGGCGGTGGCGTTCTCCTCCACCTGGGCCACGGCCGTGCCCACGGTTTCCACCGCCTGGCCGATGGTGGCGGTGCTGCGGCCCACGCGCTCAGCCTGTTCCGACCCCGCCGCCATGCGGGCGGTCAGCCGGCGCACCTGCTCGGTCAGGGCCTTCAGCGTGGCGTCGATCTCGGCGGTGGCCTCCGCCGTCTGGCGGGCCAGGGCCTTCACCTCGGTGGCGACGACGGCGAAGCCCTTTCCGGCTTCGCCGGCGCGCGCCGCCTCGATGGTGGCGTTCAAGGCCAGCAGGTTGGTCTGGGCCGCGATGCGGTTGATATCGCTGGACACCCGGGCCACCCGGCCCATGGCGCCCTCCAGCCCGCCCAGCTCGTCCGCGCTGGCGTTCACCGCCGCGACCAGGTCGCCGATGGCGGACAGCGACTGGCGGATTTCGCCGGCGGAGGCGTCAATGTCCCGCCGCGCGCCGGCGGCCACACCCTGCGTCGCCTGGGCCATGCCGGCGATGGCGCGATTGCTGGCGACGATGTCGCGCGTCGCCGCCTGGATGTCGGCCAGCTGCTTGCCCTGGTTGTCGATGGCGCTGTCCACCTGATGGATGCTGCCGACCACATCGGCGATGTCGACGCTCAGGCGCCCGACCTCGGAGGCGATGTCGGCGATCAGCGTGCCGGCGTCGGCGCGCAGTGGTATCGATTGGTGGGTGTCCACGGCCATGTCCTCTCCCCAGGATCGGGAAGGGCATTCTGGGGCCCATCCCGTAAAGAAAGCGCAAACAACCCCTGTCCAAACAGGGTGGCCATTTAGGATAGGTGCATCGTCGCGCTCCCGCCCTCATCCTTTGGTTGACCGCACTATGCGGTGGGGAAGGAAATTTTTTCCCAAGATCGGCTTGTAATACTGGACTATTCGACCAGATATGCAGTCGCAGCGATCCAGGGCAGTGTATTTTCGCATTTGCGGAAGGGCGGGAAACCGCCATTCTCCCCGGCTTAAAGCGATGTTTTCCGGTGAGTCAGGAAAGAGGGTATAGCGAGGATGAGCGCGTTTCTGTCCGGCAAGGTCACCCATGTCCATCATTGGACTGACAACCTGTTCAGCTTCCGGCTGACCCGCGACCCGTCCTTCCGCTTTCGCAACGGCGAATTCACCATGGTGGGCCTGGAAGTCGAGGGCCGCCCGCTGATGCGCGCCTATTCCATGGCCAGCACCAATTATGAAGAGCACCTGGAATTCTTCAGCATCAAGGTGCCGAACGGCCCGCTGACCTCTCGCCTGCAACACATCCAGGAAGGGGATGAGGTGCTGTACGGCCGCAAGGCCACCGGCACCCTGCTGCTGGACAACCTGCTGCCCGGCCGTACCCTGTACATGCTGGGCTCCGGCACCGGCCTCGCCCCGTTCATGAGCCTGATGAAGGACCCGGACGTCTACGAGCGTTTCGAGAAGGTGGTGGTCACCCACACCGTGCGCCGCGTGGCCGAACTGGCCTATTACGACGACATCACCAAGCACCTGCCGAACGACGAATTCATCGGCGAAATGCTGCGCGACAAGCTGGTCTACTACCCGACCGTGACGCGTGAGCCCTTCCGCACCGAAGGCCGCCTGACCGACCTGATCAAAAACGGCAAGTTCTTCGCCGACATCGGCGAGAAGCCGTTCGATCCGGCCCAGGACCGCGTCATGATCTGCGGCGGCCCCGGCGTGCTGAAGGATCTGCAGGACCTGTGCGAAGAGGCCGGCATGAGCGAAGGCAGCTCGAACGAGCCCGGCCACTACGTCATCGAGAAGGCCTTCGTGGAGCGCTGATCCAGCGATCCCCGTCGGCACGGTTCACGGCCGCGCTCCCACCCGGGGCGCGGCCGTTTTTATCTAAGAGTTTTCTTGATGGTATTATTGCCGGCCTATCCTCGGATTGTTATTTCGATAGCCGATGGCTCAACGCCAAAGTATATACTTAGTCCAGCCTTGGCTTGTTGTATTGTCAGCCCTCTATTTTCCTCAATGTTCACCTTTTGTGGCATCGGGACAAACTTAAGATTATTAAAATCGATCTGGCTATAGTCTTCTGTAGTCCAAAAACGCACAGGATTGCGACCTTCCCATTGATTGGGTATGTTGCACAGAGCGTATTCGCTGAACAGTACGAGCCAGCGGCCCTCCCGTTCGGTTGAGGGAACAACGTCGCTAATGTGTCCAACCATAAAAGCGGAGCCGTGCGATTCAGAGCCTTCACTGTCGGGGTGGTTCGCGTTTCGGCAAACGACCGCATACTTACAGGACTTGGCTCTTGCTCGATCTAAGGCCCAGGACTGTGTTCCCCCCGCTGATAAAATGCTTTCGATGGACTGAAGTGCCAAGACTGACAATACGTTATCCGTCATGATTTGCGTCTCCCGTGATTCCAGCGTTAGCCCATGTGCTTCGGATAACGTATCAATAAAGTATCTAGAAAGTATCGTCAACATATTTTGATGTATGCCCAGCCTAATGCTGGGGGCGTGTCCATGGCTTCCAAGGGCGCAGGTATCCTGGAGGTATTCATTATCAATACCGTTTCCGTTCAGGGCTCCGGCATCGCCCGCCACTCATCCTCGCCGATGACGATGTAGCGGGTCACGGCCCGGCCATCCCAATGATAGCGCAGGGTGCGGGCCTGCAGGATGGGCGGGGTGATCAGGTCGGGGTAATACAGGGCGGCGGCCAGACCCTGGGGCCAGCGCACGCTGGGGTACAGCACGCCGTCGCTGCCCTGGGCCTTCAGCCGCTTGCCCAGCGCCTGGCCCGCCGCCCAGTCGTCCGGCGCCAGGCAGTCCCGGAAGGCCTCGCCGCGCACATCATGGAGGGTGCCGGCCACGCGGGCGGTCAGCTCGCGGAACTGGGCGTCGGCCGCCGGCTCATCCGTCATGCGCATGAAGCGGCCGAAGTGATGGACGGTCTCCATCAGCGCCACCTCGAACCGGTCGCCGCAGTACCACACGCCAAAGGCGCCGTCGGAAAAGCGGCTGGGCCGGTCGGTGGAGGTGTGGGTGAAGGCACCCATGGCCAGGCTGGCCCCGGGGCCGGACAGGCGGCGCGCCGCCGGCACCAGCGCCAGGTCGCCCACCTCATCCCGCACGCGGGGATTGGTCTTGGCCTCCGCGCTGGCGATCAGGTCCCAGTCCGCGGGATCGGCGATGTCCTCGAACAGCCAGACCGGCGGGTAGATGGTGCGGACGATGCGGTAGGCGGGGCGCCAGTCCAGGGTCGTGGTGGGCGGGGTGTCGGGCGGGGTCTCGGGCGGCGTCACCACCCGCCGCGCTCCGCATCCAGGTAGTTGCGCACGGCGGTCAGGTCGGACGGGGCGCCGGCCAACATGCGCTGCAGCGCCGACTTGCCGTGGAAGGCGGCATTGGGCTTGGCCACCCAGGCATAGGCGCGCTCCGGCTCCATGAACAGATAGCGCAGGGCCTTGTGGATGCCCATCAGATCGCCCAGGCGCCACAGCAGGTCCGACGGCAGGCTGCCGATGTCGCCCCGCTTCCAGCGGTAGAAGGTGGACGGGCTGGGCTGGCCCAACAGCACGCGGGCCTGGCCGTCATCCACCCCCCACAGGCGAAACAGGTTGAAGACGGCGCGCAGCATGGCCGCCCCTTCGGCCTGGGTGACGGCACCGGGGACGGCCGCGTCGGGCGTGCTGGCGGGTAGGGCCTGGGCCATGGCGAACTCCTTAATGCCATATGGCAGTTAATATAGGATGAACTGCCATATGGCACAAGTGCCGCTCATTTAAAGGCCGCTACCGTATCGGCCACCAGCCGCTCCAGCGCCAGAATATCGCCCTCGGGCAGATAGGACATGCCCAGTCGGACGATCACCAGGCGGGCGCTGGGGATGATGACGATGGACTGGCCCTGGTTGCCGCGGGCCATGAAGCTGTCGGCCGGCATGCCGGCGCGCACCCGCCGGGCAGCGGCGCCCCCGTTGTTCGCAGAGCCAGCCCGGTTGGTCCAGAAGCCGGCGCCATAGCCGAAATCCTCCGACCCCGGCGTCAGGCGGGCGGAATAGTCCACCCAGCCCTCGGGCAGCAGGCGCCGCCCGCCCACCACGCCATCATCCAGGAACAGCTGGCCGAAGCGCGCCCAATCCCGCGCCGTGGCCCACATATGGCTGGAGCCGATGGGTGTGCCGGTGGCGTCCAGTTCCAGCGTGGCATGCTCCATGCCCAGGGGGTCGAACAGCTCACGGTGGGCGAAGGCCAGGACTTCCGAACCGCTTCCGCCCGTCCGTTGCCTGATCAGGCGGGATAGCAGCAGGGTGTTGCCATTGCTATAGGTCCAGACTTGGCCCGGTGCCGCCTTGGCAGGCGCGGCCTCCACCATCGCCGCCATGTCGGCGCGGGCATAAACCATCTGCGTGGTCGGATCGGCCATGCTGGTCCAGTCGGCGGTCAGGGATTGGCCGAAGTCCAATCCGCTGGTCATGCGCAGCAGGCCGTCCACGGTGATGTCCCGGCGCGCATCATGGTCCCAAGCCGGCACGTCCAGGCGCTGGTCCACCGTCAGCTTGCCCTGCCGTACCAGGATGCCGATCAGCGCGTTGGTGACCGACTTGGTCATGGACCATCCGATCAAAGGCGTGTCGACACCCACGCCGGGGGCATACCGCTCCGCCACCACCTTACCATCGTGCAGGATGACGACCGCCTTGGTCCAGCGGTGGGGGGCCTTATCCGGCTCGGCGAAGGCCCGGTCCAACGCCGCCGTCAAGGTGGGATCGGCGGGCGCCACCACGTCAGGTCCGGCGATGGGCGGCAGCAGGGCCGGGGCCGGCGGCGGCAGGGCGATGCGGGGCCCGGGCGGCGGATCCTCCGCCGTCAGCACGCGGCAGCCGGCCGGCCCTTCGTATACCGCCTTGCTCTTCACCAGACCGGCGAACCGCGCGGTGACGGTCCCGGTGTCGTAATCGACCTGATAGCGGGTCAGGGCGCCCCCCGGCCGCATCTGCGGGGCGACGCCCTGGTCGAAGAAGGTGGCGGCGTCCAGCCCGCCGACGAACACGGCGGAACAGATCTGGTGGCTGGTGAAATGGGCCGGCACCGACACGGCGCGGCGGGCACCGTCGCAAGCGGTCAGGGCCAGGGGTAGCAGCAGGGCGGATAGCAGACGGGGCGGCATGGGCGGCGCTCAAGGCTGGGGGAGAGGCCGCCAGCCTTGACGCTCCGGTCCCGCGCGATCATGCCGGATTTGAAATCCGGCTAGCCGTTGCCACACGTTTCGACGGTTCGGCCAGGGCCTGGCGGCGATAGTCGCCGGGTGTCAGGCCGGTGTCCGCCTTGAAGGCGCGGTTGAACGGACCCAGGGAGCCGAAGCCCGCGTCCAGCGCGATGGTCAGGATGGGCACCTCGGCCTGTGCCGGATCGGCCAGCGCGGCCTTGGCTTCCGCCAGGCGGTAGTGGTTGAGGAAGGCGTTGAAGTTGCGATGGCCCAGGCCCTGGTTGATCAGTCGGCGCAGACGGTACTCGGGCAGGCCCAGCTCCACCGCCAGTTGACCGATGGTCAGGCCGTCGCGGCGATAGGCGCGGTCCAGGCGCATGGCGCGTTCCAGCGCCGTCACCCAAATGGGATCGACGGCGGCGGGCTCGGACTCCGGCGCCGGCGGCACGGCGGGAACAGGGGGGCACCGATCGTGGAACAGGGCCTGACCGCCGCCCACGCGCAGCAGCGACCACGCGATGATGCCGGCGATGGTCAGCAGGCCGGCCGCGTCCAGCAGGTTGCCGCTGGCGCCCGCGGCCTGTTCCCGCCCCGTCGAGGAAGGGCCCGCCAGGGTGGCCAGCGCCGTGACGATGGAATGCAGGGCCGCTGCGGCCACGATGAACAGCCGCAGGCGGCGGCGCGGCTCCACCAGGTCGGCGGCGGCCGTGGCCACGGACTGCCAGGCGGCCAGGCCAGCCCAGAGCAGGGGCTGCAGGTCCAGCACCAGGCCCAGGGGACGGGCCGCCGCATGGTGGCCCGGCACCAGCACCAGGCCTTGGGTGAGGCCCGTGGCCGCCAGCGCCAGCCAGACCAACCCGTGCCAGGCACGGGGGCGGAAGGCGTCGTCGAACAGGCTGCAGGCGAACAGCCAGAAAACGAAGCTGTTGGCCGTGGCCAGCCCCATCAGTGGCGCCGCGCCAACCCCGGCCCAGGCATGCACGCCGGCCAGGGTGCACAGGGTGTAGGCCGCACTGCCCACGGCGAACAGGGCGCCCAGCCGGGCGGCATTCACCCGGGGGTATTCCGCCAGCAGACGGCCGGCCAGCAGGACCAGCAGGCTGACCACGCCACCGCGCAGGAACAGGTCTAGGGCGGCGGCGTTCACGGCCTTAGTCGCGGTAGCTCAGCCACACTTTGTCGGCCACCCGCTTGGCCAGGGCGCGGGCCTCGTCGGCCGTGGCGCCTTCGGCCAGGGCTACGCCCATGCGGCGATAGGGCCGGGTGGTGGGCTTGTTGAAGATGCGCACCTCCACGTCATGCTCGGCCGTGCTCAGGGCCAGGGCGTCGGCCAGGCCTTCCACGCCGAAATGGCTGGAATCCTGGCTGGCCAGGATGACGGCGCTGGCGGTGGGCCCCCGCAGGGTGATGCGGGGAATGGGCAGGCCCAGGATGGCGCGGGCGTGCAGGTCGAATTCCGACAGGTTCTGCGACATCAGCGTCACCATGCCGGTGTCGTGCGGGCGGGGCGACAGCTCGCTGAACACCACGTCGTCGCCCGCCACGAAGAACTCCACCCCGAACAGGCCATAGCCACCCAGGTTGTCCACCACCTTCTCCGCCATGTCGCGGGCGGCGGCCAGGGCCTTGGCGTCCATGGGCACGGGCTGCCATGATTCCTGGTAGTCGCCACGTTCCTGACGGTGGCCGATAGGCTCGCAGAACACCACGCCGTCCCGCGTGCGCACGGTCAGCAGGGTGATCTCATAGTCGAAGGCGATGAACTCCTCGACGATCACCTTGCGGCGGTCGCCGCGCATGTTGGCCACGGCGTAGTTCCACGCGGCCTCCAGCTCGTCCGCCGTGCGCACCGTGCTCTGTCCCTTGCCGGAGGAGGACATGACCGGCTTGATCACGCAGGGCAGGCCGGTGTGCGCCGCCCCCGCCTTCACCTCGTCCAGGCTCTCGGCATAGCGGTAGCGCGAGGTGCGCAGGCCCAGCTCCGTGGCCGCCACCTCACGGATGCGGTCGCGGTTCATGGTCATGTAGGTGGCGCGGGCGCTGGGGACCACGGTGTGGCCGGCGGCCTCCATCTCCTGCAGCACCTCGGTGCGGATGGCCTCCACCTCCGGCACGATATAGTCCGGCTTGTGGCGCAGGATGGCGGCCTTCAGCGCCTCCCCGTCCAGCATGGAGAACACCTCGGACTCGTCGGCCACCTGCATGGCCGGCGCGCCGGCGTAGGCGTCGCAGGCCACGACGTGGGCGCCGTAGCGCTTGGCGGAGATGACGAACTCCCGGCCCAGCTCGCCCGAGCCCAGCAGCAGGATTTTGGCGGTCGCGGTCATGATGGCGGCGGTCCCGGCTTAGAAGTATTGGGAAAGGTTGCGGCGGATGCGGGCCAGCACCCCGTCCGGATCGCGGGCGGGCACGTAGGTCTCGCCCGTGATCATCTCATAGGCCTGGATGTAGATGGCGGCCGCCTGCAGCACCACGTCGCCCGGGATCTCCGGCACGTCGTCGGTGTAGGGATCGCAGCGCGCCACCACCCAGCTGCGCACGAAGTCCTTGTCGAAGCTCTCCGGCCGCTCCCCCGCCTCGAACTTGGCGGGGTAGGTTTCGGCGAACCAATAGCGGCTGCTGTCCGGCGTGTGGATCTCGTCGGCCAGGATGATGTTGCCGTCCTGGTCCAGGCCGAACTCGTACTTCGTGTCCACCAGGATCAGGCCGCGCTTGGCCGCCAGCTCGCGGCCGCGGGCGAACAGGGCCAGCGCCTTGGCCGACAGCTCTTCCCACTGGGCGGCGGTCAGCAGCTTGCGCTCCACGATCTCCGCCGGGGTCAGCGGCTCGTCATGGCCGCCGTCGAAGGCCTTGCTGGTGGGGGTGATGATGGTTTCGGGCAGCTTCTGGTTGGGGCGCAGCCCGTCCGGCAGGGTCACGCCGTACATCGTGCGCTCCCCCTTCTTGTACATGGACAGGATGGAGGTGCTGGTGGTGCCGGCCAGATAGTCGCGCACCACCACCTCGACCGGCAGGATGTCCAGGCGCTTGGCCACCACCACGTTGGGATCGGGATAGTCGATGACATGGTTGGGGCACAGGTCGCGGGTGGCCTCGAACCAATAGCGCGCCGTCTGGGTCAGCACGGCGCCCTTGTGCGGCACCGCCGTCAGGATGCGGTCGAAGGCGCTGAGGCGATCGGACGCGATGATGATGCGCCGGCCGTCCGCCAGGTCATAGTTGTCGCGCACCTTTCCCCGGTAGTGCCTGGGCAGTTCCGGGATGGTTGCGTCATCGAGGACGTTGGCGGGGGCGAGATCGGAAGGGGTGAGGTCCACCGGGCACCTGACGGGTTGCGGCGCGCCCCTCTCGGCCAAGATGCCGGGGCGCGGGGTTGGAATCGCGCGCGATCCTAGTGCGGCCGCGCCCGTTTGACCACTGCGCGGACGGCGGGGGCGCATCCCGCCGCAGGGTCATCTCGGGCACGGCCGGCCGCCGCGCGGCGCACCCGTGCCCTCTCCTCCGGTATCTATATATCGTGACCGCGTGCCGGGTTATTGTGGCGCCCTCGGGCCCGAACCACAGCGCCGGTTGGATGTCGCTACGCCTACGCCTCGCCTTGACCTTCGGTGTGCTGGTCGCCATGGCCACGCTGGCGGCGGCCATGGTCATTGGCGACCTCGCGGCCGACCGGGTACGCACCGATATAGCCCGCCAGATGGCCGACATCGCCTTCCAGACGGGCGACAAGCTGGACCGGGGCATGTTCGAGCGCTGGCGCGACGTGCAGGTTGCCGCCTCCCTCAACAGCGTCTTCAAGGCGGGGGCGGATGAGGCGCGGCAGCGCCGCTGGCTGGACCGGCTGAAGCAGACCTTCCCCTCTTACGCCTGGATCGGCTTCGCCGACCCCGGCGGCCGCGTCATGGTCTCGGCCGACCGGGTGCTCGAGGGGGTGGACGTGTCCCAGCGCCCCTGGTTCACCGCCGCGCGCGACCAGGGTTCCTATGCCGGCGACGTGCACGAGGCCAAGCTGTTGCAAAAGGTGCTGGCGGCGCCAGGGGCCGATCCCCTGCGCTTCGTCGATGTCGCCGCCGCCGTGCATGATGAGACGGGCGCGGTGCAGGGTGTGCTGGGGGCCCATCTCAGCTGGTCCTGGGCGGTGGAGGTGACGCGGTCCGTCCTGGGTGCCACGGCGGAGCGGTCCGGCGTGCAGGTGCTGGTGCTGTCCCAGGGCGGCACCGTGCTGCTGGGGCCGGAGTCCTTCCTGGGCCGGGAACTGACGGTGGCCCGGGGGTCCGATGGCCAGCCCACCGTCACCTGGCCGGACGGCAAGCCGGGCGACTTCCTCATCGGCGTCAGCCAGAGCAAGGGTTATCGCGACTATCCGGGCCTGGGCTGGTGGATCGTGGCGCGCCAGCCGGCCGCGGTGGCCCTGGCCCCAGTGCGGGAGTTGCGGCGCCTGGTCGCCTATGCCGGTGGCGCCATCACCTTGCTGGCGCTGCTGCTGGGCTGGTTCGCCGCCGGGCAACTGGCGGCCCCCATCGTGCGCCTGACCCGCGCCGCCGAACGCCTGCGCCTGCGGCCCATTCCCGAGACCGGGGATCAGGAGGATCCGCTCGCGACATTGCCCGTCGTGGCGGGGGATCGTGAGATCGTGTCCCTGGCCGACAGCCTGCGCACCGCCTTCGCCACCGTGCGGGCGCAGGCCGGTGAACTGGCCCAGGCCAACGCCACCCTGGAAAAGCGGGTGGAAGACCGCACGGCGGCGCTGGCCGCCGCCAACCTCCGCCTGATGGACGACCAGATTCGCCTGGAAGGCCAGGCGGCGTCGCTGGCGGCCCTGGCGGAGGAACGGGACCGCGCCCGTGCCGTGGCCCAGGCCGCCAACCAGGCCAAGTCCAATTTCCTGGCGGCCATGAGCCACGAGGTGCGCACGCCGTTGAACGGCATCCTGGGCATCGCCCAGCTGCTGCTGGCCGGTCCCTTGCCGCCGGAGGTGAGGCCCCAGGTGCGCACCCTGCAACAGAGCGGCCAATCCCTGCTGACCATCGTCAACGACATCCTGGACGTTTCCAAGATCGAGGCGGGCAAGTTGGAGTTGGAGGAATTGGCCTTCAGCCTGGAGGATCTGGTGGACGGCGTGCGGCGCCTGATGCTCCCCGGCGCGCTGCAGAAGGGCCTGTCGCTGACCGTGGCGCTGGATCCAGCCCTGGGTCCCGCCTATCGCGGCGACCCGGTGCGCCTCCGCCAAATCCTTCTGAACCTGGTCAGCAACGCGCTGCGCTTCACCGACAGCGGCGGCGTCACCATCACCGTGGCGCCCGCGGCGGGTGAGGAGGCAGGTTTGCTGTGCTTCTCCGTCACCGACACCGGCGTGGGGCTGTCACCCGCCCAGGCCGGCCGCCTGTTCGAACGCTATGTCCAGGCGGATGAGACCATCTCGCGCCGTTATGGCGGCACCGGCCTGGGCCTCGCCATCTGCCGCGACCTGGTGGACCTGATGGGCGGGCACATCGGCGTCGACAGTCATGAAGGGGCGGGCAGCCGTTTCTGGTTCACCATCCCCCTGGCGCCGGCCAGCGCCGAGGAGGCCGCCCGGCTGGCGCTGGACGCGGCCGCGGTGCTGGACGTGGCCCCCGACGCCCCCATTTTCGGGGATGACTCTATCCCTGAGGGCGTCCATGGGGACGGGCGCGCCGCCGGCCGTATCCTGCTGGTGGAGG
Source organism: Nitrospirillum bahiense (assembly GCF_007828025.1). Classification (NCBI taxonomy): domain Bacteria; kingdom Pseudomonadati; phylum Pseudomonadota; class Alphaproteobacteria; order Rhodospirillales; family Azospirillaceae; genus Nitrospirillum; species Nitrospirillum bahiense. Next base: position 227,739 of record NZ_VITO01000008.1, read on the forward strand.
ACAACGCGGTGAACCAGCAGGTGGCCTTGCTGCTGTTGCGCCGCGCCGGCTACAGCGTGCGTCTGGCCCATAATGGTCAGGAGGCGCTGGACATCCTGGCCGAAAAGGGGGGCGCCGGCGACCCCATCGACCTGGTGCTGATGGACATGCAGATGCCGGTGATGAACGGGCTGGAGGCGACGCGCCGCCTGCGCGCGGCGGAGGCCGGCACCGGCCGGCGGGTGCCGGTCATCGCCCTCACCGCGCACAGCCTGTCCGACCGGGCCGACGACCATCTGGCCGCCGGTATGGACGACCATCTGGTGAAACCCTTCGACCACGGCCAGTTGCTCGACCGTGTGGCCTTCTGGCTGGGTCGCGACCAAGCCGTCTCAACACCAGCCGCAGCGTCACCGCCGCCCTCTGCCCCGCCGCTCCAGCCGGACGCGTCCATTTTCGATCCGGCCGTGCTGGGCCGGTTGTCGGCCCTGGTGCCGGCGCCGCAGTTCCGCGTCCTGGTCCAGGAGATGGTGACCAACGGCTTGGCGCGGGTGGACCGCATCTGTACCCAGGCCGCCGCCGGCGATGTGGGCGGCCTGAAGCGTGAGGCGCATGACCTGATCGCCACCGCCGGCAGCGCCGGGCTGGGCCGCCTGCAGGCCTTGGCCCGTACGCTGGACACCGCCTGTGCCGAGGGGGACGCGGACCGGGCCCGCCTCCTGGCCGGCACCATCGCCGCCGTGGGCGCCGCCGACTGGCGCCGGGTGTACGAACTGGTCCCCGACGCCGTGGCGTCCTGAGGGACGGCGGAGCCTTGCGCGCCTGGTGCCACGGCCGCAACCGGGCCGTCCTCCTGCGACCTTCTGTCTTTTGCTGCACCTGCGCTTTCCCGTTGACGCACCCCGGTAGGCGGGTTAGAACCGAGTTACGTTATACTATAACATAACGAAAACTTGGCAGTTCGGGTCCTGTCTCCAGCCCACCCAGCCGCTCTTGCCGGCCGCTCCCATTCCTGGGTGCGGAAACGGGGGCGGTTGGCCTGGGCCCAAGGGGGCGGCATGAAGGGAACAGGGGCCGCCCGCGCTGGGGCGGCCTTCACGAAAGGTGGGAAGGTATGGCTTTCAAGGTGGGGCGCGCCGGGGTGATGGGCGCCATTCTGTTGGGTTCGGTCAGCACGGTGGCCCTGGCCGCGGATAATCCCGCCGGTGACGCGGCGGCGGAGCCGGCCGGCGCCAGCGGCCAGCTGGGCAACAGTTCCGCCAGCGGCCCGGTGCCCGAGATCGTCATCACCGCCAAGCGCCTGCTGGACGCGCGCAACAGCATCCAGCCCGACTTGGGCGCCTCCACCTACAAGCTGGACGAAAGCGCGCTGGAGGCGCAGCCCGGCGGTGTGAACAACGGCCTCAACCAGGTGATCCTGCAGGCGCCGGGCGTGGCGCAGGACAGCTTCGGCCAGTTGCACATCAGGGGTGAGCACGCCAACGTCCAGTACCGCATCAACGGCGTCATCCTGCCGGAAGGCATCAGCGGCTTCGGCCAGACGCTCAGCCCTCGCTTCGCCCACAGCGTCAGCCTGGTGACCGGCGCTCTGCCGGCGCAATACGGCCTGCGCACCGCCGGTATCATCGACATCCAGACCAAGTCCGGCGCCTTCGACAACGGTGGCGACATCAGCGTCTACGGCGGCAGCTACAACACGCTGCAGACCAGCTTCGACATCTCCGGCTCCTCGGGCAACCTGAACTATTTCGCCTCGGGCGATTTCAAGACCAGCGGGGTGGGCATCGAAAGCCCCGACGGTAGCGGCAAGCCCAACCACGACCGCACGGAAAACGGCCGCGGCTTCGTCTTCCTGCAAGACATCCTGGATCCCGACACTCAGGTCAGCCTGATGGCAGGGACGGAGCGCGGGCAGTTCCAGATCCCCACCCGCTCCGGCCAGTCGCCCAGCCTGGGCTATAACTTCAACGGCCAGACCGACTACCCCAGCGACAGGATCGACGAGAACCAGCGGGAAATCACCCACTACGCCGCCGCGACATATCTTAAGGCGCTGGATGCGGTGACGGTCCAGTCCTCCGTCTACGGCCGCTACTCCAGCCTGTGGTTCAAGCCCGACCCGGTGCCGGACCTGCTGTACAACGGCATCTCGCAGGAAGCCTACCGCCGTTCCATCGCCGGCGGCTGGCAGACGGACGGCAGCTGGGTGGTCAACGACCACCATACGCTTCGCGCCGGCCTGCTGCTGCAGGTCGAGCGCTCCTCCGGCATCACCAATTCACAGGTGTTCCCGGTGGACGACGCCGGCAACCAGATCGGCGGCAGCCCCACCAGCGTGCACGACACCTTCGGCAAGACCGGCTACAGTGAAAGCATCTATCTGCAGGACGAATGGAAGTTCGCGCCGGATTGGACCCTGAACGTCGGCGGACGCTTCGACAGCTTCCAGCAGTTCGACAGCGAAAGCCAGTTCAGCCCCCGCGTGAACCTGGTGTGGCAGGCGACGGCGGGCACGACGGTGCACGCCGGCTATTCCCGCTACTTCACCCCGCCGCCGTTCGAGCTGGTGTCCAACACGGCCGTCACCAAATACGCCGGCACCAGCGCCGCCGCCGCCAGCAGCATCAACGACGCGCCCAAGGCCGAACGCGCCAATTATTTCGACGTCGGCATCGAACAGAAGCTGACCGACGCCCTGACCGTGGGCCTGGACGGTTATTACAAGAAGTCCAAGAACATGCTGGATGAGGGCCAGTTCGGCGCCCCCATCATCCTGACGCCTTTCAACTATGACGAAGGCACGCAGAAGGGTGTGGAGCTGTCGCTGACCTATGCGGTCGACAACTTCCAGTCCTACGCCAATTTCGCGGTGTCGAAGGCGGAGGGCAAGAAGATCGTCTCCAGCCAGTTCAGCTTCAGCCAGGATGACCTGGACTACATCTCCAACCACTTCATCCCGGTGGACCATGACCAGCGCTTCACCGCCTCGGCCGGCGCCAGCTACCGCATCGACAGGACGCTGCTGACCACCGACTTGATCTACGGTTCCGGTTTGCGGGCCGACGGCGCCACGCCCAATGGCGCCGCCCTGCCGGGGTACGTCCAGGTCAACCTGGGCGTGGTGCAGACCCTGGATCTGCCCACCGTGGGCCTGATGGACCTGCGCTTCGACGTCATCAACCTGTTCGATGAGAAGTATGAGATCCGCGACGGAACGGGGGTCGGTGTGGGCGCCCCGCAATATGGCCCGCGCCGCGGCTTCTACTTCGGTGTGACCAAGACGTTCTGACCCTGTGACCGACCTGGGCGTCCCCGCCCGGGGTCGGCCTCACGGGACGGAAGCCCGAGGCCCCTCGACACCTCGGGACGCCTTGGTTGGGCGGAACACGACAGCCTTGCCCCCTGACAGCGGGCCCGGGAAGGACAGCCTTCCCGGGCCCGCTTCATTTTAAAATATATCAAATTATATGATGTGGCGATGCCTGTGGCGGGCATCCCGTGAACCCTGTATCAAGGCGCCTGGCGGTTGAACGCCCGCGGGGGCCCGTGAATGGCGGGCCGGCGGGGTGGCCCGCACGGAAATAAGGCTACGGGCATGAGCATCAGCGTCTTCGAACTGTTCAAGGTGGGCGTCGGCCCCTCCAGCTCCCACACCATGGGGCCCATGACGGCTGCCTGCCGCTTTGTCCGGCGCGTGGCCCAGGGTGGGCGCCTGGCCGCCGTGGCACGGGTGGAGGTGCAGCTCTACGGTTCCTTGGCGCTGACCGGCCGGGGCCATGCCACCGACACCGCCGCCATCATCGGCCTGACCGGCCAGATGCCGGCCGACGCCGACCCCGACGCCTGCGCCGCCTTGGTCGCCCGTGTGCTGACCAGCCGGCGCCTGCCGCTGAATGGCGCGGACGGCCATGAGATCGACTTCGATGCCGAGCGCGACATCCGCTGGGAAGGCGGCAGCCAGCTGCCCTTCCATCCCAACGCCATCACCTTCGTGGCCTTCGACGCGGCGGGCGCGGAGCTGACGCGCGGCACCTACTACTCCGTCGGCGGCGGCTTCGTGCTGGATGAGGATGAGGCGCGGGCCAATGCCCCCGCCAACCCGGGCCCGACCGTGCCCTATGATTTCGCCAACGCCGACCAACTGCTGGACATGGCGGCCAAGGGCGGCCTGACCATTGCCGAGCTGATGCGCGAGAATGAGCGCGCCGGCCGCACGGACGCGGAGATCGACCAGGGCCTGGACCGCATCCTGGGCACCATGGACGCCTGCATCGATCGTGGCATGCGCGAAACCGGCATCCTGCCCGGCGGGCTGGACGTGCCGCGCCGCGCCGCCAAGATCCATGCCCAGCTGCTGCAGCGGCAGGAACGCATGCTGCGCGACCCGCTGTCGGTCATGGACTGGGTGAACCTGTGGGCCCTGGCGGTGAATGAGGAGAATGCGGCCGGCGGCAAGGTCGTGACCTCCCCCACCAACGGGGCGGCCGGCATCATCCCGGCGGTCCTGCGCTATTACGAGCGCTTCCACGACCCCGACCGCCGCCGCCTGCACATCTTCCTGCTGACGGCCGCCGCCATCGGCGGCCTGTACAAGCGCAACGCCAGCATCTCCGCCGCCGAGGTGGGCTGCCAGGGTGAGGTGGGGGTGGCCTGCTCCATGGCCGCCGCCGGCCTGACCGCCGCCATGGGCGGCACCAACGCCCAGATCGAGAACGCGGCCGAGATCGGCATGGAGCACAATCTCGGCCTGACCTGCGACCCCATCAAGGGCCTGGTGCAGATCCCCTGCATCGAGCGCAACGCGATGGGCGCCATCAAGGCCATCGACGCCGCCCGCCTGGCCCTGATGGGCGACGGCACCCACAAGGTCAGCCTGGACCGGGTGATCGAGACCATGCGGCGCACCGGCGCCGACATGAAGGACCTATACAAGGAAACGTCCCTGGGTGGCCTGGCGGTGAACCTGCCGGAGTGCTGAGAGGACGAGAGGCGCCACCGGTTCGTTGGGCGGACGGGTGGCGGGGCCGCAGTCGTCGCCATTTGCGCCGCCTAGGGATGGTCTGTATAAGAAATTAGCCGAAACCACCCGGAATAAGCAGGCTTCTTGCAGGCGAACATGCATGCGTGACGTCTTATTGGCTATTTGCTTGTCATGATCATCATATATTCTGGGAAAAAATCTGAGGATAGAGTGGGGTCATGGGGGAAATAAGGCGAGTAGATATCAATAATATTCTTGCCATCGCATTTTGGCCTGTCGGTGTAGTTGTTTCTCTCGTTGGCGTCCTTTACGCATTGGCACATCCGCACATTAATAGTGGCTATTACTCGTCAGATGGTCTTTATGTTTTGTCGTTCTGGCAGGCGGTGCGCGATCACACGCTAAAGACCTTTCATTTTTCGCACCTGCCCGACATTTTTCCTGAGCATCTCATCATCATTCCACTGTTGGAGATGGGTGTTCCGTGGAAGGTGGCTTTTTTCCTGTTCTGTGTCTTGTCTGTCCTGGGATTTCTTGCGGCCTGCCGCGTCGTTCTGCGGGGCCTGCAGGTCGGCGTTGCCGGCCAGTGGCTGATGGTCGCCCTGTTCGCGGGGCTGGCGGCTCGCCGTGATCTGGCACACCTGCAGTTCATCGCCATCGGTGTTCATCTCGGCTCATTCGCGCTTTCCTTCATGATGGCGGCCTATGCCCAGTCGCGACTGCACCGACCCTGGACGATTCCGGCTTTGCTGGCCTGGAATGTCGCGATCTGCCTGGCGGCTTTTTCAGACGCGCTGTTCGTGTGGGAGTTCGTGCTGCCCTTCCTGGCCGGCCTGGCGGCGATGGCGATAGCTGGGCGAGCGCCCTGGCGCTCCGCCGCGATCCTGGGCATCTCGGCGGTGGCTGCCACCGGGTTGGGGGTGGGGTTGCTGCATACGCTGCCCATCAGTCCGTTCCCGCCGGCGACCCTCAGCGTGGTGCTCGAGCGCGCGCGCCTGTTTGTGGCGTCGGCCCCCCCTGAGATGATGGTGGAACTGTTTGTGCCGCTGGTGTTCGCCCTGGTCGCCTACCTGGCCCGTTTCTGGTTCGGTGGCATCGAGGGCGCCGCTTCGGGCCAGGTCCGGCGGAGGACGGACGCTGAGTTGTTCTCCTGGCACTTCGGATTGATCGCCGCGCTGGCCACCCTGGCCGTCACCATGGCTGCCTATGAGGAGCAGGGAACGTTCCGCTACACCGCCGCTGCGTGGTGGTGGCCGCCGCTGCTGTGCATCGCTGCGGTGCGCGACCAGGTCAACCGGAAGGCCCCATGGGTCACGTCCGTAGCGGCGGTGACCATTACGACGTCCGTGGCGCTGGCAGCGATACTTCCATTCCCCAAAGTCTTCTTCAACGAGGATTTGGCACAGTGCCTTGAACGCGAGGGCGCGAATTTCCCTCTAAAGTCCGGGTTGGGGCACTATTGGGTTGCCCATCCGGTGACAGTGTTCACCGAATCCCGGGTGTTCGTCTCCACTGTTGATGGCAGCGGCGACCCATGGATGTGGCTTAACAACCGCACCGACTATTTCAACGACAGTAAGATGACCGCGCCGCGGGAATACAATTTCGTCATCATGCGTTATCTCGACCGGGGGGCGGTTCAGTCGCGTTACGGGGAACCGGATGACGAAATTCACTGCGGAAGCGATACAATCCTATATTATCGGGATTCAAAGCGCCTGACCGACTATGTGGCGCAATGGATGGCGCAACACCCGAAAGCGTAAGGGGGGGCACAATCTCGGGTGCCGGCCCCGATTGCCCCCGTCACTCCGCCGCCACATACCCCGGCGGATGGTTGCTGGCATAGCGGCGGGCCAGCACGGCGCAGACCATCAACTGGATCTGATGGAACAGCATCAGGGGCAGGACGATCATGCCCACGGCGTGGCCGGCGAACAGTACGTTGGCCATGGGGATGCCGCTGACCAGGCTTTTCTTCGAACCGCAGAACACCACGGCGATCTCATCGGCCCGCGACAGGTGGAACCGGCGGCTGATGACGGTGGTCAGCACCAGGATCAGGGCCAGCAGGCCCCCATCCACCAGCACCACCTTCAGCAGGCTGGCCAGGTCCAGCTGGTGCCAGATGCCCTCGTTCACGGCGTGGCTGAAGGCGCCGTAGACCACCAGCAGGATGCTGGCGCGGTCCACCGGGCCCAGCACCTTCTTGTTGCGGGCCACCCAATCCCCGATGCGGGAGCGCAGCAGCTGACCCAACACGAAGGGCAACAGCAACTGCACGAAGACGGAGGTCAGGGCGTCGGCCGAGAAGCCGCCGCCCGCCTTGGCCAGCAGCAGGCCCACCAGCAGGGGTGTGATCACCATGCCCAGCAAGTTGCTGGCCGAGGCGCTGCAGATGGCCGCCGCCACATTGCCGCCGGCGATGGAGGTGAAGGCGATGGACGACTGCACCGTGGACGGCAGGGTGCAGAGGAACAGGACGCCCAGGTACAGGTCGGGCGTCAAGATATCCAGGTTCACCAGCGGCTTCAGCGCCAGTCCCACCAAGGGGAACAGGGCGAAGGTGCACAGGGTCACCAGCAGATGCAGCCGCCACTGCGTCAGCCCGCCGATCACCGCCTCGCGCGACAGGCGGGCGCCGTAGAGGAAGAACAGCAGGAAGACGGCCACGTCCGTGGCCCCGTTGGCCACGCCGATCATGCCGCCCTTGGCCGGCAGGAACGAGGCCAGCACCACCGTGCCCACCAGCAACAGGGTGAAGGTGTCGGGCTTCAGGCGCGCCAGCCACAGCAGGACCGTGGAGGGCTTCCGGGAAGAGGGCATGGACGGGCCGGGAGCGGTTGTGGTGGGGGCGGTTGCGGCGGGGACGGACATGGGCTGACAACCTTGTACGGGCGAGGGGGCGGGGGCAAGGGGCGGAACAAGATGACGCACCATCATAAAGTGCTGGACGGTCCATCTTGAAGACTGCTTACAATTGTTATTGTGATCGTATTTATGAATGACCGTATCGTCGCCGGGGATGGATATGCTGGACACCACGCTGTTGCGCACCTTCATGGAAGTGGCGCGCGCCCAAGGGTTTACCGAGGCCGGCCGCCGGCTGGGCCTGCGCCAGTCCACCGTCAGCCAGCAGATCGGCCGGCTGGAGGAGGCGGTCGGCCGCCGCCTGTTCGTGCGCGACACCCACACCGTGCGCTTGACGGCGGATGGCGAGGCGCTGGTGGAATTCGCCCGCGGCATGCTGGAGCTGGAGGAGCGGGCGCGGCAGCACTTCGCCGGCGCCGACCTGCGCGGCCGGGTGCGGCTGGGCGCGGGGGAGGACTTCGTCATCTCCCATCTGTCCGACGTGCTGGCCGCTTTCGTGCGCCGCCACCCGGCGGTGGACCTGGAGCTGACCGTGGGCCTCAGCGGCTTCCTCTACCAGAAGCTGGACGCGGGCGAGCTGGACCTGGTGCTGGCCAAGCGCCGCCCTGGGGACACCCTGGGCCGCCCGCTGTGGCGCGACCGCTTCGTCTGGGCGGGGCGGGAGGGGGAGGTGCTGGACCCCGCCAAGCCCGTGCCGCTGGTATTGTACACCCCGCCCAGCATCAGTCGCTCCGTGGCCTTGGAAGCCTTGGAACGCCACGGCCGCCCCTGGCGCATCGCCTGTGTCAGCGGCAGCCTCAGCGGTTTGCGCGCCGCGGCCTTGGCCGGCTTGGGCGTCACCGTCCAGCCGCGCGCCATGCTGCCCAGCGGCATGGCGGAGGTGCCGCACCTGCCGCCCCTGGTGGATGTCGAATTCGTCCTGGCCGGCCCCGGCGCCACGGGGCGCGGCCCGGCGGCGGCCCTGGCCCAGGCCATCACCGATAGTGCGGTGAGGTTGCAGGGGGCGGCGTGATCAGCCGGGCCCCAGCCATCCCCGGTCCAGCCACCCCCGGTAATGCACGATCAGTCCCGCCAGCGGATGGCTGAGTCGGACGTCGAAGTGGAAGCGGTCGCCGCCCGGCGTGGGCGCCACCGTCTCGGTGGCGTCGCTGCGCGGTGCCAGCCACAGGGGCAGGGGCAGGCCGAACAGGGTCCAGCGGCGCAAGGCCAGGGTCACGCCGTCGGCGCCGGCCACCAGGGCCATGGCGAAGGCGGCGGGGCCGAAGCTCTCCACCACCAGATGCTCGTTGCGGCCTTGGCCCCGGCTTTGCCGGCTGGCGAAGCGGCGGCCGGCGAAGTCGCGCGCCCACAGCTCGCCGTCCTCTGCGGTGCGGCTCAGGGTGACGGTGACGGGCACGTCGGTGCCGCTGGGCGGGAAGCCCACCAGCAGGGCGGCCAGGCGGGCCAGCGGGCTCCGCCCCCGGGTGACGGCGGCGCGGCCGCGCCATACACCGGGCCCATCGGTGGGCAGGGTATGAAGGGCGCGCCAGGCGGCGGGCTGCCGGTCCCAGGCCTCGCGCCCCATCACCTGGGCGAACAGGGGCGCCTCCGGCCTGGGGCCATCGCGCACGCCGGTGTGGATCTCGCGGGGGGCGAACAGGGGCTGGTAGTCCGCCAGATCCAGGTCGGTGACGGCGGCGCGGGCGCCGGCGGGCGGGGGCGACCCCGCCAGCCAGCGGCGCACCAGGGCGGCGGCCGGCATGGCGGGAATGTAGGGGCCGTCATCACCTTCCGCCACCATGTGCCAGGATCGGCTGGCGGACTGGCCTTCAGCGTCGCGTCCCGTGACCTCGACGACCATGCCGCCGCGATGTTCCCCCCAGCGGAGGATGCCGGCGCCCCAGTGGAACAGGGGCGCCAGGGGCAGCAGGCTGGGCAGTATCCTCAGCCGCACCAGCCAGGCCAGCGTGGTCATGATCCGGTGCACGCTTTCCGGCCGCGTGCCCGCCCCCACCCAGATGTCGCGCAAGCCCGGCCACAGGGGCGGCAGCACCCGCAGGTCCGGCACCTCCACCAGGGCGAAGCGGGTGTTGCGCAGGGGCAGGATGCCCGGTGGGGCGATGGTGCGGCGCCGCACCTCCGTCATGGCCTGGCCCTGGGTCCAGGCGCCGTCGCGCATCAGGGGCACGGGCCGCCCGGCATAGCTGGCGATGGCGCGCAGCACGTTGGCGCCCACCACGGCGTAGGGGGAGGGGGCGACCCCGGCCATGAGGCCCGTCACCGCCGTCCAGCCCTGGGTCAGATGGCGCGCCGCCGCCGCCGTCAGCACGGGGAAGCTGCTGACCCCCGACAGCACGGGAACGCCGCCCGCACGGGCGGCCCCGTCAAAGGCCTGGATGCCCATGACGAAGTCGGCGCCGTCCGCCAGGTCCAGATAGGGCAGGCCCAGGTCCAGGCAGGCCTGCACCACGCGGTAGGGCGCATCGCCATAGACCTGGAAGGGGCCGGTGGCATCGATCACCAGGTCGGGCGCGGCGGCCGACAGCTGGGGCGTCAGGTCACCGTCGCGGTCGAAGGCCAGGGCCGACAGCCGGGTGGCGCAGCGTGCCCGCGCCAGGGCCGCACAAAAGGCGGCGGCCTTGCCCGCCGACCGGCCGGCGATGACCAGGGTCAAGCCCGGCTCATCCGCCAGCAGGGTGGCGATTCGGCCGCCGAAGGTGCCGTAGCCGCCGATGATCAGGACCCGTAGGTCCGGTTTGGACATTCGTGCATTTCCCTTCCCGTGGCCGCAGGCGGCGCCCGTCATCAAGGCACAGTCTGGCGCGGATCACAAACGGTGGCCGGGCGGCGGGATCGCGTGCTGTGGAAAGGGGCACGTCGTCCTTCCTTTTTCCCAGGCTTTGCGCAATCGTGAGGGCGGCGACCCGGCGGCAGGGCGGGCGCCTGACGGGAAATGGGGACCGGATGACGATAATGGATCGCCGCGCCGTGCTGGCGGGGGCAATGGTGAGCTTGGGCGGCGGGCTGGCCGCCGGCCCGGTACGGGCGCGCAGTCGCGCGCCCGACGCCTCTGCCGGAACCCTTGCCGGCAAGCCTGTCGCGGAGACCCCCTTGCGTGCGCCCGTCATCAATTTCCTGGGCGGTTTCTCCAACCCCAATATCGCGGTGGATGCCGCGCTGGACCCGCAGTCGGCGGCGGCCCGGCTGCCGGACACGCCGCAGGCCAAGGTGGACGCCCGCGCCCTGGCCGATGTGCGCCAGTCGGGCCTGACGGCCGTGAACCTGACCCTGGGCTACGTTTCCGGCCCCATGGACCCGTTCGAGTACACGGTGCGTGACATTGGCCGTTGGGACCGGCTTATCCGCCAGCATCCCGGCGCGCTGCGCAAGGTGTACACCGCCGCCGACATCGTCGCGGCACAGGCCCAGGGCCAGCTGGGCGTCATCTACGGTTTCCAGAACGCGGTGCAGCTGGGCAACGACCTCGATCGGGTGGATCTGTTCGCCGATCTCGGCGTGCGCATCATCCAGCTGACCTACAACCCCGCCAACCCGCTGGGCGCCGGCTCCATGGCGCCCAATACCGGCCTGACCGATTTCGGCCGCCAGGCGGTGGAGCGGCTGCAGGCCGCCCGGGTCATGGTCGACCTGTCGCACAGTGGTGAGAAGACCTGCCTGGACGCCCTGGCCGTGGCCAAAGGCCCCATCACCATCAGCCACACCGGCTGCCGCGCCGTGTGCGACCTGCCGCGCAACAAGACGGATGCGGAGCTGCGCGGCGTGGCCCAGGGCGGCGGCGTGGTCGGCATCTACTTCATGCCCTTCCTGACGCCGGACGGCCACGCCAAGGCCGAGGACGTGGTGCGCCATATCGAGCACGCCTTGGACGTCTGTGGCGAGGACCACGTGGCCATCGGTACCGACGGCGACGTCACCGGCATCGACGACCTGGACCGCTACCGCGCCGTGTTGCGCGAGGAGATCCGGCAACGCCGCGCCGCGGGCATCAGCGCCACCGGCGAGTCCGAGGACACCTACCCCTTCGTGGTCGATCTGCGCGGCCCCGGCCAGTTCACCCACCTGGCCGACCTGTTGTCCAAGCGCGGCCACAAGTCCGCCCGCATCGACAAAATCCTGGGCGGCAACGTCCTGCGTTTCGCGCGGGACGTTTGGGGGGCGTGAGGGCACCACTCAACGGCGCCGCGGCCTTCCATCCCACGGCACAATGATTTTCACGCGACGGGGCTTGCGTTCTGTATCGAGTGCTCTAATTTAACTGAAGCGAGCGATACAGAACCGCCCCGCATGGGCATTCGGCGGTTCTTTCCGGATTTGGGGAGAGACCGCCATGGCGCGGCCGCGTGAGTTTGATGAGGTGACGGCCCTGCAGGCCGCCGTTGATGGATTCTGGTCCCAGGGCTATGGCGCCGCCAGCACCCGGGATCTAGCGGCGCGCATGGGGCTGACCACGGCCAGCTTCTACAACGCCTTCGGCGACAAGCGCGGCCTGTTCATGAAGGCGCTGGACCAGTATCTGAGCGGGACGCTGAGCCAGCGCATCGCCCGGCTGGACCAGTTGCCGCCACGCCAGGCGGTGGCCGGCTACCTGGCCGATGTCGTCGAACGCTCCCTGGGCGATCCGCAGCGGCGGGGCTGCATGCTGATCAACGCCGCGCTGGACGTAACGGCCCAGGACCCGGACATCCGCGAGGAGGTGGCCAGCGGCCTGGGCGAAATCCGCGCCTTTTTCCTGCGCCACCTGCGCGCGGGCCAGGCCGACGGCACCATATCCCCCGCCCAGCCGGCGGAAGACTTGTCCCATTTGTTCCTGAGCGTGGTGGTGGCCATGCGCGTCATGGCGCGCCTGCATGCCGACCGTGACCAGCTGGAGGGTATGGCCCGCCCGGCCCTGGCCCTGCTGGACCTCTGAGAGTGGCCCCCCGAGAACCCCAACATCCGCCCGTCCCGCGAGGTATCCGATGATCGAGCTTTATTACTGGCCCACCCCCAACGGCCACAAGATCACCCTGTTCCTGGAAGAGGCGGGGCTGGACTACACCATCCACCCGGTGGACATCAGCGCCGGTGACCAGTTCAAACCGGACTTCCTGGCGTTCTCCCCCAACAACCGCATGCCGGCCATCATCGATACGGCACCGGCCGATGGGGGTGAGCCCATCACCGTGTTCGAAAGCGGCGCCATCCTGCTGTACCTGGCGGAAAAGACCGGCCGCTTCATCCCCGCCGATGTGCGCGGACGCAAGACCGTGACGGAATGGCTGTTCTGGCAGATGGGCGGCCTGGGGCCCATGGCCGGGCAGAACCACCACTTCGTGCAGTACGCGCCGGAACGCATCCCCTATGCCATGACCCGCTATGTCAACGAGACCAACCGCCTGTACGGCGTGCTGAACCGCCGCCTGGCGGGGCGGGCCTTCGTGGCGGGCGACGACTATTCCATCGCCGACATAGCGATCTATCCCTGGATCGTCCCGTGGCAGCGGCAGCAGCAGAACCTGGACGACTTCCCCGACCTGAAGCGCTGGTTCGAGGCTGTGGCCGCCCGCCCCGCCACCATCCGCGCCTATGCCAAGGGGGAGCCCCTGCGCAACCGCCCTACGGTGACGGAGGAGGGGAAGAAGATCCTGTTCGGCCAGACGGCCAATAACTCACCCACCATCAAATAAGGCTTGGCCGTTCAAGGCCGGCCGCAGCAAAGGCAGTTCATCCCATGTCCACCTCCACCACCGGGGACGGCGCCGTCCCCCGGAACGCCCCCGGCTTGTCCGCCGCATCCTGGATGGCCGCCATTGCTGGGCTCAGCGGCAGCCTGGTCGCCGTCGGCCTGGCGCGCTTCGCCTACACGCCCCTGATCCCGCCGCTGATCGCCGCCCGCTGGTTCGCGGCCGGCGACGTGGTGACCCTGGGGGCGGCCAACTTCGCCGGCTACTTGGCGGGCGCGCTGTTGGGCCGGCCATTGGCCGCGGGCCTGACCAGCCGTTGGACCCTGCGCCTGATGATGCTGGCGGTCACCATCGCCTTCTTCGCCTGCGCCTTCCCCCTGTCGGTCGGCTGGTTCTTCGTCTGGCGTTTCCTGTCCGGACTGGCCGGCGGTGCCATCATGGTGCTGGTGGCCACATCCATCCTGCCGCACATCCCGCCGGCCAGGCGCGGGCTGGTCAGCGGCATCATCTTCGTCGGCCTGGGGCTGGGCATCGCCGCGTCGGGCACCGTGGTGCCGGCCCTGCTGCGCCTTGGCCTGGTGCAGGCCTGGATGGGACTGGGCAGCCTGGCGCTGCTGCTGACGGCCGTCAGCTGGTTCGGCTGGCCGGCGCGGGATCTGCCCGCCCCGGTGGCCAACCCGGGCGAGGCGGAGGGTGGGCGCACCGGCGGCATCCTGCGCGTGCTCTACGCCGAATACGCCCTGAACGCCCTAGGCCTGGTGCCGGTCATGGTGCTGCTGGTCGATTATGTCGCGCGTGGCCTGGGCCGGGGGGCGGATGTCGGCGCGTTCTATTGGGTGCTGTTCGGCGTTGCCGCCATCGCCGGACCTCTGGTCAGCGGCCCCATGGCCGACCGCCTGGGCGCGGGACTGGCCTATCGTTTGTCCCTGGCCCTGCAGGCCGGGGCGGTGGCCCTGCTGGCGGTCAGCGGCCATCCCGCCGCCATCGCCGCCGCCACCGTCGTGCTGGGCATTTTCACCGCCGGCATCGTGCCCCTGGTGCTGGGCCGCATCCGCGAGTTGCTGCCCCACAGCCATAAGCAGCAGCAGGCCGCGTGGAGCTGCGCCACGACCGCCTTCGCCCTGTTCCAGGCGCTGGCCGGCTATGGCTATTCCTACCTGTTCAACCACAGCGGCCAGGATTACGCCCTGATCTTCCTCTGTGGCGCGGTCGCCCTGGTGGTGGCGGTCATCGCGGACACCGCGGCGGCGCTGGGTGGGCGGAAATAACTCAAGCTCGGGGTAGGGTCACCTCAAACACCGCCCCGCCGCTTTCCGGCGCATCGCCTAGGCGGATGTCGCCGCCATGCGAGCGCAGCAGCGACTGCACGATGTGCAGGCCCATGCCGGTGCCGCCGCTGTCCCGCCGGGTGGTGAAAAAGGCGTCGAACACCCGATCGCGGTTGGCGGGGGATATGCCGTGGCCGTTGTCGGCCACGGTGACCACCACCGCCCAGTCGCAGAAGGCCACGGTGATGTCCAGCGCGGTGGCGCCGTGGTGGCCGGCATTGTCCGCCAGGTGGCCGAACAGGATCATCACGTTTTCCGCCGACATGGCGACGGCGGCGTCCTCGCCGCCGGCGGTCAGCGCCAGGCCGGGGAACTGGGCCGCCAGTTCGGGCCAGACGGCGGCCAGGCTGGTGCGGCCGCCGCGTACCGGGTTGTCCGCCTGGGCCAGGTCGCGCAGCCGCTGCACCAGGGCCGTCAGGCGGCGGGTGTCGGCCAGGATGTTGCCCAGGAAGCGCCGGCGCTGGCTGGCGCCCATGGCCGCCTCGCCGTCCATATCGTCGTGTAGCAGCTCCGCCGCCCCTTGGATGCCGGTCAGGGGCGATTTCAGCTCGTGGCTGACATGGGCGGCGAAGGTGGTGATGTAGCGCGACCGGTCGGACAGGCGCTGTGCCATGTCGTGGAAGCTCTGCGACAGCAGGGCGATTTCCCGGGTGCCGTAGTGCGGCGCGTCGGCCGGCCCCTCATCCAGGCCGCGGGTGCCCAGTTCCCGCGTCTGGCGCACCAGCTGGTGGATGGGGCGGGTGATGGTGCGGGAAAAGACGAAGGCGATGATCAGGATGACGGCCAGGATGCAGCCGCCGGCCAGGGCCACCTTGCGCCGTTCCCCGTACAGGTGGCGGAAGATGTTGTTGGGCGTGCGCGAGGCGTAGATGACGCCAGCCACCCGGTCGCCATCCTGGGTATGGGCGATGACGGGCAGGGCCACGAACACGCGCACGCCCGTCCCCCGGCTCATGGAATAGAGCGGCGGCGGCTCGTGCTGCGACCGGCGGACGCGCAAGGTCGCGTGGTATTGCCCGGCCAGGGCGCCCGCCACTTCCGGCACGTCGGCCAGGGACAGGCCCACCTCCTCCGCCCCCGCCAGGATGGTGCCGTTGAAGTCCAGCACCCGCACGCCGGCCAGCATCTGTTCCTGCGCCCGCTGGGCAATGGCATAGATCCGGGACCCGATGGCCTGCAGGGCCGGGTCCACGGCGGCGGTCGCCAGCAAGGCCGCCGGCCGGGCGCCCAGCACGTCATCACTGGTCAGGTCCAGCGCCGGCTCGATGGGGTGGAAGCGCTCCTCGGGCGCCGGGGATGTGAGGGGGGTGGGCGACAGGGTCGGCGGCGGGTCCAGCCGCTCCACCGCGTCGGCGTAGGCGGCGGCCAGCACGCTGGCCTGGGCGATCAGCTCCGCCTCCGTCTGGCGCACCAGCTGGTTCTCATAAAGGCGGAAAAAGAACAGGCCGGCCAAGGGCAACGCCGCGACCGCCAGCAGCACCGCGACCACGATCATGCCCAGCGACGGGCGCCATTTGGCGCGGACCCGCAGGGGCGTCACGGCGCCGTGCCCGTGGTGCAGGGGCCCAGGCGGAAGCCCACGCCATGCACCGTTTCCACCGCATCCTCGCACCCCGCCGCCTGGAACTTGGCGCGGATGTTGCGCACATGGCTGTCGATGGTGCGGTCGGAGACGTGGATGTTGTCCGGATAGGCCGCGTCCATCAGCTGGTTGCGGCTGAACACCACCGCCGGCCGGCTGGCCAGGGTCTTTACGATCAGGAATTCGCGGGCCGTCAGGCCCAGCTCACGCCCCGCGACGGTGGCGCGGTGGCCGGCGCTGTCCAGCGTCAAGGCGCCCCGACTGATGGGGGGCGCGTCCTCCTGCGGCGTCGCCACCATTGGCGCGCCCCGGGCGCGGCGCAGGATGACGTTGACGCGGGCCACCAGCTCACGCGGGCTGAAGGGCTTGGTGACGTAGTCGTCGCCGCCCATCTCCAGCCCCAGCACGCGGTCGATCTCCTCATCCCGGGCGGACAGGAACAGGATGGGCACGTCGGACGCGCGGCGCAGGCGACGGCAGACCTCCAGCCCGTCCATCTCCGGCATGCCCACGTCCAGCACGACCAGGCTGGGCGGGTTGCGGGTGGCCAAGTCCAGGGCGTCCACCCCGTTGCCGGCCCACTCCGCCGCCATGCCGGCCTTCTCCAGGGCGAAGCACAGGACGTCGCGGATGTGGGGATCGTCGTCGACGACAAGGATGCGGTGCATGATGCCCATCATGGTTGGCTCGTCTGATCGATACCATCTGGATGGGCGGCCAGATAGTCCCGCAAGCCCTGGTCGCGCGCTGTCCAGCTGCGCCAGCCGGCATGGCGGGTCAGGAAGCGCTGGGCCAGGGCTTGGCGCAGGGACTCGACGGTCGCGCCGGAAGCATCGCCGGCCCCGGCCCGGCTGTGCAATGGCAGGGCGATGTAGCGGTCCAGCGCCGGGATGGCCTGCGGCCCCAGCCGGCCCAGATACGCCCAGTCCAGGTCGGGCCCGCCGCCTGCCGCCTCCCGGCAATGGCCCACGTTATACGTGGCGATCAGGGCCGGGATGTTGACCCAGGCGGCGCCGTACAACAGGGCCACGGTCGCGGCCAGATTGGCGCCCACCAGCCAGCGGTTGGATCGGCCCAGCGCCATGCGCGCCAGGATCAGCCCCAGGCCAACCGCCACCAGGACCATCCACAGGAAGGCGGCGACGCGCAGCCCGGTCAGGGAATAGGCCGCCACATAGGCCGACAGGCGCAGCATGGCCGACAGCACCAGCAGGATGTTCTGCGCGATCCAGACGACGATCAGGCGGCGCACGGTGCCGGTCACCGGTGGCCGCTCCAGCGCCACCAGCACGAACAGGGCGGCCAGCAGGGCGGTCAGGACCAGGGGATAGGCCCCCTGGTGGGCGTAGGCCGCGTAGGTCACGCCCTCCGGCAGGTCGTGACCGGTCCAGAGATAGTAGACGTCCATCGCCGACTGCAGGACGAACAGGGCGTTGAACAGGGCCAGCGCCCGCACCACCGTGGCTGGTGACAGCAGCAGGGCCAGCACGGGATCGTCCTGCTCCTCCTCCGGCCCCGCCAGGGCCGGCGCCGGGACAGGGCCGGCTAGACCGGTGACCTTGACGAAGGGCCACAGCAGGGCCAGGACCACCATCCAGAAGACGATGCGGCCGGCGTCGATGTCTCCCAGGAAGGCCAAAGGCAGGCGGTCCACCCACAGGCCCAGCACCGGGTTGGCCGTGGTGAATAGCAGGCAGAAGATCAGGCCGAGGCCTGCGGGCAGGACCCAGCGGACGGCCGCGGCGACGATGGCGCTGCGCCGGATATGGTTCACGCCCCATTCCAGGGCCGCCAAGCTGTCGCGTCCCAGGCGCCAGGGGCCCAGCACCAGCATGGCGCCCACGGACTGTACCCTGCCCTCCAGGCCGAACGGCCAGCGCCCCGTCAGGTGCAGCAGGCAGGCGGCTATCGCGGGAATGGCCAGCAGCAGCGACAGCGGCGTGACGGCATCGACCAGAAGCGCCAGCACGGCCACCAGCGTGACCGCCGCCGTCACCCAACGGCCCATGCCGCCCGCCGGCGGATTCAACAGCAGCGCCCCGCCGCACAACAGGGCCAGGAAAGCGGGCAGGGCGATGCCCAGCGGTGCGTCATAGAACAGGGCGGTGGCCAGGGTTGCCAGACCGGCCAGCATGATGCCGCCGGACAGGCGAGGGGCGGGCAAGCCGGGGGCGTCGCCGCCGGGCGCAGCACCGGCGGTCGTGACGGGGGTGGTATCGGTCATGGGGCCGGGGTCTTCCTGGTCTTGAAGGGCAGGATGACGGCCGTCGGGCCCCAGGATCCCGGGCGCGGGTTCGCCGCCAGCCACCAGCCGTCGCGCAGGACGCACGGCGGCAGGGGGACAGACGTGGGAGTCAGGGGTGGGGTTCCGGCGGGTGTCATGCCGCCGTTATGCGATGCGACCGTGCAGCCCTGCGGGCGCCGGTCAGCAGATATCCAGCGTCTTTTGTGCAGATTCTGTGCAGACGGTTGCCTGGCGCCGTGTCACTTCGCCTTGATGGTGATGGTCAGGGTATCCGTGTAATTGCCGGCGATGGTCTTGGCGTTGCCGGCGATGGTGACGGCCACGGCGGCCGTCTTGGCGAAGGTGGCCTTGGACCGGGTGACGGAGACGCTGCCGCTGCCGTTGCCGGTGGTGCCGTCGTAGAGGGTGGTGAAGGTGACCGTGTTCTTGCCTGACTGCAGCTTGCCATTGTTGGCGGAGTTGACCGTGATGGTGTAGCCCTTGGCATCGTTGCAGTTTTCAACCACGCTGCCCACCTGGCGCTTGGTCTCGCCGCCCACCACATCCAGGGCGACACCCAGATCGGTGACATCCACGGTGCATGCGGTGACGACGGTGGCCTTCAGGCCGATGGTGTTCCTGGCGGTGGCGGCGCGGGCCGGCGCGATGGCGGCGGTCCATGCCAGGCAGCCCAGGATCAGGGCTGTCAGCAGGCGGATCATGAAAGGTCCTCGGTTCCGATGGGGCTTGCAGCCCTTTTGGGGAGTAGTTAACGCAAGGACCGGGCCAGGTGCGGCGGATGGCCGCGCGCGGTACGGTAAATAAGGAATTAATTAGGGATGACGGTTCGGCCTATCCCTCTGAAAAGGCGAAGATAATGCGTTATGCAACAGAAGTGTCCGGCGCCTTTGCCATCAGTTTTGCAAACAGTATTGCATATCGCAGCGGTTTCGCCGGAGATCGGGCATGAACTGGCGTCTGTGGCAGGACCGGGCCGGCCGCTATTCCTGGCTGATGACCCTGGCGCTGGCGGGGCTCTGCCTGCCCATGGCACTCATCGGCTATGACGCCATCATGGGACAGCTGGGTCCCCGGCCCTACAACGCCTTCATCCATGAGGTGGGCGTGTGGACCTTCCGCTTCCTGCTGCTGTCGCTGCTGGTGACCCCGCTGGCGCGCATCGCCCGCTGGCCGGCGCTGATGACCGTGCGGCGGCGCATCGGCGTGGCCGCCTGCCTCTATGCCGTGGTCCACTTGGCCGGCTATGCCGCCGACCAGTCGCTGGACCTCTTGCACATCGCGTCCGAGATCGCGCGCCGCGTCTACCTCACCATCGGGTTCGTGGCGCTGCTGGGCCTGGTGGCGCTGGGCATCACCTCCACCGATGGCATGATCAAGCGGCTGGGCGGCCCGCGGTGGCGCCGGCTGCACGCCCTGGTCTATCCCATCGCCGTGCTGGGCCTGGTCCATTATTTCCTGCAGGAAAAGGCCGACGTGACGGTGCCCACCCTGATGGCCGGCTGGCTGGCCTGGCTGCTGGCCTACCGCCTCCTGAACCGCGTGCTGCCCGATGGGCAGGCACGCTCGGTCCCCGTGCTGCTGGGGCTCAGCGTCCTGGCGGCCGTCGGCACGGCGGGGGCGGAGGCATTGGGCTTCTGGGCCGTGCGCCACCTGCCGCCGGGTCTGGTGCTGGAGGCCAACCTCAGCTTCGACTGGGATGCGGGCATCCGCCCCGCCTGGTACGTCCTGGCCGGCGGCCTGGGCCTGACCCTGGCATCGGTGGTGGGCGACCTGAAACAGCGCGCACGCCGGCTGGCGCGGGCGTAGGTGGCCGCTGCCTAGGCGGCTTGACCCTAGGGCGGGCGATACGATAAAAGCCGCTCGGCAATTTCAAGATAAACAAGCCCTTGTGACGGCCGAGTCTGTGGTTCCGGCGTGAACGAGTGTTGTGTCGGAAAGCGAAAATGCTTCGGCTGGCAATCCCGCTCGATTGGGCGATGAGCGTGGCTCGCCTCATGCGGAGTCTGGAGATTTTAATGGAAGTTTTTGCCGGCGGGAAATATCGCACAATAGCGATTTTCTTCATTATCATATTCTTGGCACTTCTGGTCTCATCCTGGCGTATTATTAGTGCTCATTATGTTGAGGCGTCGGATTTTGCCACAAACACGCTTCTCATTATGAGGATTAAAAGTTTCTCCCTTTGGATAGGCAATTATTCGCGCGTGGGGTTCAACCACCCTGGTCCGGCTCTGCTGTATGTTCTGGGACTGGGGGAATTTATTTTCTTCAATGGCCTGCATCTCGTGGCTTCACCGTTGGGCGGCCAGTTGCTCGCGGTGCTCCTATACAATTCTTTCTGGATCACGGCTCTATTTGTTGGAATGATCCGGATATCCCGTGCGCCCTTGACGGCGCTTATGGTGGTGTCGGTGTTCCTGCTGCTGGCGGCGTGGGTACACTATGAGTTCTTCATGGGATTGTGGTTCCCCGATCTTTATTTCTTTCCCTATGTGGTCATGGTGATTTCGGCCGCACGCCTCGCGGCCGGTCGTACGGATATGCTGTACATGCTGGCGTTGAGCGCGGGCTTCTTGATGAATGGGCACGTTTCATTCATTCCCATGCTTGGGGTGATCTTTATACTCCTATGTCTGTACAATATTGCCACTTACCACTCCGTGGCGGACCGATGCCTGATCCGCAGGGCGTTCTTCGCGCAAAATGCGGTCACGATTGGCATTTCCGTGTTGATACTGTTCCTGTTTTTCGTGCCGGCCCTCATCACCACAATCAATGAATTCCCTGGCCCCTTCGCGGATTATGCAAAGTTTGGCCGTCAGCACGCTCCCAACTCGGTATCGGCTGCCTGGGGCTTCATCAGCCAGTATTGGGGTGGGAAGCGCTACATGCTGGTCGCCATGGTGTTGGCGGTGGTGTTACTGGTTGGTAGCGCGCGTTCGGCCCGAAAAGAAAATGGGGGTGATGTCCGGGCCCTGCTGGCGAGCCTCGTCGCTGCGACCGGGTCAGTTCTTTTTTATGCTCGGTACGGTGTGGATGATGTTTCTCAGAACTACATCTGCCTATTCTATTATAGTGTCCCATTGCTTTTTCCATCTACCCTGCTTCTTTGGCACGACATGCAGTGGGTCACGGGGAAGAAAGTTGTTTATGCCATGGCGAGCGTGGCATTGCTGGGTGAGGCCTGCATCCACGTGAATCGTGTGCCGGACTACGCCGTGTTCTATGACCGGCCTGACATCGCAAATCTTTATCAAGCAATGGAACAGCACAAGGGGCAGGGCCGCATGGTGCTCGACACCAATAATGGGCCCGATTGGCCGCCTATCTGGATCAGCTTGACCGGCGTTGATGCATACGCCCTGCGCAAAGGGGAAGACTTGTTTTGTGTCAACAAGAACTGGCACATTTCCTTCACCAAGGAGGGGCGGTGCCGGTCCGAGGAAGTTGCGCACAATAACCGCTATAAGGTGGAACGCGCCCCCAACCCCCTGCCGGCCTTGCGGCCGGGCGACTTCGAGAGCGACGGCATCCTGTTCCGCCGCTATGTGGATCCAAGCGCCTTCGCTGTCGGCCCACTGCCCGTCGCGGGTCATAACGACGAATACGATGACTATCTACTGGCGTCGGGCTGGTCCAAGGCCGAGGAAGGTTTTGTCTGGATGATGGCGTCCGAGGCGCGCATAACCGTTCCGCCCGTGCAACTGGACTCTGGAATATTAACGCTGGATTTGGGTGCATACCTGCCGAAACCTGACTCACGGCAAACGGTCTCCGTCAGCGTCAATGGTGCGCCGCCGGTGTTGGCCGAGTTCACGATGAGCGCGAGCCGCCAGCAGATCCACATTCCTTTCGACAACCCGACCCATGCCGGTATCGATGTGCGGTTGGTTGACAACGACCTGATGTCGCCCGCTGCTTCTGGGCTTTCGTCCGACACGCGCACCTTGGGCGTTAGCCTCTACGGCCTGGACGTCCAGGCGCGGTAAGTGAGGTGCCATTTGGCGGTGAGCCTCCGGATTTCCCGGAGGCTCAGCCCTTCAGCCCGCGCCCCTCGGCCAGGGTGACGAAGTTCACCAGGTTGGTGTCGCGCCAGTGTTTGGTCCGGCGTAGTTCGTTCTGCGCCTTGACCAGCAGGGTGGTGATCAGGGCCATCTCGGCGCCGGTCATGGGGGTGGCGTCGCGCAGGCGGTCGGTTGCCGTCTGCACCAGCCCCTGGTCCAGCAGGGTCATGCTTTCGCGCAAATCGGCGCCCACGGCCTGCGACAGCTCCGCCGCGCGCACCGCCTGGCCCAGCCGCTCCCGGCTGTCCCCCGCCTCGGTGCGGGAGAAGGCGGCGCGGTAGGCGTCCATCAGGTCCTCCACCAGCCGCTCGCGGAAATCGCTGTAGCGGGTGCCCCAATGCAGGCTGCGCGTCAGGGTGTTGCGCCAGCGCATGGTGTAGCCCAGCGCCCAGGCCAGGGCGGCATGGTCCAGCGCCATGCGGCCCTTGGCATGGGCCGTGACCGACACGCGCATGGACAGGTAGGGGTACAGCGCGCCCTCCACCTTCTTGATCATGGTGTCCAGGGTGCCGTGGGCTATGCTGGCCTCGCGGCCGTCGCGCAGCAGGTCGAATTCGTCGAACAGGGTCAGCAGGTCATCCAGGTAGACCAGCTCCCGTTCCAGCAGCTCGCGCCGCTCGGAAGCGACGACCAGCGGGCGGCGGGCTACCTCGCCGGCGCCGGCCAGGGCGCCCAGCTCGTCGGCCAGGACCTGGCAGGTGCGGGCCAGGTGGCGCACCAGGGCCGACAGCAGCACCGGCTGCCAGTCGGTGGGGCCTTGCACCAAGTAGCCGCTCATCTGCCGATAGGCGCGGTGGCGGTTCAGCAGCACCAGGGGCATCAGCAGGGTCAGCTGGTTGGCCTGGGCCACCGGCACGCCCGGCGCCTGGAAGGACAGCACGGCCGCCGCTCCGTCGGCCCCGCCGTTATCGTCATCGCCTTTCAGGCCCGTGACCAGGCGGGAATAGTGGCCGCCGTTCTCCAGCAGCATATACAGCAGCGACAGGTCGGCCAGCATCAGGGGGCGGGGCACTACCCCAAGGTTCTTGCGCGTCGCCTCCGCCCGGCGCCAGGCGTTCATCACCTCCAGCAAGTCCTTGGTGGCGGCCTTGTCCTGCAGGGTCTGTGACAGCCGCGCGGCGGCGGCCAGACGCAGTTCCTCCCGCAGGGCCAGGGCCTTGGGCGTGCGCAATACCACGAACAGCGGCTGTTCCTGGGCCAGGGCCGACAGGGTTTCATCCACCGAGCGGCTCAGCGGCGCCAGGGGCTTGGCGGCCAGGGCGGACCATAGGCCGCCCACGTCCAGCGGGTGGATGCTGCCGGGACAGTGGAACTCTTCGCGGAGCAGCCAGGGGTCGCTGGTCAGGAAGGGTTCGAACAGCTGGGTGAACTGGCGCCGGGCGTGGGCCTGGCGCTGGGCGTTCAGCTTCTGGATCAGGGCGCGGCGCACCATCGCCCGGCTTTGATCCGGGCTGGAATCGACCTCTTCGAACAGTTTGCGCGCGGCCTCGGGCGACAGCCGGTCCACCAGGTCGGTCAGCGTGCGGGCGCGATCCTCTTCCGCCGGGGTCATGCCCTGCCCCAAAGGCCGCCGCGGCAAGCCGTGCTCAACCCCATGCTTCCAACCCCATAACCCATGCGACACCGGCATCCATTATCGCCGCCGGATATTTCCGGCAGGTAAACGAACCTCGCCCAAGGTAATACGCCCCAGCTCCGGGGCCGACAATTATCTTAAAGGTTTGACCATTCTAAAAGGTTTGGGGCGCTGTTCATGCCTGCAGCATTGCGCGACGCGGCACCGTCCGGGCAGATTTGACCGAGGATAGGACGGGAGCGGGGCATGGCCGGCGCGGATACGGATTTCGATGCGATCGTTGTGGGGGCGGGGGCCGTGGGTTTGGCCTGCGGCCGCGCCCTGGCCCTGCGCGGCCTGATCGTCGCCGTGCTGGAGGCGGAGGACGCCATCGGCCATGGCGTATCCTCCCGTAATTCCGAAGTGGCGCACGGCGGCCTCTACTATCCCACCGGATCCCTGCGGGCGCGGTTCTGCGTGACCGGGCGGCGGATGCTGTACCCCTTCCTGGATGCCCACGGCGTCACCTACGACAAGTGCGGCAAGCTGGTGGTGGCGACGGAGGAGGCGGAGGTGCCCCGGCTGGAGGGCATCCTGAACCAGGCCAGGATCAACGACGTGGAGGGCATGCGCTGGTTGAGCGCGGCCGAGGTGCACGCGCTGGAGCCGGACCTGCGCGCCGTGGCCGCCCTGATCTCACCCGAGAGCGGCATCTTCGACAGCCATGGCTACATGGTGGCGCTGCGGGGAGAGATCGAGGCGCGGGATGGCGCCGTGGTCACCGGCACGCCGGTGCTGGGCGTGACGCCGCTGGAGGGTGGGGGCTTCACCGTAAGCGCCGGCGGGCGCGATCCCACCACCGTCACCACCCGTCTGCTGGTGACCGCGCCGGGCCTGTCGGCCCAGGATGTGGCGGCCCGCATCGAAGGCTTTCCCGCCGACCTGATCCCCCGGGCGCACTACGGCAAGGGCAGCTACTTCGCCCTCAACGGCCGGGCGCCGTTCAAGCGCCTGGTCTATCCGCCCCCCATTCCCGGTGCCCTGGGCGTTCACTATCGCCGCGACCTGGGCGGGCAGGCGCGCTTCGGCCCCGACCTGGAATATATCGAGGCGCCCGACTATCGCGTGGATCCCAGCCGCGCCGACGGCTTCTACCGCTACATCCGCCGTTTCTGGCCGGGCCTGCCGGACGGCGCCCTGGTGCCGGACTATGCCGGCGTGCGGCCCAAGATCCATGGGCCCGGTGAAGCGCAGCCCGACTTCCGCCTGGATGGGCAGCCGGCCCATGGTCTGCCGGGCCTGGTGGCCCTGTTCGGCATCGAAAGCCCGGGCCTGACCTCCTCTCTCGCCATCGGCGAGGCGGTGGCCGAGCTGCTGGACGCGTGACTGAGGGAAGACCGGACCGTCAGCGCACACCCGGCGCGGTTGCCCCCTGGGCGCGGCCGCCCATGAGCGCCAGACCGCCCAGCGCCAGCGCGGCGGCGATGCCGCTGGCGATGGCCAGGCCCAGGAAAGCGCTGAAGATGTCACCGAAGCGATGAGACAGGGTGGTGACGACGAAGGCGCTCAGGAACTGGCCAACGAAGAAGGACGCTTGCCACAGGCCGGTGGCCCGGCCGCGGATCTCGAACGCCAGGCCGCGCAGGGCCCAGGTCAGCAGGGTGGGCAGGATAAGGCCGCAGCCGAACTGGGCCAGCGCCACGGAGGCCAGCAGCCAACCATGGCCGGTCGCCAGCGCCATGCCGCTGAAGCCCGCGCCGCACAGGGCGAAGGCCATCAGCAACAGCATGGCCACCGGCAGGCCGGACAGGCGTTGGAAGGCGATGGTGCCCACCGGCACCGCCAGGCTGGCCGCCGCCGTCATTCCACCGATGGCGGCGGGGTCGGTGACGCCCCGGCCGGTGAGCGCCAGGGACAGGTCCACCTGCACGGTATAGAACAGGATGGCGGCGAAGGCGGTGATGGCGCAGATGCCGCCCAGGCGCGCCCAGGGAAGGGCCACGGTCCGGTGCGCCTCGGGATGCTGCAGGACGTCTTCGGTCTCCTCCGGCTCCCAGGTGAAGAAGTGGATGCCGGCCAGCAGCAGCAGGCTGCTGGCATAGACGGCGAAAGGGGCCCGCCAGCTGATGGCGCCCAGCGCGCCGCCGATGACGAACAGCACCACGGCGGAGATGGAGGCGACGGCGGTCTGCAGCGCCAGCCATTTCTCCCGCTGGCGTCCCTTGAAGTAGTCGCCGATCAAGGTGGTGGTCAGGGTCATGACGGCGGCCTCCGTCACCCCCACCACCACGCGGCTGGCCAGGATGGCGCGGAAATCATCAAGGACCAGCGGGGCGACGCCGCAGACGGCGTACAGCAGCATGGACAGCATCAGTAGCCGGCGGCGGCCAAAGCGGTCGGCCAGCCAACCGGCGGGCGCGGAGAACAGGGCCACGCATAGCGCCGGTGTCGTCAGGATCATGGGCACCCAGTAATCGGCCTGGGGCATATCCTTGAAATGCGCCAGCATTTGCGGCAGCACCGGCGCCAGCACGACGACGCCCATCACCGACATCGTGCTGGGCAGCAGCAGCGCCAGCCCCTGCGCCAGGCCGGCCGTCCGACTTTTGGAAGCCACGTCAAATACCCTCCCTGGGGACGGGCGCGGGCGCCGGTCCGTTATCCTTCTGGCATGATCGGGGCGGACTTTTCCCGCCGGCCTCCGAACCATGGCGCCCCTAAACTAGAAGGCGGGGACAGGGCGGTAAAATCGGGGTTTCCGATATCATGCATCGGCGGCACCGGCAGGTCGCTATCGGCGTACCAGGACGACCCCCAGGATCAGCAGCGCCGCGCCCAGCAGCCGGTCGGCGCCGGCGGGGTGCGGGGTCACGCCCAAGGCGCCGACATGGTCGATGACCAGGCCGCACAGCATCTGCCCCACCACGATCAAGGCCAGGACGGTGGCGGCGCCCAAGCGCGGGATCATCAGGATGGCGGTGGCGATGAAGGCGGCGCCGAACAGGCCGCCGGCCCAGGCCGGCACGGGTGTGGCGCCCAATGCCGCCGCCGTCGGCCGGGGCCCGGGCATCGTCAGCGCCAGCAGCAGCATGGCCGCCATCCCCACCAGATAGCTGGTGAAGCCCGCCCACCAGGGTGATCCCAGCGCCATGCGCAGATTGGCGTTCAGGACCTGCTGCACGGCCAGGCTGACGCCGGCGGCGACGACCAGCAGGCAGGAGAGCACGGTGGCGAGGGATGGGGCGAGGGACGGCATGGGGCGCGGCTTTCCAAAAGGGGTGATGATGGCACCACCGATAACGGTGCACCGCGCCGCGCTATAGAACGGGTGTGACCTCAGCCGGCGCGATAGCGTCCGGGCGTGACGCCGAAGGTGTCGCGGAAACAGCGGCCCAGGTGGCTCTGGTCGGCGAAGCCCGTGTCCGCCGCCACGGCGGCGATGGCT
This sequence comes from Nitrospirillum bahiense, assembly GCF_007828025.1. Classification (NCBI taxonomy): domain Bacteria; kingdom Pseudomonadati; phylum Pseudomonadota; class Alphaproteobacteria; order Rhodospirillales; family Azospirillaceae; genus Nitrospirillum; species Nitrospirillum bahiense. Next base: position 255,452 of record NZ_VITO01000008.1, read on the forward strand.
TCGCCCTGGCGCAGCAGGGCACGGGCGGCGTTCAGCCGGTCCAGCAGGCGGAACCGCTGCGGCGCCAGGCCATGCAGCCGTTTGAAGCGGCGGGAATAGCCCTCGCGGCTCAGGCCCGCCAGCGCCGCCGCTTGGGTCACGGTTTCCCAACCGGCGTCGATGTCGGCCGGCGGCCGCGGGGTGCCCGGCGGCAGGTAGAGGTTGGTGCACACCACGCCCGCCGGGCTGGCTAGGGAAAGGTGGGGCACGCCGGCGGGGATGCGCACGGCCTGGCCCGCCGCCACCTCGACCGAGACGCCGGCGATGACGAAGCGGCGCACGCCGAGGAGGACCATGGTCACCTGGTCCTCCTCATGGAAATGGACGGGCAGGGCCACGTCGTGTCCGCGAACCGTTCCCACTTCAACGGCCGCGCCGTTCCCGGGACGCCAGTAGCGCCAGGGCGCATCGGGGGTTCCGAGGACGGGGGAAGGAGGCATGGCGGCGGCCTGGTGGGTAGCGGGCCACCAATGGTACCGCCAATCGCAGGGATCGAAACTGCTGTTTTGGTGACCGGGTAGCCTGGCGGCTGGCGCCCCCACCGCCGGGTGAATCACCCTTTATCTTGTTGCGTCATCTTTATCCCACCCAATACCTGGACAGAATCCATTGAATCTTCTACCCCTAGGGACAGTATTCCATTCCCTAGGGGCGAGAGGAGCGGCACGGTGGGTTTCAAGGGGGCGATTGGGGTGGCGCGGCGTGTTCTGGGCCGGCTGGGGGCTGTCGTCGCGGCGCTGGGGGCGGTGGCCGTCGGCTTGGGCGCCGCCCATCCGGCGCAGGCGGGCTATGCCTCCCTGGTGGTCGACGGCGGCACTGGCGAGGTGCTGAACGCCGTGAACCCGGATGAGCAGAACCATCCGGCGTCGCTGACCAAGATGATGACGCTCTACCTCACTTTCGAGGCCATCCATCAGGGGCGCCTGCATTGGGAGGATGAGCTGCCGGTGTCGCGCAACGCCGCCAACAAGGAACCGACCAAGCTTGGGCTGGAGGTCGGGCAGACGGTCAGCGTCAAGGACTGCGTTCTGGGCATGATCGTCATTTCCGCCAACGACGGCGCCACCGTGGTGGGTGAGGCGCTGGCCGGCGGCAGCGAACAGGTGTTCGCCCGCATGATGACGGACAAGGCCCACCAGCTGGGCATGACCAACACCGTGTTCCGCAACGCCTCGGGCCTGCCCGACCGCGAGCAGGTGACGACGGCGCGCGACATGTCGCGCCTGGCCATGGCGCTGCATCGCGATTTCCCGCAGGACTATCACTACTTCGCCACGCGCGAGTTTGATTTCGAGGGGCGCCACCTGACCGGCCACAACCGCCTCATGTACCGCTACCCGGGCATGGATGGCATGAAGACGGGGTTCACCAACGCCTCCGGTTCCAACCTGGTGTCCTCGGCCGTGCATGACGGGCGCCGCCTATTCGGCGTGGTGTTCGGCGGCAGCAGCGCCAAGACCCGCGACAAGCTGATGGAAACCCTGCTGGACAACGCCTTCGCCAACCGCGACACCGACCCCAAGCTGGTGGCGCTGGCTGCCGGCCGCCCCCTGACCCGGGTGGCCCGCGCCCGGGGCACGGGCCGTGTCGCCCACGCCGGCCGGGCCCGCACCGTGCACGTGGCCGTGGCACCGGTGCAGCGGCGCGGCCATGCCGCCGCCGCGCACCTGCGCGTGGCCTCGGGTCACGCCGGCAGGCACGTAACGGCGCATGCGGCGTCCAAGGGCCATGCCCATGCCAAGGCGGTGAAGGTGGCGGGCAAGGCCGCCAAGGGCAAGGTGGCCGGCAAGGCGCACGGACACCACCACAAGGTCGCGGCTGATTGATCTCTTAACTAGATCGATATCAACAGAACAATCTGTTGGATGGCTTTGTGTGAAATGACGATGTTTGGGGGGCGCGGTCCAATGGGGTCGCGCCCCTTTCGTATCAAGGCACCGCCATCATGGTCCACTCTGCCCATACCGCCGCCGTATCCGCCGTTCGCTGGCCCACGCTGTCCTCCGCCACCCGCCTGGTCCCGGGCCTGGTCTACTGCCTCATCCCGGCCGCGGCCGGCCTCGCCCTGCACCGCGTGCCGGCCCTGGGACTGTTCAGCCCCATGATCCTGGCCGTGGTGGTCGGCATCGCGCTGCGCAGCGCGGTGGGCCTGCCCAGGGTGACGCAGGCGGGGGTGACCTTCGTGCTGAAGCGCCTGTTGCGCATCGCCGTGGCCCTCCTGGGCCTGCAGTTGACGGCGGCCCAGGTGGCGGCGGTGGGTCCCACGGGTGTGGCTATCATCGCTTTCAGTCTGGTGGCCACCTTCGTCTTCACCAAGACGGTGGGCCGCTGGCTGGGCGTGCCGGCGCCCCTGGCGGAACTGATCGCCGCCGGCACCTCCATCTGTGGTGCCTCGGCCGTGGTCGCGGCCAACACCGTCACCCAGGCGGATGATGAGGACGCGGCCTACGCCGTCGCCTGCGTCACCGTCTTCGGCAGCATCGCCATGCTGAGCTACCCGGCCCTGGGCGCCGCCCTGCACCTGGCGCCCCGCGCCGTGGGCCTGTGGGCCGGCGCCTCCATCCATGAGATCGCCCAGGTGGTGGCCGCCGCCTTCCAGTCGGGCCAGCAGGCCGGGGAGTTCGGCACGGTGGCCAAGCTGACCCGCGTGGCCATGCTGGCCCCCCTGGTCCTGTCGCTGGGCGCCCTGCGCCGCCGGCGGGAAGGCACGGGCGGCAAGCCCATGCCCATGCCGTGGTTCATCCTGGGCTTCGTGGCCCTGGTCGCCCTGAACAGCCTGCACGCCGTTCCCGCCGTGGTGAAGGACTGGGCCCCCGGCGTCACCACCAGCCTGCTGACCTTGGCCCTGGCCGCCATGGGCCTGCACACACACGTCGGCCGCATGGCCGCCAAGGGCTTCGCCCCCCTGGCCCTGGGCGCCCTGGCCAGCCTGTTCATCGCAGGACTGAGCCTGGTGCTGATTGTCACGGTGTGGGCGTGAAGCGATCCTTGATCCTCTGACCAAGGGCCCGCCGGTGCTGTCGGCGGGCCCTTATTCGTACCGCAGCGCCAGCACCGGGCGGGCGCGGGCGATCAGGATGGTCTGGCCGGCTACGGTGGCGGCGGCGATGGCCAGGGCCAGGGCCGTGGGGCCCAGGAAGGTCCAGGGGCCGATGTCCACGTGATAGGCGAAGCCGGCCAGCCAGCGGTGCAGGAACAGGTAGGCCGGCAGCCAGGCCAGCGCGCTGGCCAGCAGCACCGGCTTGGCGAACTGCCACAGCAACAGGCGCAGGATGTCGGCCAGCGAGGCGCCATAGACCTTGCGCACCCCGATCTCCTTGGTCCGCCGCTCCGCCGTCACGGCCGACAGGCCGTAGATGCCGGCGCAGGCCATGCCCAGGTTGATCAGGCTGAAGAAGGTGATCATCTGGGTCTCATGCCGGATCAGGCTGGTCAGCGAGTTGAGGTGATCATCGAAGAAATAGCGGTCGCTGGGCGACAGCTCCCCCATGCGGCGCCACAGGGCGTCTATGGCGGCCAGCGTCCGGGTGCGGTCGCCCGGCGACAGCTTCACGTACATCAGTTCATACCCGCCGGGATCGCTGACGAAAAAGGTGGGGGCGATCTTGTCCTGCAGCGACCCCATGGGGAAGTCGGGCACCACCGCCGCCACCTGCACGTCGCCGTCCACGCCCGGCAGGTGCAGCGCCTGGCCGATGGCGTCCTCCGGCATGTCGTTGCCCAAGGCCCGCGCGGCCGTTTCGTTGATCACCACCTTGTGGCGCACGGTGCTGGGGCGTTTGGGGTCCGGCAGCTGCCCGGCGAGGGCCGGCAGGTGGAACACGGGCAGGAAGCCGGGGTCGGCCGCCACGCGGTTCAGGCGGACGGCGTGGCCGTCGTTCAGCGTGGCCGTCACCAGCGGGCGGCTGCGCTCCAGGCTTTCCATGCCGGTGCAGCCCACGCCCTTCACCCCGTCGATGTGCTGCAGGCCGACGCGGATGGATTCCGGGCAGTTGGCGTCCAGGATCAGGATGTCGGCGGTGTCATAGGAGACGCGATCACGGGTCAGCAGCTGTTGCTGGCGATAGGTGACCGAGGCCCCCACCAGCAGCATGACCAGCAGCATGAACTGTCCCATCATCAGCACCTGCCGCACCCTGGCCGTCCGGTCCACCACCGGGGCCGCCGTCCCCGGGCCGCCGCCCTTCAGGATGGCCACCGGCCGGTGCGCCGCCAGTACCAGGGCCGGGTAGAACCCCGCCAGCAGCGTGACGCCCGCGCCCAGGCCGGCGACGATGGCCCCGACCTCGGGCGAGGCGGCGTCCAGCGACAGCCGTGCGTCCAGGAAGCGGTTGACTTGGGGGATGGCCAGTTCGGTCAGCGACAGGGCGATGACCATGGCGATGCCCACCAGGATCAGCGTTTCCAGCATGAACTGGGTCACCAGGTCGCGCCGCCGCGCGCCGCCCATCTTGCGCACCCCCACCTCCACGGCGCGGCGGGTGGCCCGTGCCGTGGCCATGTTGATGAAGTTGATGCAGGGGATCAGCAGGGTCAGCAGGGCGATGCCGCCGATCATGTACATGCGGTTCAGCCGGTCGGGGTTCAGGCCGGCGTGCAGCTGCAGGCTGGTCATGGGCACCAGCTGCGGAGACTGCCCGCCCGCGTGACCCGCCCCCCAATGCCGGCCGGCCAGTTCGTCCAGCGTTCGTTGCGCCACCACCGGGTCGGCGCCGTCGCGCAGGCGGACATAGGTGTAGACGTCGCCCGTCGTCCGCGCCGCCGTCTGGTCGCCATCCGTCCGTGACCCATCAATACGAGACTGAGGCGCGCTGAAGGGCGAATAGGGCGAGGCAGCGGACGCCAGGATCATCACCTCCCGCATATGGCTGCGGAAGGGCAGGTCCTTCAGCACGGCGCGCACGCGCAGCGTGGTGCGCTCGTCCAGCTCGATGCGCTTCCCCAGGGGCGATTCCGGCCCGAACAGTTTGCGTGCCATGGTCTGCGTCAGGGCCACGGCGCCCGGGTCGGCCAGGCTTTCCTTCAGGTCGCCCTCCACCGCAGGCAGGCGCATGATGTCGGCGAAGGCAGGATCGACCCAGGTGACGAACTCGCGGAAGGCCGCGCCGCCGTGCCGGATTTTGCGGGCGTCGTCCAGCAGGCGGGCCGCCGCCTCCACCTCCGGCGCCTCCGCCACCAGCGTGGCGGCCAAGTCGGGCGGGGTGCGCCAGCGCACCAGGGGGCCCGGCTCCTGGTCCTCGTCCACCGGCGCCAGCACGCTGTCCACCAGGTACAGCTGGGCATGATCGGGCAAGAACGTGTCGTAGGCCATCTGGTCGCGGATCAGCAGGGCCATCAGCAGGCTGGCCGTCAGCCCGACCACCAGCCCCGCCAGGCTGATGACGATGTCGGCCTTCACCTGCCGCAAGGACCGCATGGCCTGGCTTGCCGCGATGTACAGCATGGTCGCTTCCCTGTTCCCCACCCCGTTTGCGGGGCCGTCGCGCCCGCAAGCAAAGGGCGGACCACCGCTTAAGCCCTTGGGATCGCTTGACGCCGGGGCCTTGGGGCGCTGTCCGGAACCGCGCCTTGTCCGTTTCCGGACAGCCTGGTTGCCCGCTTCCGGACAATGATGCCGCGTGCCCTTCGCCTGCGCTACAGTGGCGGCGACGCCGCCGCTCCGGGCGGTACCTGACGGCGGGCCCATCCCTTGACCCTGGAACAGTTGCGCATCTTCGTGGCGGTGGCGGAACGTCAGCACGTGACCCAGGCAGCACGCGCCCTGAATCTGGCGCAATCGGCGGCCAGCGCCGCCGTCGCGGCGCTGGAGGATCGCTACCAGACGGCCCTGTTCAACCGCGTGGGCCGCGGCATCACCCTGACGGAGGCCGGCCGCCTGTTCCTGGCGGAGGCCAAGGCCGTGCTGGCCCGGGCCGACATGGCCGAACGGGCGCTGGCCGAACTGTCGGGCCTGCAGCGCGGGCAGTTGCGCGTGCAGGCCAGCCAGACCATCGCCAGCTATTGGCTGCCGCGCCACCTGGTGACCTTCCGCGATCGGCATCCGGGCGTGGACCTGGACCTCACCATCGGCAACACGGCGCAGGTGGCGGCCGCCGTGCTGGATGGCACGGCCGACCTGGGCTTCGTCGAGGGCGCGGTGGACAGTCCCGACCTGTCCGCCCATCAGGTGGCGCTGGACCAGCTGGTGGTGGTGGTCGCCCCCAACCATCCCTGGGCCTTCCGCGAGGCGGTCGCGCCGTCCGACCTGCCTGAGACGCCCTGGATCATGCGGGAACAGGGCTCCGGGACCCGCTCCGCCTTCCTGGCGGCCCTGTCGGACCTGGGCGTGGATACCGCCCGCTTGCGTATCGCGCTGGAACTGCCCTCGAACGAGGCGGTGCGGGCGGCGGTGGAGGCGGGCGGCGGCGCGGCGGCGCTGTCGGCCTCCGTCGCCAGCGGCAGCATCGAGGTGGGGCTGCTGCATCCCGTGCCCTTGGCCCTGGCCCCGCGCGCCTTCACTTTGGTGCGTCATGCCGATCGCGGGCTAAGCCGCGCGGCTAGCGCCTTTCTAGACGAAATGGGCCGCCGGGACTTGGCTTAAGCGACAGAAGCCATCGGTTGAAACCGTGTTTCCTCAAATGAACTTCTTTTGACTGTCCTGGCCGGGTCTTGACCTGGCGCAGGGCCTGTTCGATTGAAGGCAGACAAGGATAAGCGCGCCTTTTGGTTGCCAGGGCGGCCGGCGCGCGGTTGAGGAGGAAACCCGTGATCATATCGCCGCAACGGTCCGCATTGGGGGGCCGCATCGGGCGGGCGCCAGGGCCATGAGTGCATCTGCACAATTTATGGGCGATGAACGGCGGGCGATTGCCTGCGCATTGGGCGCCCATGCTTTTGCGTCCTTGGCGGAACGCATATTTCCTGGGCAGTTCCTAGGCTAGGCCGAGTTGGCGTGGCTCTTGCTCAACCAATCAGTCGGGCCTACCGATGGGGAAGGGGTTTATGGCGAAAGCAGACGGTCCATTCAATGAAATGGGCATGTCGGATGAGGTGCGCGGCCCGTATGCGGACATCGAACGATGGCTGCGCGAAATGCCGTCCGACAAACTGGAACTGAAGCGCCGCGAGGCGGAAACGCTGTTCCGGCGTGTGGGCATCACCTTCGCGGTGTACACGGAAGGCGGGGATCCGGAGCGGTTGATCCCCTTCGACATCATTCCCCGCGTGCTGGCGCGGGCCGAATGGGACAGGCTGTCGCTGGGCCTGCACCAGCGGGTGAAGGCGCTGAACGCCTTCCTGGCTGACGTTTACGGCGAACGGCACATCCTGCGCGCCGGCAAGATACCGGAACGCATGGTGCTGGGGAATGAAAGTTTCCGGCCCGAGATGCAGGGCTTCCTGCCCCCGGCCGGCGCCTACACCCACGTGGCCGGCATCGATATCGTCCGCCTGGATCCGGACAATTTCTATGTGCTGGAAGACAATTGCCGCACGCCGTCCGGCGTCTCCTACATGCTGGAGAACCGCGAGGCCATGCTGCGCCTGCTGCCCGACCTCTGCGGCATGCATAAGCTGGCGCCCGTCTCCCACTACCCGGAAGACCTGCTGGACACGCTGAAGTCGGTGGCGCCGCCCGCCTGTCGCGATGCGCCCACCGTGGCCGTGCTGACGCCGGGGTCCTACAACAGCGCCTATTACGAACACTCGTTCCTGGCCGATGAGATGGGCGTGGAACTGGTGGAGGGCGGTGACCTGTTCGTGGACGAGGGCTTCGTCTACATGCGCACCACCCAGGGGCCGAAGCGGGTGGACGTGCTGTACCGCCGCATCGACGACGATTACCTGGACCCGCTGACCTTCCGGCCCGACAGCGCCCTGGGCGTGCCCGGCCTGTTCGCGGCCTACCGCGCCGGCCGGGTCACCCTGGCCAACGCCGTCGGCACCGGCATCGCGGACGACAAGGCGATCTATCCTTTCGTTCCCGAAATGATCCGCTTCTACCTTGGGGAAGAACCCATCCTGTTGAACGTTCCCACCTATCTTTGCGAACGGGACGACGACCGCAAGTACGTGCTGGAGCACCTGCACGAACTGGTGGTGAAGGAGACGCGCGGGTCTGGCGGCTATGGCATGCTGATCGGCCCGCAATCCACCGCCGCCGACCGGGCGGTGTTCGCCGACCGCATCAAGGCGCGGCCGGCCGACTACATCGCCCAGCCGACGCTGGCGCTGTCCACCTGCCCGACCTTCGTCGAGCAGGGGATCGCCCCCCGCCATGTCGACCTGCGGCCTTTCGTGCTGAACGGGCGGGAGATCCGGGTGGTGCCCGGTGGACTCACCCGCGTGGCCCTGCGCGAGGGCTCCCTGGTGGTGAATTCCAGCCAGGGCGGCGGCACCAAAGACACCTGGGTACTGGAGCGCTGACCAATGCTGAGCCGTACCGCAGACGGACTGTTCTGGCTGGCCCGCTATATGGAGCGGGCAGCCAGCGTCGCGCGCCTGGTGCAGGTGGGCAACCGCATGTCCAACATGTCGCTGTCCCTGGACAATCCGGGCAATGAATGGCGATCCACCCTGGTGGCGGCGGGGACGGAGCCGGGCTACCTCGCCAAGCATGGGGAGATCGTGCCCTCCCTCGTGCTGGACTACCTGGTGCTGGACCCGGAAAACCCGTCCAGCATCGTGTCCTGCATCGAGACCGCCCGCCGCAACGGCCGGGCGGTGCGCACCGCCCTGACCGTGGACACGTGGGAGGCGCTGAACGAGACCTGGCAGCAGACCCGGGCCCTGAAGGCCGACCGCCTGGCGGCGGACAGCCTGCCCGGCCTTATGGACTGGGTGGTCCAGCGTTCCCTGCTGTTCTGCGGCAGCTACGCCAACACCATGCTGCGCAACGACGGCTATCTGTTCACCCATCTGGGCACGCTGCTGGAACGGGCGGACAACACCGCCCGCATCCTGGACGTCAAGTATCATGTCCTGCTGCCGGATCATGAGGGCGTGGGCGGGGTGCTGGACTATTATCAGTGGCAGAGCATCCTGCGGGCCGTCTCCGCCCTGCGCAGCTATCACTGGGTCTATCATGACCGGCTGAAGCCCTGGCTGATCGCCGAGCTGCTGATCCTGCGGCCGGAAATGCCCCGGTCCCTGGTGGCCTGCCTGGCCCATGTGGTGGACCTGCTGGAGGCGCTGGCCGTGCGCTATGGCGGCCAGAAGGGCGAGTGCCATCGTTTGGCGGGCGAGATCCACGCCCGGCTGCGCTATGGCCGGGTGGAGGACATCTTCCAGTTCGGCCTGCACGAATACGTGACGCAGTTCATCGACGACATGCTGCGCCTGGGGCAGGAGATCAGCGGCTTCTACCTCAACGTCCGCTGAGCCGTCGCGATGGGGCCCGGTCCCGGGTTTTTCCCGGGCCGGGTCCATTCGTTGCGTTTTCCGGCCATCGCCAATACTTAACGTGCGCACCCCTGGTGGTGGCGGCCGGTTTCGCGGTATGACGGGGCATGGGGATAGGGCCCTGTCCGTGAAGGCGCCCATCCCCCACTTGAGGAAGAAAGCCGCCCGTCAAGGGCGGCGTCCCGCATGTCGAGGCCTGAAGATGACCTATTGCGTCGCCCTGTTCCTGAAGGCTGGGCTGGTGATGCTGTCCGACACCCGCACCAACGCCGGGGTCGACAACATCTCCACCTTCTGCAAGATGCACCGGTTCGAAACCCCGGGTGAGCGCTGCATGGTCCTGCTGACGGCGGGCAACCTGTCCATCAGCCAGTCGGTGGTGAACCGCCTGCAGGAGGGCGTATCCATAGGCGATGCCGATCCGGAAACGTTGGCCACCGTCCCGTCCATGTTCCGTGCCGCGCAACTGGTGGGCGCCGCCATCCGCGATGTCTACAACAGCGACGGCCTGGCCATGAAGGCGCAGGGCGTGGGCTTCGACGCCTCGTTCCTGCTGGGTGGCCAGATCCGGGGCCGTGGCATGCGCCTGTTCCAGATTTATTCGCCCGGCAACTTCATCGAAGCGACGCCCGAAACGCCCTACCTGCAGATCGGGGAGCACAAGTACGGCAAGCCCATCCTGGATCGTGTCGTCTCTTACGACACGCCGGTGCAGGACGGGGTGAAGCTGGTACTGGTTTCCATGGACAGCACCCTGCGCAGCAACCTGTCTGTCGGCATGCCCATCGACCTGGCCGTCTACCATCGCGATGACTTGCAGCTGCGCATCCACCGCCGCATCACCGAGACCGACAGCTATTTCCAGCATGTGCGCGACCATTGGTCCAATGCCCTGCGGCAGAGCTATGGCACCCTGCCCACGGCGGACGAATGGTGGGCGGGTAAGCGGCAAGGGTAAGGCCCCGCCAGCCTGTACCAGGCCGCGACGGGCTTAACTCAACGTGGTTTGGCATTACCCTTCATGCGCCTTCAGCAGCGGCTTGAGCACGGCGGCCACTGCGGCCAGGCCAGCGGGCAATGCCGCTACGAGTGCGGCGATCTCGGGCCGGCACTCGTCCGCCTTGCCGGCGCGCGCGCAGGTCTGGATGCGTGTGGCTGTTGCCTGCATCTGGCGCAGCCCGATATCGCCCGCTGTGGCGATAAGGGTATGGGCGGCCCTGGCCATGGCGTCAGTGTCGCTGGTGGCCGCCAGGGTCTCCAGCGCCGCCACCCGTGCCTCGCATTCATTCACCGATGACATGACCAGGTCGGCCAGCGTGTCGGTGTCCAACAGCTCCGCCAGTTGGCGCAGGGGGGCCGGGTCCAGCACCGGTGGACCGGCCGCCAGTGCTGATGGAGCCGGCGCCGGTGGAGCCGATACCGGGGCTAATACTGGGGTTGAAGCGGCGGGGGCGGCGGGAGTGGCCGCTTCCACACTGTCCTCGATCGGACCGGCCGCCGCCACCCAGCGCGCCACGGTGGTGGCCAGGTTGGGCAGGGCGAAGGGTTTGGCGATGTAGTCGTCCATGCCGGCGGCCAGGTATTCCTCGCGCATGCCGGCCATGGCGTTCGCCGTCATGGCGATGACCGGGGTGCGCGGCCGGCCGGTCCTTTCCTGGATGTCGCGGATGCGCTGGGTGGCCTGAACGCCATCCATCTCCGGCATCTGGATGTCCATCAGCACGGCGTGGAAGGTCTCGCGCTCGTAAAGATCCAGGGCCATGCGGGCGTCGCCGGCCAGGGTGACACGGTAGCCCAACTTCTCCAGCATGGTTCGGGCGACGGTCTGGTTGATGAAGTTGTCGTCCACCACCAGCAGCCGGGCGCCGTTGCCGGGGGGCAGGCCGGGCCGGATGGGCTTGGGCGGTCGGCTGGGGCGCAGGGGCGAGGCCGATGGCGATCCCTGTAGCGGGGGCAGGACCTGCGCCTTGGGAATCTCCCTGGCGCGCGCCGGCGGCAGGCGCACGGTGAAGGCGAAGGTGCTGCCCTGGTTCAGCGTGCTATCCAGGGTGATGGCCCCGCCCATGAGCGCCACCAGCCGCTGGGAAATGGCCAAGCCCAGGCCCGACCCGCCGAAGCGGCGGGAGATCGAGGTGTCGGCCTGCCCGAACTTGCGGAACAGCTGCGCCTGGGCCGGCGCGCTGATGCCGATGCCGGTGTCGCGCACGGCGAAGTGCAGCGGCACCAGGCCGTCCTTGGCGATGCCCACCTCCACCTCCAGCGTGACCGATCCCCTCTCCGTGAACTTCACGGCGTTGCCCACCAGGTTCAGCAGGACCTGGCGCAGGCGGAACGGGTCGCCCCGATAATGGCTGGGGGCCGCCCCCACCACCCTCGTTTCCAGCCGGATGCCCTTGTCGCGGGCGCGGGGCTCCAGGATGGCCAGCACGCCGGCGGTGACGTCGGCCAGGGCGAAGGGCACCTCCTCCAGCTCAACCCGGCCCGCTTCCAGCTTCGAGATGTCCAGGATGTCGTTGATGATGGACAGCAGGGCGTCGGCGCTGTCGCGGATGATGGCGGCGTAGGTCGCCTGGTCGGCGGTCAGCGGGCTTTCCAGCAACAGCTGCACCATGCCCATGACCCCGTTCATGGGCGTGCGGATTTCATGGCTCATGTTGGCCAGGAAGTCCGACTTGGCGGCGTTGGCCGCCTCGGCGGCGCGGCGGGCCGCGTCCAGCTCCTCCGCCAGGGTACGCAGTTCGCGCGCCTGCGCCGCCAGGCGGTCGCGCGCGTCGATCAGGTCGCTGACCTGCCGCCGCTGCAGCGTCATGTCCATGTAGCTGACGACGAAGCCGCCGCCGGGCATGGGGATGGCCCGCGCCTCCAGCGTGCTGCCGTCCGCCCGTGTCAGCTCATAGGTCATGGGTTCCGGCGAGCGCACCCCCGCCAGCGGGTCGGCGGCGCCGTCCTTCAGCAGGGGCTCGACCTCCCCGAGGGGCAGGCCGGGCGGGCAATCCCCCGCCTCCAGCCCCATCAGATCCAGGAAATGGCGGTTGCGGATGGAGAGGCGCAGCTGGGCGTCGAAGGCGACGATGCCCTGGTCGATGGATTCCAGGATGGTGGTCAGCAGCCTGTCGCGTTCCTGCAGGTGCTGGCGCGCCTCCACCAGGGGCGTGATGTTGCGTCCCACCCCGCGAAAACCGCGAAAGCGGCCATCGGGCGCGTAATAGGGCCGGCCGGAGATCTCGACGTGCCGGATCTGGCCGTTCGGGCCGGGGACGGAATAGGTGAAGTCGCGGAAGGGCGTGCGGGTGTTGAGGAAGCCTTCGTAGGTGACCCAGTGGGCGGCGTCGGCATCGGCCGACAGCTCGCGCCGGGTGCGGCCCAGCAGCTGGGTCATGTCGATGCCCACGAACTGCACCCCGTCGGAGATGTAGGTCAGGCGGTGGGTCTCGTCCGTTTCCCAGTACCAGTCGGTCGACACCTCCGTCAGGTCGCGGAAACGCTCCTCCCGCGCCACCAGTTCCTGCTCCTGCCGGGCGACGGCGTCGGCCATGGCGTTGAAGGCCTGGGCCACGGCCTCCAGCTCCGGCCCGCTGCCAGGGCTGTCGATGTGGATGGCGCGGTCGCCGGCGGCGATGCGCTGTGCGGCGTCGCCCAGGGCGCGCAGCCAGCGCAGGACCGACAGCTCCAGCCCCGCCACCCCCAGGGCGAAGGCCAGCAGGGTGACGGCCAGAACCACCACCAGGTTGCGGCGGAAATCGATGTTGGCGGCGGCCAGCACATCGGCCTTGGACAGGCCGACGGCCACGCGGGCACCGGTATCCCCCACGCTGGCGATGCCGAACAACCGGCCCACGCCATGCAAGTCCACCGTATCGGCGTTGCCGTCCGGCGTAGCCAGCATGGCGCCGATCAAGGGCGAGCGACGATCGCCATCCCCCACCTCGGCACCGGGCTCCGGGTATCGCGCCAGGATATGGCCGTGACGGTCCACGGCCAGGAACACGGCGTGCCGCTTCTCCACCAGCTGCCGGCCCATGTCCTCCAGCCATTGCAGGCTGATGGCGGTGCTGGCCACCCGGGCGACGTCGCCCTTGGGGGTGGCCTGCATCTGCGCCACCACCATCACCGGTTGGCCAGAGGTGCGGCCGATCAGGAAATCGCTGATGGTGGGCTGGCCGGTCTTGATCAGGGTCTGGAAATAGTCGCGATCGCCGAAGCTCTGGAAGGGGGGCCCGGAGGAAGAGCAGAAGGCCTGGCCGTCCGGTCCCATCAGGTTGACGTTGGTGATCCAGGGATGGGCCGCCTTCATCAGCCGCGCGTCCTGCACACACTCCTCCAGCGGCAGGCGTGCGCTTTCGCTGACCAGGGTGTCCGCGATATGCCGGGCCTGGGCGATCAACATCGCCTGCTGTCCCGCCACCGCGTGCGCCAGGCCCAGCGCCTGGGCCTGGGCGCCGGCGATGGCTTCCGACCGCCGGGCGCCGTAGTCGGCGATGGACAGGGCGGTGAGGGGCGCCACCACCACCAGCAGCAGGATTTGCAGCCGGGCGCGCAGGCCTTTGCCGTGCAGCTTCAGGTAGTGGGATGGCAAGCCGTTGTGCCTTTCCGGCTAAACGTCAGGGTCGCGCCATCATAGCGAAAGCCACTGGGAAATACAGGCACAGCCGCAAGACAGGATCGTTGCAGATCCGATTTTTCAATAAATTAGAGGTGGCACGCGCGGTCAGCCTTCAGGCCGCCTGCACCTTGCGCGCCCGAGGCACGGTGATGGAGATGTAGAACTGGGTGCCGGCCTTGTCGAAGGCCATCTCCGCCCCGATCTGGCGGCACAGCGCCTGGACCACGGTCATACCGATACCGGCCAGGCGGGCGGCCCCCATGTCCGTGGGCAACTGACCGCTGGGGTCGTCGATGATGCAGGACAGCCGGTTGTCCATCACCGCCAGGGTCAGCTGCACGGGGCTGTACAGCTCGTCCGAGCGGCGCAAGGTAGGGGTCAGCATCTCATTCAGGATCAGCGCCAGCGCGACCCCCGTCTCCACCGGCAGCAGCACGGGCGTGCTGGTCACCTGCACCCGGTCCAGGGCACCGTATTCCGCCGCCACCTCACGGCAGAAGGCGGGCAGCAGGGCGCCGAACTCCACCTCGTCCACCGTTTCGGCCTGCAGCATGCGCTTGTGGACCTCATTGATCGCCAGCACCCGGGTGCGGGCCTCCGCCAGGGCGCGTTCGGCCTGCGGGTCCTTGGTGTCATGCGTCTGCAACTGCAGCAGGGTGCCGATCATGGACAGGCCGTTGCCCACGCGGTGGTTGATCTCGCGCAGCAGCCGGCCCTTTTCGTCCAGCATGTCCTGCAACTGCTGGCGCATGCGGCTTTCGCGGTCCGCCTCCGTCATGGCGCCGCTGGACAGGCGCCAGACCAGGCCACCGGCCACCAGGCAGATGACGACGCTGCCGGCCACGAACAGCAGGCGCAGGGTGTTGACCCGGCCTTGCCGCTGCACCAGCAGCGCCTGCTCGGTGCCGTCGATGATGGCCACCTGCTCCCGCACCTCGGCCATCAGGGACTCGCCCCGTTCCAGGGTTATGGTGTCCAGGGGCGATCCGGCGGGGGCCTGCATCAGCACCTGCAGCGCATCCAGCCGCGCATTGGCCAGGGCCGTCAGGGTGGACGCCCGCCGTACCTGGTCCGGGTTGTCGCTCAACAGGGTGGTCAGCGCCAGCAACTGGTTGGTGGTGTCGTCGCGATAGCCCTGGAAATGGTCGCGCGCCTCCGGCGCGTGGACCAGCAGGTACAGGCGCTGGGCTGACTCCGCCGACAGGATGTGGCTCAGCACCAGGGTCGCCGTGGTGCGGACCTGATGGCTGTGGTTCACCCACCTCTCGCTGCTCACCACCTCCGCGAAGATGGATTGCATGATCAACAGCAAGGCGACGATGCCACCCAGGGCCGCCAGCCCCGCCAGTCGCACCCGCTGTCGCAGCAGCATGTCCACGGCTTACGCCCTCATCAAACCCGGCTGCCCCACGAAACCGCGACGCGCCAATCGCCCATAAAAAAAACCCTCCGCGTTTCGCAACGCGGATGGGGCAAACCAGATGGGGAACATGACGCAGTTTTCCCCCGCTGGCGATCTTGCCTTTGGCGTATGCCCCTTTAGGGCCGCGGCAAGGGATCCGGCAGGGGGCCGGGCAGGGGGCCAGGAAGGGGGATCGCCGTGGTGGATTTGATCCGTTCCATGGCGAAGCTGGAACTGACGTCGGTCAGCTTGGTCACCTTGATCAGGCGCTTGTATACCCGGTCGTAATGAGGAATGTCAGCCACCAGCACCTTCAGCAGGTAATCGACGTCGCCGCTCATGCGGTAGAATTCCACGATTTCGGGAATGTCCGCCACGCCCCGGGCGAACGTCTCCAGCCAATCCTCGTCATGCTGGTTGGTCCGAATGGCGACGAACACGGTGATGCCGCAGCCTAGCAGGTCGGCATCCAGCAGGGCGACGCGGCGGCGGATGATGCCCGCCTCCTCCAGCTGCTTAACCCGGCGCCAGCAGGCGTTCGTCGACAGGGCCACCGCGTCGGCCAACTGGGCGATCGATTGCGAGGCGTCCTCCTGCAGCAGTTGCAGAAGCCGGATGTCGGTTTTATCAAGATGTTCCATGGAACTGTCACTTCGTGGGATAAAATCACCCTATTGCGTCGTCATGGTGGGACAGTTTGGGATTTTTCTCAAGGCCGTCCGGGTTATGCTGATAGCAGCAGCACCAAATGACAGGGGAAGGCACGGACCATGTTGGGCAAGCTGTTTATCGATCACCCGCGGGCGGTCCAGGAAAGCTATGGCGAGCATGCCGTCGTGGCGGCGTCCTTCGGCGGCCGCATGGTGCTGGCAGGCCTGGCCTGTCTGGTGCATGCCGTCGTGCCGGGCCTCTTCGTGCGCACCGGCAGCCGCACCATCACCGCCCTTTATGACGAGATGGTGGTGAACCGCAACCGCAAGGCCGCCCCGCCGGAAGGCACCGTGGGCGCCGGCTACCGCTCGATATCAGGGTAACGCGTCCGGCTTTCCATCAGCGCCGGCGCCAACGCCAGGATGGCGTCCACCACGGCCGGGTCGAAATGGCGGCCCCGCTCCTTGGCCATATGCTCCAGGATGCGTTCCAGGGGCCAGGGCGTCTTGTAGGGCCGGTGGCTGCCCAGGGCGTCGAACACGTCGGCGGCGGCGACGATGCGGGCCAGCGGGTCGATCTCATCGCCGCGCAGGCCCCGGGGATAGCCCGTCCCGTCCCATTTCTCATGATGCTGTAGGGAGATGACGGCGCCGGCGCGCAGGATGTCCTGACGTGCGTCCTTCAGCATGCGCCAGCCGATGTCGGCGTGCGTCTGCATCACCTTCCACTCCTCCGCATCCAGTCCGCCGCGCTTGTTCAGGATGTGGTCGGGGATGCCGATCTTGCCGATATCGTGCAGGGGGGCCGCATAGCGTACCCGCGACACCATGGTCTCATCATAGCCCAGATAGGCGGCGATCATGCCCGCCGCCTCCGACACCCGCTTCAAATGGTTGCCGGTTTCCTGGTTGCGCGTCTCCACCGCCTCGCCCAGGCGGAAGACGATCTCGCGCTGCGTCTCCTCGATTTCCTCTTTCAGGCGCAGGTTGTCGAAGGCCACGGCCAGGTTGCGCACGAACAGGGCCAGCAGGTCCCGGCCCAGGGGCGTGGCGGCGGCGACACCATTCAGATACAGCAGGCGGCGCCCACCGCCACCGGTGGGCAGCCACTCGCTCCAGCGGTCGTGTTCCCGCAGGTTGCCGTCCAGCGCCAGCGCGGCCTGCACGTCTGGGGGCAGGGGGCTGTCCTCCACCCAGTCCGCGAACCGGCCGCAGGCGGCAAGGGCGCGGGCCGGGCCGTCGGGCCGGTCCTGCTCCAGCACCAGCCCGTTCAGCTCCACGCCGCCCGTCAGGCCGGCCAGCTGCTCCAGGCAGGTGCGGGCCAGGCGATCGGCGGCGGTCAGGTGGAAGATGCGGGGCAAGGCGTCGATCAGCCGGCGCAGGCCTTGGCGGCTCTGCTCCACCGCCGCGATGTCACGGTAGCCGCGCAGGCAGGAATACATCAGGGTGAACAGCTGCCGCTCCGTCAGTTCCCCCTTCTCACGATAGTTGTCGATGTCGTAGCGGGCGATGATGTCGGCCTTGGGCGCCGAGCCAGGCTGGCCGGTGTTCAGCACGATGCGCACCTGGCGGTTGCCCAGCCGCTCCCGCACCGCCTTGGCCGCGTCGAGGCCGGCGCTGTCGCTTTCCATCACCACGTCCAGCAGCAGCACGGCGATGTCCGGATGTTCCGCCATGCGCTGCAGGGTCTCCGCCCCGGAATAGGCGTGCAGGAAGGCCAGCGGCCGACCGTCCATGCGAAACCCCTCCAGCGCCAGCTCGGTGACGGCATGGATGGCCGCGTCATCGTCGGCAATCAGCACTTTCCAGGGCGCCATGGGGGACGCCACGGGGGACGCCGGCGGAACCGGATCGACGGGCGGCCGGGCGAACAAGTCGTCGAAGGTCATCATGGCGATGTCCGGGTAAGGGCTTCAGGCGCGGTCTCCGCCGAACTGGCGGAAGGCAGGACCAGGGGCATTTC
This sequence comes from Nitrospirillum bahiense, assembly GCF_007828025.1. NCBI lineage: Bacteria > Pseudomonadati > Pseudomonadota > Alphaproteobacteria > Rhodospirillales > Azospirillaceae > Nitrospirillum > Nitrospirillum bahiense. The sequence continues at coordinate 273,487 of NZ_VITO01000008.1, forward strand.
GATGCGGACGGTGGTGCCGGCGCCTGGGGCGCTGTCCACGGTGATGCGGCCGTTGAGGCCGCTGGTGACCAGGGTATGGGCGATGGACAGACCCAGTCCGCTGCCGCCCTGGCCCCGCTTGGTGGTGTAGAAGGGTTCGAAACAGCGGTGGCGCACCTCCGGGGTCATGCCGATGCCGTCGTCGCGTACCTCCATCACGGCGCGGGTACCGGATCGGCTCAGGGTGACGCGCACGGTGCCGCCCTCCTGGTCGGGAAAGGCGTGCATGACGGCGTTCAGCACCAGATTGCTGACCACCTGCCACAGCTGGGCCGGCACGGCCCGCACAATGATCTCGCCGTCCCCCTCGATGACCAAGGTATGTCGGCCGCGCCGCAGCTCCGGCCGCAGGTTCACCAGCGCATCCTCCAGGTACCGCTTCAGCCGCACCTCATGCGCGGCGTCGCCGTGCTGGTCGATGGCCACCTGCTTGAAGCTGCGCACCAGCCGGGTGGCGCGATCCAGGTTCTCCTGGATCAGCGACGTGAGGGTGGTCGCACGCTTCAGGTAGTCGTCCAGCATCTCCTTGGTCATGGCGCGCTCGGCGAAGGCATCGGCCAGCAGGCGGGTGCGCTCCGCCAGGGTGCTGGCGGCGGTGACACCCACGCCGATGGGGGTGTTCACCTCATGCGCCACACCGGCCACCAAGCCACCCAACGCGGCCATTTTCTCGCTTTCCACCAGCTGGCCCTGGGCACTCTCCAGCTGTGCCAGGGCGGACACCGCGCGCTCCTTGGCGGCGGCCAGCGCCAGCTCGCCGCGCTTGCGGGCGGTGATGTCGGTGGCCAGGCCCACGATCATGTCGCCGCCGGGGACCAGCCGGAAGCGGGCCTCATACCAGCGCTGGCCACCGGGCAGGGGCGCGTCGAAGCTATACTGCCCGCCACCTTCCGCCAGGCGGGCCAGCAGGGTGGGCATGGTCAGCAGGCGCATGCCGGTTGGGTAGAGGCCGGCCAGGTGGGTGTTGACCTCGGCCAGGGTGGCGCCGGGCCGGGTCAGATGCTCCGGCAGATCCAGCACGGCCGCCAGACGGGTGTTGGCCGCCTTCACCCGGCCCTCCCGGTCCAGCAGGCACAAGCCTTCCGTCATGTTGTCGAAGGTCAGCCGCAACTCGCCCACCGCCTTGTGCAGGCGCTGCTCCAGCAGGATGGCCGGGGCCAGCAGCCGGCGCGACGCGGCGCCATAAGCCAGCCAGATGCCGGCCAGCAGCAGCACGGTGCTGCCCAGGGGCCATAGGCTGCCGCTGAGCAAGGCCGACAGGAAATCGCCCCAGGGCACGCGTACCACCAGCGACCAGCCGAGGTTGGTCAGGGGCAGGGCAGCCGTCAGCCAGACGCCGTCACGCACCGGCTGGCCCGCGCCGGCCAACGCCTTCCGCATCTCGGCCAAGGGCAGGCTGGGGCGGTCGCCGGTCTTCGGGTCCGGCAGCATGGCTTCCGCCGGGGCGCCACCGCGCGACACGATGGTGCCTTTGGTGTCGACGATCAGCAGTTCGTTGCCGGGAAGATCCGGCAGCGGCCCGATCGCCCGCCACAGTCCCTCCAGTGACAGGCTGACGGTCACGGCCAGGAAGTCGGGCCGGTCGCTGGACCGGGTGAGATAGGCGGCGGTGACGCCCCGGCCCGCCACCAGGCTGCGATAGGGCGGGCTCATCATGCCTTGACCGGTCTTCAACGCGCGTTGCGCCAGGCCCCGGACGCTCGCGATCAAACGTTCGCCGGTCATGTCGTCGCGCAGGCCCCGGGGCATGTCGGGATAGGTCAACGCCCAGTCCGGCCCGACCACGGTGACCGAACTGATGGGCGTGCCGCTGGCCAGCAGGCTGATGCTCTGCAGCAGGGACAGAAGGCAGGCGGTGGGACCGGCGGGCGGGCGCTGGTCAGGCGCCGCCAGGATCAGGTGGGCGTTCAGCGCGGTGGGATCGGGGGCCAAGCGTTCGTCACAGCGCACGGCGTCGTTGGCGGGCAGGCCTTGGATGCTGCCGGGTTCCGCCCGCGTCCCCGACAGGCGCGCGGCCACGCCGTCACCGATGGTGCGCGCCTGCTCCAGCGCCGGGGTGAGGGTCAGGGCCCGGGCCAGCAGCTGGCGCTGCAGGTCGGCAACCAGCGCGTCGGCGTCGTGGTGCAGCTGCGCCCCCGCCACCGCCAGCACGGCCAGGGTCAGCAGCACGGTGGCACCCAGCAGGCCCCGGCGGCCGAATTGGCCCAGGCGCGGAATGCCGCCGCCCTCCAAGGCGCGGCCCTCCAAAGCGCGAGATTGATCAGGCGCTCCGTCCTGCCGCACCGTGGTCAGCGCCGGGGTTGGGCTCGGGGTTGGGGTATGGGAGGAATAGAAGGTCATAAGGGTCCGCGTGCCACCTGCCCCGGTCCGAAAAGGGGGGGAAGGGGGACGCGCTCCGGACGCGCCCGCTGGGACCGGTCACCGCCCGGTCATATGGACCGATGCGCGGCCGTGCTCACTGTATGCTTTGGCATAGCTTGGCCAAGCCGACGCCAGCCTAAAGGCCGCTTTCCTGACCGGTCAGGGCGGGACCGTCACCATTGAATCGATCAATGCCGGTCATGACCCGGGTGATCATCTCGCGCTCGGCCGCGCTCAGGTGCGGGTGCCAGATGTCGAACAGCAGGATGACGCGGGTCTGGTCACTGTCGTTCCATGCCTCATGCTCGATGGTGTCGTCGAACACCCAGGCCTCGCCCACCTTCCACTCCCGCACCTCGTTGCCGACCCGGAAGCCGCAGCCGGGCGGGACCACCAGGGGCAGATGGACCACCAGCCGGGTGTTGGATACGCCGGTGTGGGCGGGAATGCGGGTGCGCGGCTTCAGGATCGAAAACATGGCGGCGGGTGACTTGCCCGGAACCTGCGGCTGGGGCATGGCGTCCAGCAGGGCGGCGGTCTTGGGGCAGCGGGCGCGATTCTCCGCGTGCGGCCGGCCATAATGCATGAAGTGGAAGGCGCTCCACCGCGGGGAATGGTTCAACTCCGCCCACTGGTCCAGGGGCAGGCCTTCGGGATAGGCGATGTAGGGCACGAACCGCTGGGGATCATCCCCGTCCCGCAGGACACCCGCCAGTTCCGCGCGCACGGCATCGGTCCCGGCCTCCAGCTCCGCCAGCCAGGGGAATTCCTCGCGGTCGAAAAATTCGATGGCCGGCAGGCCCGGGTAGAAGAACTGCGCCGGCTGCTGGTGATAGGGTTTGGTGCGCCCCAGCGCCATGTCGACGAAGCGGGCCATGCGCCGCGCCTCCCCGCCGGCGCAACGGCGCAGATCGCCGTCGATCTCCCCTTTCAGGAAGCCGTCGAGGTCGGCGAGGTACTCCGCATGGCGTTCGCGCGCGCGGGCCACGGCCCGGGCGGTGGCGGCATCCAGCACCGCGTCCGGTGGCGCCAACTGCAAGGCGGTGCCGTAGGCCGCCCCCGCCTGGCGCGGCTGATCCATGCTGTCCAGCAGCGAGGCGCGCATCAGCAGGGCCATGAAGTTCCGGGCGTCCAGCGCCAGCGCCCGGTCCAGTGCCGACAAGGCGACCTGGGGCTGGCCCAGCGCGCGGTGAGCGCCCGCCAGGTTCAGCCACAGCGGCACCTGGCCGGGAAGGAAGGACAGCGCTTCTTCCAGCAGGGCCACAGCCCGCGCCGGCTGGCCCGCCGCCATGGCCCGGACCGCCGCCGCGTTCAGGCCGCGCGCCTGATCCTCCGCCTCCGGTCGGCTGCCGCCGGTCCCCGCCTCGTCACCCATAACGCCCCCGCGTTTTCCAGGTGGTGCCGATCTATCGGGGACATGGCCAGCCTCGCGGCCCGATTCTCCCCCCGCCAGCACCCCCCAGTTTCATTATAGGCCCGGCCGCACCCGGCCTGCCTTTATGCCTACTACTATAGGCGGGGCGGAAGAGGCCCCACAAGGGGGCGTGTCAGGATTTGTTACACAGCTTAAAATTTAGGCGAACTGCAAAAAATTAAGCCCCAGCGGACGGTTCCGCTGGGGCTTTGCTCCTCTGTGGCAGGGTGGATCTTACTTCTCGCCCACAACGCCACAGGCGATGCGGCCGCCGCCGCCGCCAAGCGGTTCCGGCGTGTCGGAGAAGTTGTCGCCGCCGGCATGGATCACGAAGGCATGACCGGCCAGGTCGGACAGTGTCAGGTGCGGCACCGTCAACGGCTCGGGCGCGCTGCTGCCATCGGCCGTGACCGTCAGCGGCGGCAGGTCGCCCTTGTGGCCATCGGCCGTGGGGCCCAGGTGCTTGCCGGTGCCGGCGGGGTCGAAGTGGCCGCCGGCGCCCAGCCCGGCGCCGGGCTTGCCGTCCTTTTCCCCCGGCTGGCATGAGGCGTTGGCGTGCAGGTGGAAGCCATGCACCCCCGGTGGCAAGCCGGTCAGCTTGGGCGTCAGCACCAGGCCGCCGCTGCCCTCGGTGGCGGTGATGGTGCCGATGGCGGCCCCCACGCCGGTGGCGGTGATCAGGTGGACGGTGGTGATGACCGGGGTGCCGGCGGCCAGGGCCGGGGCGGTGGTGGCGACCGCCATCGCGGCCGACAGCAGGGCGGCGCGCAGAATGGACTTCGTCATGCTTTCCCTCCAGATGGGCCCGGCGTTTCCGGGCGGACCGGGCGCGGGCTTTTGGGCAGGCAGGTTTGGTTAACGCGCTGAATGATAGGGGAGAAGGCGGGGCCCCACCAGCGGGCAGGCTGCTTAGGCCGTAAGATTGCGACTATGTCGCGGGGCCGGCGTTTCACGCTATCGTCGGGCGCGCATATATCCCTGTTAAAGGCCGCCTCCATGTTCCCGCCCCCGCCCGACGATGGTCTGAAACGCCAGGGCCGCATCCTGCTGGTGGAAGATGATGACCGGCTGGCGCCCCTGGTGGTGCGCCATTTGGCCGACAGCGGTTTCCAGGTCGATTGGGCGGCGGACGCGGCGGCGGCGGACGCGCATTTGCGGGCGCATCCCGTCGACCTGGCGGTGCTGGACATTATGCTGCCGGGGGAGGATGGCTTGTCCCTCTGCCGTCGTATCCGCCGGGACCACGACATCGGCATCATCATGGTCACCGCCCGGGGGCAAGAGGCCGACCGGATTCGCGGGTTGGACCTGGGCGCCGACGACTACCTGCCCAAGCCCTATAGCCTGTGGGAGCTGGAGGCGCGGGCCAAGGCGGTGCTGCGCCGCTGCGTCCGCGCGGGCCCGATGGCGGCCCCGCCCGCCATCCAACACGCCGGTCCCTTCCGCATCGACGCCGGCAGCCGCGCTGCCAGCCTGCATGGCCAGGCCCTGGATTTGACGCGCACCGAATTCGACCTGCTGGCCCGCCTGGCGGGGGAGCCTGGGCGGGTGTTCAGCCGCGACATGCTGCTGGAATGCGTGCGGGGCGGGGAGACGGATGCCTTCGATCGCGCCGTCGACACCCACATCAGCAACCTGCGCCGCAAGATCGGTGACGACCCCAAGACCCCCACCTTCATCCGCACGGTTTGGGGCGTGGGCTACCGGTTCCACCTGTCATGAGAGGGCCGGGCCTGTTCCGCCTGATGTTCTGGCGGGCGCTGCTGCTGGTTGCTGTCTGCCTGGGCATCCTGGTGACGCTGTCCTTCCACTTCCAGGCGCGCTTCCTCTATGGCGATTGGCAGCGCGACCTGCAGGACGAGGCCCGCTGGCAGGCGAGCCGCTGGCCTGTGGACCAAGACCCGGCGGCCGTCGTCCAAGCCTGGCGGGCGGCGCACGGCCGCGTGCGCCTGACCGTGTTGGCGGCGGACGGCAGCGTCGCTGCGGACAGCCGCCCCGACAAGCCACCCTTGGATCTCCGGCTGATCGGCGCGGGGCACCAGGATCTGGAGGTCCTGGTGGGGGCCGCCCCGCTGCCCGGAGGGGATACCTTGGTCCTGAGCCGCGCCGGCCAGCCGGCGATACCCTTTCATGTGGAGTTCGTGCCCGTCGTGCTGGCCTTTGTTGGACTGGCCGCCCTGCTGGTCTGGCCGCCGGTGCGCGACCTGACGGCAGCCTTCCGCCGCCTATCCACGCTGGCCGCCCGCGTGGCCGGCGGGCACTTCGGGGAAACGTTGGCCCCGCCGCGCCAGCGCGAACTGGCGGGTCTGGTCAAATCCTTCAACGACATGTCGCAGGCCTTGCGTGATGCCGAGACGCGGCAGCGCCGGCTGCTGGCCGACGTGTCGCATGAACTGCGTTCCCCCTTGGGCCGGCTGCGGGCACTGGGGGAAACCATCGCCCGCCGGCCGGAACAGGCGAACCCGCACCTGGCGCAGATGGATGCGGAAATCGCGCTGATGGATCGCCTGATCGGCGACATCCTGGAGGCGGCACGGGTGGAGGAGGGGGCCGCTCCATTGGAGCGGCAGGCCGTGCCGTTGGCCGACTGGGGGCGCGACGCCTTCGCCCGGCTTTCATCCCGTATCGGGGGCGCCGGCATCGGGGTATTGGCGAGCGTGGACGCGGACGCCACCGTCCACATCGACGCCGAACGCCTGTTCCAGGCCTTGGGCAACCTGGTGGACAATGCGGTGGCCGCCACCCAGGGCCGGCCGGACGCTTGCATCACCCTCAGCCTGCGGGCTGACGGCGCGGGCTGGGGGGTGACCGTCGCCGACAACGGCCGAGGCATCCCGGCGGCCGACCTGCCCCACGTCTTCGACCGCTTCTTCCGTGTCGACCGCCACCGGGGCCGTCGCACCGGCGGCGCCGGCTTGGGGCTCGGCATCGCCCGCAGCCTGGTAGTGGCGCAGGGCGGCCGGCTGACCTTGGACAGCACGGTGGACGTGGGCACCACCGCCACCATGGCTTTCCCCACACTTTCTTGACAATCACGGCAAAGGCGCCCGACACGACCCCGCCAAGCTGCCCTCTTCAACGACAGAGGGGGTGCAGGTGTCGCCTGTCATTCAATTGCTGGCCGCCGGGCGGACGTTCCGCCAGGGGCCTGACGAATATGCCGCCCTGCGGCCCGCCACCGTCACCATCGATCGGGGGCAGTATGTGGCGGTGACGGGGGCGTCGGGGTCCGGCAAGTCCACGCTGCTGAACCTCATCACCGGGGTGGACCGGGCCAGCCAGGGCTCCGTCCGCGTCAACGGCACGGCGCTGGAAACGTTGGGGGAAGGGGCGCTGGCCCGCTTCCGGGGGGCCAGCATCGGCATCGTCTTCCAGTTCTTTGAACTGATCCCCACCCTGACCGCGCTGGACAATGTCGTGCTGGCCATGGATTTGGTGGGCACGGTGCCGGTCAGGGCGCGCCGGACGCGGGCCCTGTCCCTACTGGGCGACATGGGCCTGGCCAACCAGGCCTTCCGTCCACCCGGCCGCCTGTCGGGTGGCGAGCAGCAGCGTGTGGCCATCGCCCGCGCCCTGGCCAACGACCCGCCCATCCTGGTCGCGGACGAACCCACCGGCAACCTGGACCGAGCCAATGGCGAGCGGGTGACCACCCTGTTCGACCGCTGCGTGGCCGATGGGCGCACGGTCATCGTCGCCACCCACGAACGCGGCGGGCTGGACCGCTATCACCGCGTGCTGCGGGTCGAGGATGGCCAGGTGACGGAAAGCGGGATGGCGGAGGGCGCGCCATGACCGCCGTGCGTCTCAAGAAGGTGGCGCGCGACTTCGGCGTGCGCTGGGGCCGTACCCTGATGGCTTTCGCCGGGCTGACCATAGGCCTGTTCGTCGCCGGCGCGGTGGTGGCCGCCTGCTCCCTGCTGCGCACGGACCTGGACGCCGGCTACCGCCGCACCAACCCGCCCAACCTGGTGCTGCGCACCGATGCGGTGCCGCCGGAAGCCTTGCGCCGGCTGGCGGCCCTGCCCGGCGTGGCGGCGGTGGAGGAACGCCCCCTGGTGATGGCGCGGGTGCAAACCAGGCCGGGCCGGTGGTGGCCCCTGGAACTGGCGGTGGTGGACGACTTCCGCGACCTGCGCGTGGCCACGTTCGCTCCCGACGCCGGCCTGCCCAAGGAGGCTTGGCCGCCCCCCACCGGCGGCCTGTTGCTGGAACGCGACGGGCGCTATTTCATGGAGGGCGGGCCGGGGGCGGCCCTGCCGCTGCGCTTCGCCAACGGCGGAACCGCCGGCGGGACCTTCAGCGGCTACGTCTTCGATCCCGGCCAGCATCCCTCGCGCATGGAAAGGGTGCTCTACGGCTATGTCACCCGCGCCACCCTGGCCGCCTGGGGCCAGGCCTTGGACGGCACCCGCCTGCTGCTGACCACGCGCGCGTCCAGCGGCCCGGAAAGCGCAGGCGCGCTGGTCGCGGCGGTGAATTCCACGCTGGCGGCGGCGGGCGTGACCGTGCGGCGCATGGACATCCAGGATGTGCCGGTCTACGGCCACCAGAACCAGTTGGACGCGCTGTTGGTGCTGATGGCCGGCCTGGCCCTGACCACCCTGGTCATGGGCACGGTCCTGGTGGTCAACCTCATCGACGGGATGATGACGCGGGAACGGCGGGTGGTGGGGGTGATGCGGGCCCTCGGGGCCCGGCCAGGGCAGGTACTGCGTGATTATCTGCTGGCCGCGGGCGCCTTGGGCCTGGCGGCGGCCCTGGCCAGTCTCTGGCCCGCCTTGGCCATGGGCACGGTCATGGCCCGTTTCCTGGCCGCTGGCAATAATTTCGACCTGGTGACGCCCCGGCCGCCCCTCTGGGTGGCGGCTATCATCCTGGTCTTCGGTGCCGTCACCCCCCTGGCGGTGGCCGCTTGGCGGGTGGGGCGGACGGTGTGCTTGCCTGTGCGTCAGGCCCTGATGCGGGCCGATGGTCAGGGCGGCGGCGTGGGCGTGGGGATGCTGGGCCGCGCCGTGTTCCTGCCCCTGCTGCCCCGCCTGGCGCTGGGGGCCGTGCTAAGGCGGCCTCGCCCGGCCCTGCTCAGCGCCCTGGTGCTGGCCATCGGCCTGGCCTTTTTCCTGACGGCCCTGAACGTCCGCGCCTCCATGCAGGGCACGGCGGCGGCCGTGGCGCGAACCAAGCCCTATGACGTGCAATTGGCGCTGCGCCAGCCTTATCCGGTGGACCGCCTGCGACCCCTGCTGGCCGGCCGATCAGGGGTGCGCATCGCAGAGTACTGGCGGACGGCGGCGGTCATACCGCTGACCACCGACGGTGCGCGCCTGGGCAACACCATCCCCGCGGTGGCGCCGCCAGCGGACACCCGCCTGTTGCGGCCCGACCTGCTGGCCGGGCGATGGCTGGATGGGACGCAGCCCCACGGTGTCGTCGTGACGCAGACGCTGCTGGCTGACATGCCGGCCATACATCTGGGAGGCAGCTATCAACTGCGCGCCGGGGACCGGGCCGCTCCGGTCACCGTCATCGGCGTGGTGCGGGAATTCGGGCCCGGTCGCATCTACGCCCCGGCGGCGGTGATGGACGCCTTGCGTCCGTCCCCGGCGGACGCCGACCTGGTGTACCTGGCTTTGGCCCCGGGCACGGATCAGCGCCAGGCCGCCCAGGAATTGCAGGACGATCTGACCGCCGCCGGCATCCAGGTAGGGGAGGCGGAAACGGCGGGGATGCTGAAGGCCATCATCGACGGTCATCTGGACTTCATCACCCTCATCCTCATGACGATCTCCGCCCTGGCCTTGGCTACCGGTGTACTGGGCCTGGCGGCCTGCATCGGCGTCAGCGTGGCGGAACGGACGCGTGAGATCGGGGTGATGAAGGCCATGGGCGGCGGCGGCGGCACCCTGGTGCGCCTGTTCATCTATGAGGCGGTGGTGATCGCTGTCCTGGGCTGGGGCGTCGCCTCGGCATTGGCGCCGCTCATCAGCCGCCCGGTGGTCGCCCGTTTCGGCCAGAGCATCATCCGCTACCCCTTCGATTACCAGGCCTGCGTCTGGGGTGGCGCCACCGGCCTGGGGGTCGCCCTCGTGGTGGCGGTACTGGCGGCCTTGGCCCCCGCGCTGACGGCGGCGCGCGCCGCCGTGGCCACCGCTCTGCGGGTGGAATGAGCCCGCCCGTTTGATTGCTGTTTTGTAAGCGCCATGCCGGATCCGCAAGGGTCCGGCCTTCCTCATTGTGCGCCTGCACACATGATTATTTGGCTGAGCAAAGCAGAATTGGTTAACAGCCACCCTCCTGTCTGAATACGTATGTGACTGTTACTGGATCGTTGCACATACGTATGCGGACTATGTTACAAAAATCCGCCCCACACTATGATCGTCACAAATTCGGGAGGATACGGGGCCAGGGTGCCCAAGCACCCAAATCCAGGTTGATGCGCGTTCAGGTGGAAACGAGACGGCCAGGCGCCCTGAAACGCTTGGTACAGTCGTACCTGAACCATCTCTGATCCATACCGTGACATTCATGACGTCGTGCAAGGTGCCCCATCGACCCGGGGCGGCCACAGCCTTCGTTCACGCCGGGGCGACCCGGCGGGGTATCCGTCCGCAGGGGCGGACGCTTTGAAGAACAGCAGCAACTGGGCCGGGTAACGGCCCGCTTAAGGCAAGACTTAAGGGGAGGGTGCCATGAGGAACACGAAGATCAGTTTGGCCGCCAGGCTCGCCCTGGGTGTCAGCGCCGCCGTGCTGATGATGCACGGGTCCGCCCTGGCGCAGAGCGCGCCGGCCGATGCCGCCGCCGCCAACGACGACATGCAGGAAATCGTCGTCAGCGGCTTCCGCCACTCGCTGGAAACGGCGATTGAGGCGAAGCGCGATGCCAGCCAGATCGTGGAAGCGATCTCGGCCGAGGATATCGGCAAGCTGCCGGACAACTCCATCGCGGAATCGCTGGCCCGCCTGCCCGGCCTGGCCGCCCAGCGTGTCGACGGCCGCGCCCAGGTGATCAGCCTGCGCGGTCTGGGCCCGGACTTCACCCTGACCACCCTGAACGGGCGCGAGCAGGTGTCGACCGGCAACAACCGCAGCGTCGAATACGACCTGTACCCCTCGGAAATCATCAGCAGCGCCGTGGTCTACAAGACCCCGCAGGCCGGCTTTACCGCCCAGGGTCTGGCCGGCACCGTGGACCTGCAGACCGTGCGCCCGTTGGACTACGGCAAGCAGGTGCTGTCCGCCTCCGCCCGGTATGAGCAAACCTCCATCGGCAAGCTCAACTCGGACAGCGAGGACAAGGGCTACCGCGCCAGCGCCACCTACATCGACCAGTTCGCCCATGACACCGTGGGCGTGTCGCTGTCCATCGCCCACTTGAACTCGCCGACGCAACAGGAAACCTCACGCGTCTGGGGTTATCCGCAGCTGTCCAACGGCAGCTACGTCATCGGCGGTGACGAGGTGCGCGCCAACTCCGAGGAATTCAACCGCACCGGCATCATGAGCACGGTGCAGTACAAGCCCACCGACAACTTCACCACGTCGCTGGACTTCTTCTACACCCACTACCAGGACTACCAGTGGCAGCGCGGCATCGAGATGCCGCTGCAGTGGGGCAACGGCTCGGCCATCGGCGCGCAGCCGCCCGTGGCGCTGCTGCCCGGCTACACCACCGTCGGTAACATGATCACCAGCGGCGCGTTCAGCGGCGTGAAGGGCGTCGGCCGCAGCGACGTGGGCACCACCCAGTCCGACCTGTACTCCATCGGCTGGAACGGCCGGTACACCAAGGGCGACTGGACCGGCACCCTGGATGCCGGCTACAGCCTGGCCGATCGCACAACCACCCGCTTCGAATCCTACTTCGGTACCGGTTCCAGCGGGTCGTCGGGCGCCACCGACACCATCGGCTTCACCAATGTCGGCACCAATGAGGCCGGGTACCAGTACACCCACAACCTGAATTACGCCGATCCCAACCTGATCAAGCTGACCGATCCCAACAACTGGAACGGTGGTACCACCCCCTATGCCCAGAACGGCTACCTCAACAAGCCGCGGGTGCATGACGACCTGTACTCGCTGAAGGGCGACCTGAAGAAGGACTTCCACGAAGTCGCCTTCCTCAAGGACATCGACATCGGCGTGAACTACACCGAGCGCAACAAGGAATACTACCAGCCGGAATGGTACGTCACCCTGACGTCCAACCTGACCGCGCCGGTTGACCCGCTGACCGGGGTGAGGGGCGCCAGCGCCGCCATTCCGGCCTGGGCCATGGTGGGCACCGCCGACCTCAGCTGGATCGGCCTGGGCAACACCGTCGCCTACAACCCGGTGGAGCTGCTGTCCCGCGGCGTCTACAGCCTGGTGCCCTGCGGCCAGTATCGTGCCAACTGCACCGGCGACAGCCACTACACCGTGGATGAAAAGGTCACGACCGCCTTCGTCAAGGCTGATGTCGACGGCAATCTCGGCAGCGTGAAGGTCACCGGCAACGTCGGCCTGCAGCTGGTCCATACCGACCAGTCGTCCACGGGCATCGCCGTCAGCACCGCCAACTCCGCCGCCGGCGTCTACGCCCCCCGCACCCAGGGCATCGCCTACAATGACCTGCTGCCCAGCCTGAACCTGTCCTTCGTGCTGCCCAACCCGGACCACCAGATCCGTCTGGGCGCCGCCCGCGAGATGATGCGGGCCCGCATGGACCAGATGCAGGCCAACCTGTCCTACAGCTTCGACAGCTCCAAGGCCGGCTACACCGGCGCCAACCTGAACAACAGCCCATGGAGCGGCAACGGCGGCAACCCGTACCTGAAGCCCTGGTACGCCGACGCGGTCGACCTGTCCTACGAATACTATTTCAACAAGGCCGGTTACCTGTCGCTGGCGGCGTTCTACAAGCACCTGGAAAACAACATCTACAACAAGAGCACGGTGACCGATTTCACCGGGGTCAACAGCAATTCCACCGCCGGCTCCAGCACCAACCTGGGCTTCGTCACCGTGCCCGTGAACGGCACCGGCGGCATGATCGAGGGTGTGGAAGCGGCCTTCGCCGTGCCGCTGGACATGGTGTGGTCCAAGCTGAACGGTTTCGGCATCAACGGCGCCGCGGGCTGGACGCAGACCGACCTGCAGGCCGGCGCGCAGGGCATCGGTTCCGGCAACAGCAGCCTGCCGGTGGCGGGCTACTCCAAGTGGACCGAGCAGGGCACGCTGTACTACGAAAACAGCGGCTTCGGCGCCCGCGTCTCCGTTACCCATCGCTCCGGCTACCTGTCGGAACAGACGGGCTTCGGCCAGGGCCGCGAGTTCGACCTGGCGGTGCCGGAAACCTTGGTCGACGCCCAAGTCAGCTACGACTTCGGCGAAGGCGCGCTCAAGGGCCTCTCCATCGTCCTGCAGGCCCAGAACCTGACCGACGAGCCGGTCATCACCTACTACAACGGCGATACCACGCAGAATTGGCGGTACGAAAAGTACGGCGTTCGTTATCTGCTCGGCGCTTCCTACAAGTACTGAGCCGATAGGGTGGGGTCTCCCGCCGGCATCCCGGCCGGCGGGCGCCTCTCGCCTTTCTCCCCGAGCCCTCGTGAGGCGGGCCCAGACCCAAGTGAACCCGGGCCCGCCTCACCCTTTTCCCCGCTCCGGCGGGGACGTACCGGCAACAGCGACCTGGAAGACAGGCCATGACGTTCGCCCCCCTCCGCGACATCGTCATCGTCGGCGGCGGCACCGCCGGATGGATGACGGCGGCCCTGTTCAGCCACATCCTCGGCCCCGGCGACCACCGCATCCACCTGGTGGAATCCGAAGAGATCGGAACCGTGGGTGTGGGCGAGGCGACCATCCCCCCCATCGCGATCTTCAACCGCGCCTTGGGCCTGGACGAAAACGATTTCCTGCGCCAGACCCAGGGCACCGTCAAGCTGGCCATCGAATTCGTGGACTGGCTGCGGCCGGGACACCGTTACCTGCACAGCTTCGGCGCTTTCAGCCGGTCGCTGGGGCTGGGCCATTTCCAGGATTTCTGGCTGCGCGCCCACCGCCTGGGCCTGACGGATGATTGGGAGCCCTATATTCTCAACAGCGTGGCGGCCCGGCGCGGGCGCTTCATCCGGCCCGACCCGCGCCGGCAAAGCCCGCTTGAGCCGCTGGCCCACGCCTTCCACATCGATGCCGGGCTTTACGCCCGCTATCTGCGGCGGTTCGCGGAACAGCGAGGCGTGCGCCGGACGGAGGGCAAGATCGTCCGCACCGTGCTGCGCGCCCATGACGGCTTCGTCGACGCGGTGGAGATGGCGGACGGCACCCGCGTCGCCGGGGACCTGTTCATCGACTGCTCCGGCTTTCGCGGCCTGTTGATTGAGCAGGCGCTGAACACCGGGTTCGAGGACTGGACGCACTGGCTGCCCTGTGACCGGGCCTGGGCCGTGCCCAGCGCGCATGACAGGTCGGCCGCCGCCCTGACGCCCTACACCCGCTCCACCGCGCGGCCCGCCGGCTGGCAGTGGCGCATCCCGCTGCAGCACCGTACCGGCAACGGCTACGTCTATTCCAGCCGCCATGTCAGCGATGACGAGGCGGCCGCCACGCTGATGGCCAACCTGGACGGCGAAGCCTTGGCCGAGCCGCGGCAACTGCGTTTCACCGCCGGCCGGCGCCGACGTTTCTGGAACCGCAACGTCGTGGCCGTGGGCCTGGCCGGCGGGTTCATGGAGCCCCTGGAATCCACTAGCATCCACCTGGTCCAGTCCGCGATTTCCCGCCTGATCACGCTGCTGCCCAACCATTCCTTGGCGAACGGGGGGTTCGATCCCGCTGTGGCGGATGAGTTCAACCGCGCGTCGGCCATCGAGTATGAGCGCATTCGCGACTTCATCATCCTGCACTACGCGGCCACGGAACGCGCCGACAGCCCCTTCTGGCGGGAGTGCCGGGACCGGCCGGTGCCGGAGGAACTGGCCCGCCGCATGCGCGTCTTCCGGGCGCTGGGCCGCGTCGCTCGCGACCACGACGAACTGTTCAGCGAGGTGAGCTGGCTGCACGTCTTCCTGGGGCAGGGGGTTTGGCCGCGTGATTACCATCCCCTGGCCGACCAGTTGTCGGAGGAGGATCTGCGCCGTTTCCTGGACGACATCAAGGCGGCGGTGGCGCGGGAGGTGGACGCCATGCCCACGCATGCCGACTTCATCGCCCGCCACTGCAAGGCCGACAGCCCGACGAGGACCGCATGACGCCCTTCAGCCGCCGCCTGGCGCTGCTTGCCACGACCATGATCATCGCCGCCGGGACCCTGCTGCCGGCGGGCGTCTCCCCGGCGCGGGCTGCCGACTATCGCGACCGCCTGGCGGAGGATGAGGTGGTCTATTTCCTGCTGCCCGATCGCTTCGACAACGCCGACACCGCCAACGACACGGGTGGCCTGGGTGGCGACCGGTCGGTCACCGGCTATGACCCGACCGACAGCGGCTATTATCACGGCGGCGATCTCAAAGGCCTGATCCGGCGCCTGGACTACATCCAGGGCTTGGGCGCCACAGCCCTGTGGGTTGGCCCGGTGTTCAGGAACAAGGCGGTGCAGGGGGCGTCCGGCCGCCAGTCCGCCGGCTATCACGGTTACTGGATCACCGACTTCACCCACGTCGATCCGCACTTTGGCACCGACGACGACTTCAAGGCCCTGGTGGATGCGGCGCACGCGCGTGGCATGAAGGTCTACCTGGACATCGTCATCAACCACACGGCCGATGTCATCCAATACAAGGAATGTGTGGGCAAGCCGTGTCCCTACCGCTCCAAAGCCGACTATCCCTACACCCGCAAGGGCGGCCCGGCCGGTCCGGCCATCAATGCCGGCTTCCAGGGCGACGAGGTCCGGACGGAAGAGAACTTCGCGCGGCTGACGGACCCCGCCTACGCCTACACCCCTTTCGTGCCCGAGGCGGAACGGCATGTTAAGGCGCCGGAGTGGCTGAACGACCCCCGCTACTACCACAACCGCGGTGACTCGACCTTCAAGGGCGAAAGCTCCCTCTACGGCGACTTCGGCGGCCTGGATGACGTGATGACGGAGCATCCGGCCGTAGTGCGGGGCTTCATCGACATCTACGGCGCCTGGATCGACCGCTACGGCATCGACGGCTACCGCATCGATACCACCCGCCACGTGAACCCGGAATTCTGGCAGGCTTTCGTGCCCGCCATGCTGGAACGCGCCAGGGCCAAGGGCATTCCCCATTTCCATATCTTTGGCGAGGTGGCGGACACCGACGGCCGGGTGGCCATCCTGGCCCGCCATACCCGGGTGGACAAGCTGCCGGCCGTGCTGGATTTCGCCTTCCGCCGCGCCGTCGTCGACACGGTGGCCGGCACCAAGGGCACCGACAGGCTGGCCCTGATGCTGGACGGCGACGCCCTGTATGAGGGCGGTGAGGACGCGGCGCGCCAGCTGCCCACCTTCGTCAGCAACCATGACCACGGCCGCTTTGCCTACTTCGCCCGCAAGGCCTTCCCTCAGGCTGGGGAGGACGAGATCCTGAAGCGCGTCATCCTGGCCAACGCCCTGATGTTCACCCAGCGCGGCGTTCCCGTCGTCTATTCGGGAGATGAGCAGGGCTTCAGTGGCGGGGAGGATCGCGCCGGCCGCGAGGACATGTTCGGCAGCCGGGTCGCGTCCTACAACGCGGAACGCCTGGTGGGCACGACGGCCACCACCGCCACGCCCAGCTTCAACCCCGACCATCCCCTCTATAAGGCCCTGGCCGAGATGGCGCGCTTGCGCGAGGCGGAGCCGGCGCTGCGCCACGGCCGCAGCGTCCTACGCTACGCCGGTGAAAAGCCGGGTTTGTTCGCCGTCTCGCGTATCGATCCCGCCACGGGGCGGGAGGTGCTGGTGGCCGTCAACACCGGGACCCAACCGGTGAGCGCCCAGGTTGAGGTCGGCAGCCAGTGGACCACTTTCACCGCCCTGCACGGCTCCTGTGGCCGTGCCCCTACCGCCCCTGGCAGCTATGCTGTCCAGCTGGCCCCGCTTGATTACGTTGTCTGCGCATCTGGAGAGGCTTCATGACCATGGAACACCCCACCCATACCGGACCGGGCGGCGCCCGACCCTGGTGGCGCGGGGCGGCGATCTACCAGATCTATCCGCGCAGTTTCGCCGACGCCAACAATGACGGCGTGGGCGACCTGCCCGGCATCACCCGGCATCTGGACCATGTCGCCAGCCTGGGCGTTGACGCCATCTGGTTGTCGCCCTTCTTCACCTCCCCCATGCGCGACTTCGGCTATGACGTGTCCGATTTCCGCGATGTCGACCCGCTGTTCGGCACCCTGGCCGATTTTGACGCCCTGGTGGCCCGCGCGCATGAGCTGAACCTCAAGGTCATCATCGACCAGGTCTATTCCCACACCTCCGACCAGCACGCCTGGTTCCAGGAAAGCCGCCAGGACCGCACCAACCCCAAGGCCGACTGGTACGTATGGGCCGATGCCAAGCCCGACGGCAGCCCGCCCTGCAACTGGCAGTCCGTCTTCGGCGGCCCGGCCTGGACCTGGGACGCGCGGCGGCGGCAGTACTACCTGCACAACTTCCTGACCGAACAGCCGGACCTGAACGTGCACAATCCGGTGGTGCAGGACGCCCTGCTGGACGTGGCGCGCTTCTGGCTGGACCGGGGGGTGGACGGCTTCCGCCTGGATGCCATCAACTTCTCCATGCACGACCCGGCCTTCACCGATAACCCGGTGAACCCGGATACGCACGCCGTGCGCACGCGGCCTTTCGATTTCCAGCTGCATTCCAAGAACATGTCCCACCCGGACATCCCGAAATTCCTGGAACGCATCCGCGGCGTGCTGGACAGCTACGGCGGCGACCGCTTCACGGTGGCGGAAGTGGGCGGCCCCGACGCGGACCGCGAGATGAAGGCCTTCACCGCCGGCAACGCGCGGCTGAACAGCGCCTACGACTTCAGCTTCCTCTACGCCGACACCCTGACCCCGGCCCTGGTGCGCAAGGCGCTGGAGCTGTGGCCGGATGAGCCCGGCTTGGGCTGGCCCAGCTGGGCCTTTTCCAACCACGACGCGCCGCGCTGCGTTTCCCGCTGGGCGAAGCCGCAGGACCGCGCGGCCTTCGCCCGCATGGCGGCGCTGCTGCTGGTCACCCTGCGCGGCAACATCTTCTTCTACCAGGGGGAAGAGCTGGCGCTGACCCAGGTGTCCATCCCGTTCGAGCAGCTGCAGGACCCCGAGGCCATCGCCAACTGGCCCCTGACCCTGGGCCGCGACGGCGCCCGCACGCCGATGCCGTGGACGTCCGGTGCGCCCAACGCGGGCTTCAGCACGGTCCAGCCCTGGCTGCCCGTCGGTGCCGACCATGACGCCATGGCGGTGGACCGCCAGCAGGCCGACCCCCATTCACACCTGGCGCTGACCCGCCGGGTGCTGGGGCTGCGCAAGGCCCATGAGGCGCTGGCCGTGGGCGGGATGCGCTTTGTCGAGGCCGGCCAGCACGTGCTGGCCTTCGAACGCAGCCACGGCGACGAGACCCTGCTGTGCCTGTTCAACTTCGGGCCCGGGGCGTGGACGACGCCTGAGGGCGCCAACTGGCCGGTGGTGGACAGCGTGGGTGAACCCCAGTCCGGCACCCAGGGCTGGACCTTGCCGCCCTTCGGCGGGCTGGTGCTGTCGCGGCCGTAAGGCTCTGATCCAAAAAGAATAAAATGGGAGGGCGGTGGTGATGGTTTCCCTGACAAGGCGCCTGGGGGCGCTGGTGGTTTTGGCGGTGGTCCTTGTGGCGTTGCCGGCCTTGGCGGAAACACCGGCCAAGATCGTGGCCACCATCGCCTCCCCCGCCGGCACTCTTGCCGTGCGGGTGGAGCTGGATGGGGAGGGGCGCCCCGCCTATGCCGTCACCCGCCGTGGGGCGGAGGTCATCGCCCCCTCCCGCCTGGGTTTCCTGTTCACCGATGTGCCGAAGATGGAACGGGGCTTCACCCTGGCCGGCCAGTCCACCCGCACGGTGGATGAAACCTGGGAACAGCCCTGGGGCGAATGGCGCACCATCGCCAATCATTTCAACGAACTGCGGGTGCGGCTGAAGGAAAAGGCGGGTGCCGCGCGCGAGCTGGACGTGGTGTTCCGCGTCTATGACGATGGCGTCGGCTTCCGCTATGAATTCCCCGACCAGCCGCAGCTGAAGGCCGTGCGCATCGCGGACGAACTGACCGAGTTCGCCGTCGCCGGCCCCGGGGCCGCTTCCGCTGAGGCCTGGTGGATTCCGGGCGGCGAGTGGAACCGCTATGAATACCTGTACCAGCACACACGCCTGGACGCGGTCGCCCAGGCGCACACGCCCCTGACCATCCGCCTGGCCGACGGCACCCACATCGCGGTGCACGAGGCGGCCCTGGTGGATTATTCGTCCATGTGGCTGCGGCGGGTGGAGGGCACCCGCCTGAAGGCCGTGCTGTCGCCGGGGGCGCAAGGGCCCAAGGTGGTGCGCGCCGCACCCTTCACTACGCCCTGGCGCACCCTGATCTTCGCCGACAGCGCGGGCGGCCTCTACCAGTCCCACCTGGAATTGAACCTGAACGAGCCCAACAAACTGGGCGACGTCAGCTGGTTCACGCCGCAAAAGTTCGTGGGCGTGTGGTGGGAGATGCATCTGGACCACAGCACCTGGTCCACAGGCCGCAAGCACGGGGCGACCACCGCCAATGTCCGCCGCTATATCGACTTCGCCGCCGCCAATGGCATCCCCGGCGTGCTGGTGGAGGGCTGGAACGTGGGCTGGGACGGCCAGTGGTTCGGCAACGGCAACGATTTCGATTTCAAGAAGCCGACGCCGGACCTGGATCTGCCCGGGGTCGCCGCCTATGCCAAGTCCAAGGGGGTCCGCATCATCGGCCATCATGAGACGGGCGGCGGCGTCAGCCATTACGAGAGCCAGCTGGGCGCCGCGCTGGACTACGCCCAGGGCCTGGGCATCGGTGTCATCAAGACCGGTTACGTCGCCGACGCAGGCCAGATGGAACGGGTGGACCCGGATGGCACCGCCCTGCGCGAATGGCACGACGGCCAGTGGATGGCCCGCCATCACCTGCTGGTGGTGACGGAGGCGGCCAAGCGCCATATCGCCATCGACAGCCATGAGCCCATCAAGGATACGGGCCTGCGCCGCACCTATCCCAACTGGGTGGCGCGGGAAGGGGCGCGGGGCATGGAATACAACGCCTGGGGCGAGCCCAAGAATCCGCCCAACCACGAGGCGACGCTCGCCTTCACGCGCATGCTGTCCGGGCCGATGGATTTCACGCCGGGCGTGGTCAGCCTGCGTGGCAAGGGCGACACGCCCATCGCCTCGACGCTGGCCAAGCAGCTGGCGCTGTACGTCGTGCTGTACAGCCCGGTGCAGATGCTGGCCGACCTGCCGGAAAACTATCTGAAGTATCCGGACGCCCTGGCCTTCATCAAGGCGGTGCCGGTCGACTGGTCCGACACCCGCGTGCTGAATGGTGAGGTCGGGCAATACGCCACGTTTGCCCGCAAGGATCGCAACAGCGACGACTGGTACCTGGGCAGCGTGGGCGACGACCAGCCGCGCACCCTGACGGTCACCCTGGACTTCCTGGACCCCGCTCGCGACTACACCGCCCACATCTACCGCGACGGCCCGAACGCCGACTGGCACACCGACGGCCACCCCATGACGGTGGAGACCCGCACCGTGCACCAGGGCGACACGCTGACCCTGCCCCTGGCGCGCGGCGGCGGGGCGGCCGTGCAGCTGGTGGCAGGCAAGGGGCATTGATCACGATGACCCTGACCCGCCGCACGGCCCTGGGCGGCTTGACCCTAGCCACCCTGCCGGGGCGCCTGGTGGATATGGGCGAAATGGCTTCCGCTCATGCCAAGGCGCGCCGCGTCACGGTCTGGTTGCCGACGGGCTCTACGGTCCCTACCAGGACAGGGTGAACGCCCAGATGCGGGCGCAGGGCCATCGCGAGGACGTGGATTTCATGACCCTCTTCTACCCCCGCGCCGACCACAACGAGGCCTCATAGTGGACGCGGCTGGCCGTGCCGCTGGGGTTTCTGTTGACAGGGGCCTATGCCGCCTCCCACCGCCGCTTGGATTCCGCAACGCTTTATGAGAGCGTTCATTCAATATATGCACGAAAATATAGAGACGTCATGTCTGATCCAATCGCCGACCCTCATCGGCAGCAGCAACTGTATTGGAAGCAGTTCGTGCAGCTAAAGGCGGACTCCGTTGCCATCCGGCTTTATCGTAATGATCGGGCGAAATGGACGACGAGGCTGGGCGTTATTCGTGGCGTGGCCTCCAGCGGTTCCATCGCGGCATGGGCGATATGGAAGGAGCTTTCCTTTGTTTGGGGCGCCATTATCGCCGTGTCCCAGGTCGTTGATGCCTTGAAAGACGTATTTCCTTTTGTGAAACAACATAAAGCCGCCGCTGATTTGACCCGCGACCTGGAAAGTCTGCTGATAGAAGTCCAATTTGAATGGGAAAATATCTTCGCCTCTCCCCCATCTAATCCCGCGATCATGGACAAGCGCCAGAAGATCATGGAAATGCAATTGAAGCTGGAGCGGAAGCATTTCCCCGACGGTTTGGAAATGCCGCCAAAACTCTTCACGCTGGCGGAAAGCGAAGCGAAGGCTTATTTTCAGACGACGTATGGAAGCAGCGTTTAAGGTGAACACCGTGGCCGAACAGCAGACCTCCCAGAGCGGTACGCGATCTCCCGCCATGGACAGCATCTTCCCCGTGGCGCGCATCAATGTGCCCATGCCCAAGGGTGCCGCCGTGCCGCCGCCGGCCCCCTCCGACTCCTCCAAAGGAAGTGCCGCACCGAACGCCCGGTAATCTTTAGGGGCATCATGAAATCCGGGCACATCGTACAGCTGGTCCTGCTGGCGGTCGCCGTCGGTTTGGTCATTTTGCTCGTCCTTGTGGGCCATCTTTCCATTTGGCTGGCCGTCCCCATGGCGCTCGCTGTCTTGGCGGTTAATGGTTGGCTGCTGGCTTGGGAAGGCGATCTACCCGGCGGCTTCAACAATCCCCAGCCGCCGAAAGTGCGCATGCCGCGCCAGCGCTGGCCCTGGTCGCGATAGCCGCATTCCACATACGTATTTCCCCCTTCCGCCGCCCGCCTCCCATACGTATTCAAGCCCTTGTGCGGCGCACTGCGGGGGACAGTGGGGCCTGCTGTCTTTTGAGCCTGGTGATGGAATGACGAACAATAAGACGATGGGACGGAAACGGGCGGCCGCGCTGATGGCGATGCTGCTGGCTTCAAGCATGACGGGGGCCGCTTTCGCCGCCGTGGCGCCGGGGGCGCCGGGGCAGGCAGCGACGGGCGCCTACGCGGGCAAGACGGGCATCGGCACCGCCTACCATGCGTACGACGCGCAGGCGGGCAAGGCCGTGCCGTCGCGCGTCTGGTTCTCGTTGGCCAAGGGCGTGGTCACGGAGACCATGTACGGCCTGATCCACGAGGTGCAGCTGCGCGAGCTGAAGCTGGCCATCCAGGGCGACGGCTTCCTGGATGTAGAGGATAAGGACACCGACAGCACCACCAGCTACCTGGATGTCGATGCCGCCGGCCGTCCCCGCTCGCTGGCCTACAAGGTTGTGAACAAGGCCAGGAACGGCAAGTACGAGATCGAGAAACAGGTCTTCACCGACCCCGCCGCCGACACGCTGGTGGTGCGCGTGACGGTGCGGGCCAAGGGCGGGACGGTCACCCCCTACCTGCTGGTGGACCCGCAGATGGCCGGCACCGGCGGCGGCGACAAGGCCGATGTGGCCGAGGGCGCCCTGCATGCCTATGAGGGCAACCGCCACCTGGTGGTGAAGGTTGCACAAGGCTTCAAGGCCGCCAGCGTGGGCTTCGTCGGCGCCTCCGATGGGCTCACCCAGCTGCAGAAGGCGGGCAAGCTCGACACCGATTACACCACCACCGGCGGCAAGGCCGGCAACGTGGCCCTGGCCGGCGCTCTGGCGCCCGTGACGGGGGAGGCAACCTTCGACATCGTCGTCGGCTTCGGTGACAGCGCCAAGGCGGCGGACGCCGCCGCGACAGCCACGCTGAAGCGCGGGCACGACGCGGTGCTGTCGGCATACGATGCCGGCTGGGAAGGCTACCAGGCCAAGCTGGCGCCCTTGCCGGACCTGGCCAAGGTCGCCATGGATGGCGGCAAGCTGCTGTACGCCAGCGCCCTGGTGCTGAAGGCGCAGGAAGACAAGACCCATCCTGGCGCGCTGATCGCGTCGCTGTCCGCGCCCTGGGGCGACACGCAGAAGGCGGACAAGCCGGCGACGGGCTACAAGGCGGTGTGGCCGCGCGACTTCTATCAGTGCGCCATGGCCCTGTTGGCCTTGGGTGACAGCGAGACGCCCAAGGCGGCGCTGACCTACCTGAAGACCATCCAGGTGGGACCGAAGACGCCCGGCAACCATGGCGACGGCGGCTGGTTCCTGCAGAAGACCCATGTGGACGGCACGCCGGAATGGGTGGGCGTGCAGTTGGATCAGACGGCCATGCCGCTGATGCTGGCCTGGCGCCTATGGCGCAACGGCGTCATCAGCGACGCCGAGGCCACGGCGCTCTACACCAGCATGGTGAAGCCGGCCGCCGACTTCCTGGTCAAGGGCGGTACCGCCGGCATCGGCTGGAACAAGGCGACCATCCACCCGCCCGTGACCCAGCAGGAACGCTGGGAGGAGCAGGCCGGCAACTCCCCCTCCACCACGGCGGCGGTCATTGCCGGCTTGGCGGCGGCGGCCGAACTGGCGGGCCAGGCGGGGGACGAGGCGTCGGTGAAGCGCTATTACGCCGCCGCCGACACCTATTCCGCCGGGCTGGAGGCCGCGACGGTCACCACCAACGGCCAGCTGGCGCCGAAGGGATCGAAGGCGGGATATTACCTCCGCATCGCGCCCACGGGCCAGCCCAACGCCCACACGCCCCTGGCGGTGCGGAACGGGCAGCAGGCGCTGACGGAGGACGCCTATGTCGACGGCGGCTTCCTGGAGCTGGTGCGCTATGGCGTGCGGGCGCCCAGCGACCCCGTCATCAAGTCCAGCCTGGCCGTCCTGGATGACGAGACGCTGCCGGAGAACCTGCGCGTCAAATACACCTTCCACTTCGATGGCGACGCCACGGCCTACCCCGGCTGGCGCCGCTACGGCAACGACGGCTATGGCGAGGACCGGGCGACCGGCGCCAACTATGCCGTCAGCGGCAGCATGACCCCCACCCAGCGCGGCCGCGTCTGGCCCCTGCTGACGGGCGAGCGCGGGCATTACGAGCTGGCGCTGGCGGCGGCCAAGGCCGGCGGGGCCAAGCCGGCGGAGGTGGAGGCCATCCGCACCACCTACGTCCGCGCCATGGAACGCTTCGCCAACCAGGGCCTGATGATCCCGGAACAGGTGTGGGATGGCGTGGGCAGCGACGGCGGCCGCGGCTACAAGGCAGGCGCCGGCACCGACAGCGCGACGCCGCTGGCCTGGGCGCATGCGGAGTATGTGAAGCTGCTGCGCTCCCTGCACGACGGCGGGGTCTGGGACCTCTACGCCCCCGTGGCGGTGCGCTACGCGACGAAGCCGTGAGTGACAGCAATCCCCGGGGCCGATAGGCTCCGGGGATCAGCGGCGCGGGCCGCCGCGGGATCGGGCACGTTCGCCGATCAGGAAGCCTCAGGCTTTGGTCAGCACGTAGCTGCTGACCGCCGCCGCCAGGTCCGCCGGGGAATAGTGGGCGAAGCGGGGGTGCAGGCGGGTATGGTCGATATACCCGTCGGGCGCCGCCATGAGCCGCACAATGCTGCCGTGGAAGCCGCTCAGCACGAACAGGGATTCCAGATCGCCGGCGCGCAGGCCGTTCACCTCATCCAGGATGCCGTCGTAGTACATGTGGAAGGAATGCTCGATGTCCTCCCGGTCGGCCGAGATGGCGCGGTGATCGGTGAAGTCCACCGTGTGCACGCAGGCGCCGTCGTCCTTCAGGATCTCCCGCTGTCGCGCCAGGGCGCCGCGCATGTCCTCCACATGCTCCAGCACCGAATTGCTGCACACCAGGTCGTAATACCCGTTGTCCATCATGTCGGTGTTGTTGAACAGCCGGACGGGTCCGAAATCGATCACGCGCGGGCCGCCGGCGTTCAGGCCGTCCAGCTTTTCCTCCAGGCCGGAGAAATCCAGGGCGGCCACCCGCTGTTTCATCGTTGCCGGCGTGGCGCCGAAGACAGCGAAGGCGTCCGGCGTGTCATACAGCCAGCGGATGGTCTGGAAGACGCTCTCCGCCACCATGTCAGGGCTGACGGGGTAGGGCTCGAACGCGTCCGCCTGCTCGAACCCGATGGCGTACAGCATGATGGACGCGGACAGGGACGACCATACGCCAGCGCCGAAATCCAGGATGCGCGACCGCCGGATGCGGTCGGGGTCAAGGCGGTGTTCCTGCTTGCAGACCTGCAGGGCCTGGCTGAAATTGGCGATGACGGCGCGCGTCTTCACCGCCGTCAGCTCCCCGCCCACCTGGCGCAGCAGCTTCTCGATGCGCACCTTTTCCTGCGAGACGATGCCGCTGAGGTAGCGGTTGGCGTATTTGGGCCGGGCCAGTTCGGCCGCCCACACCTGCCGCAGCGCCGGCGTGAGGTAGCCGGCGGACTCCAGTTCCGCCAAGCCGTTCTCGCGGGTCTCCGGCGCGGCCAAGTCCATCATCATGGAAATCAGGGATCGCCCGTGGCTGGGTCGTTGCAGCACGTCCAACTCCAATCGGGGTGTATGCCCGGTCGCCCCAACGACGTCCCCCCTTGCTGGCCCCACCATGGGGATACCGCACGCCCGGGATGTTGGCAACAACCGGGGGTGTTGCTTCCATCCCGACGGGGGTCAGGCGCCGCCGCAGCTGCCCCGCACCACCAGGCTGGTGGTGATCTGCGTCGTCTCGATGGGGCGGCCGTCGATCAGGCGCAGCAGGTTTTCCACCAGCAGTTCCCCGGCGGCGGCGGTGTCCTGGCGGATGGTCGTCAGGGGGGGGGAGGTGAAGGGGGCGGCGACGATGTCGTCGAACCCCACCACCGCCACATCCTCGGGCACGCGCAAGGATCGCTCGCGCAGGCCGTTCATGGCGCCGATGGCCAGCAGGTCGCAGGCGCCGAACACGGCGTCGATGGGCCCCTCGCGGTCGATCAGGTTCAGGATGGCCTGGTGCCCGACCTCCTCCGACGCGGCGGCATCGGCGTACAGCGCCTCGATCACCGGCAGGCCCGCCTCGCCCAGCGCCTCGACATAGCCGGTGTAGCGGTCGCGGAATTCCGGGCAGTGCTCGGAAATGTCGCCCAGGAAGGCGATACGCTTGCGGCCGCGCGCGACCAGGTGGCGCACGCCCTCGCGGGCGCCCTGGATGTTGTCCGACCCGATGAAGTGTCCGGGCTGGCCCGGGACCACGGGGCCCCAGGTGACGAAGGCGGTGCTGACCTCATCCAGGCGGCTGATCTTGTCGACGTAGCGCAGATAGTCGCCATAGCCCAGGAAGATCAGGCCATCGGCCCGCTTGGACGCGGCGTAGTCCGCACTCCAGTCGTCGCTGGATTGCTGGAAGCTGATCAGCAGGTCATAGCCGCGCCGGGCGGACGCCTTGGTGATGCTGCTCAGCATGGACAGGAAGAAGGGGTTGATCAGCGACTGGCTGGTCACCGGGTCTTCATACAGCAGCAGGGCCAGGGTGTTGGTCTTCTGCGAGCGCAGATTGCGGGCGTTGACATCGACCTTATAGTTCAGCAGGCGGGCCGCCTGGGCCACGCGCTGGCGGGTATCCTCGCTGACCATCGCGTCGTTGCGCAGGGCACGGGACACGGTGGACTGCGACACGCCGGCCAGTTCGGCGATGTCGAACGATGTCGGACGCTTGACCCGCATCCCCTTGCTTCCGGCCTCTTGGTGCTCCCCTGGGCGCGGATGATAGCAATCGGTCCCGCGTCCCCGCAATGCGCGTCGCGGCTCGGGATCCTTTAGGTCAGGGCGGATGGTGCCGGGCGGCAACACCCGCAGCGGATCAACCATGGACGGGCCCCCTAGCGGAAGGTGTAGACGATGATGGCGGTGGCGGCCAGCAGCAGGCCGGCCAGGACGCGGTAGTTGCGCCAGAAGGGCTCATGCGCCAGGCGCACGCTTTCCTCCCGGAAGAAGGCGGGGGTCCAGACCAGGCCGGCCGACTTTTCCGCGGCGTCCGGCGCTGTGGCCAGGCTGACCAGCACCAGCACGATGGCGCACAACACGAACAGCAGGGGTGCCACGTACAGGAAGTGGATGCTGACGACATCCAGCACCGTGTTCGCCACGAACAGGGCCGCCCCGCCCAGGACGCCGGCGGCGATGCAGGCGGCGGCCCCGGCGGCGTTGGCCCGGCGCCAGAAGATGCCCACCAGGTACAGCGCCATCACCGGCGGCACGGTATAGGCGATGACGACCTGCAGGTACTTCCACAGCGACCCGAAATGCTCGATCTGCGGCGCCCAGGCCATGGCGGCCACGGCCATGGCCAGCGTCGCCATCCGGCCCACGCGGACCAGGGCGGCGCCCTGCATCTCCGGCCGCCAGCGGCGCACGAAGTCCATGGTGAACAGGGTGGACGCCGAATTGAAGGTGGAGGCGATGGACGACATCAGCGCCGACATGAAGCCGGCCACCGCCAGGCCCACCAGGCCGGCGGGCAGCAGGCCGAACAGCAGGGTGGGGAACACCAGGTCCGGCGACTTCAGGTTGGGGTACAGCAGGATGGCGGCGGTGCCGGGCAGCACCATCAGGAACAGCACCGGCAGCTTCAGGGCGCCGGCGAACAGGCTGCCCCAGCGGCCATGGTTCTCATCCTTGGCCGACAGCACGCGCTGCACCATGAACTGGTTGGTGCACCAGAAGTAAAAGCCCAGCAGCGGCACGCCGGTCAGCAGCCCGGGCCAGGGCACGGCCGCGTCGCTCAAGGGGCGGATCAGCGACAGCTTGGCGGGGTCCACCGCCCCCATCACCGCGTCCCAGCCGCCGGCCTTCAGGAAGGTGCGCACGGCGATGACGCATGAGGCCGTCAGCAGCAGCACGGCCTGGATGGTCTCGGTATAAATCACGGCGCGCAGGCCGCCGGCGATGGTGTAGATGCCGGCCGATACGGCCAGCACGATGACGATCTCCCACAGGGGCACGTCGGGCAGCAGCAGCTTGAACAGCAGGGCGCCGCCGTAGAGGGCGCTGGCCGTGTCCACCACCAGATTCAGAAACAGGGTCAGGCCTGAGAAATAGGTGCGCGCCAGGCCGCTATACCGCCGCTCCAGGAATTCCGGCAGGGTGTAGACCTTGGACCGCAGCAGGAAGGGCAGGAAGAAAACGCAGAAGAACACCAGGACGGCCGCCGCCATCCATTCGTAATTGTAGACCGAGATGCCGGTGCCGTAGGCGGCACCCGCCAGGCCGATCAGCGTGGTGGACGAGATGTTGGAAGCCAGGAGCGCCAGGCCGATGACGGGCCAGGTGGTGCCGCGCGACGCCAGGAAGAAATCCTCGGTCGAGGAATGGCGGCGGGCCAGGTACAGCCCCAATGACACGATGCCGATGAGATACACCGCCACGATGGCGTAGTCGACCCAGGCCATGCCTGCAACCGGCACCATGCAATCCCCTCCCTGGTCCCTTGATTTTCCGCCGCGCTTATAAGATGTGGCGCAGGCTTTATCGACTGGCCGAAGTCCAGCCAGTCCATCCTTCATGGCACGGAAGGGGGGGCCGACCACAACAAGAATTCGTATGCGTGCCCAGGGGTGCTGCGACAGGGATGTGAAAAGGGCGGCCCGGGTGGGGCCGCCCTCTTTGGGAACAGGCACGTGTCAGTGGTGCGGGCCGTGGTCGTCGTGGCCACCCCCCCGGTGATCGCCGCCGGGACCCCCGTGATGGTCGCCGTCTGGGCCGCCACGATGATCACCGCCAGGACCGGGACCCGGGCGGCCAGGGCCGGGGCCGCCATGATGGTCGCCGGGCCCGGGGCCGGGCCGGCCGGGTCCGGGGCCCGGACGGTAGTCATGATGATCCCACCGGTCCCAGCCGGGCCGGCCTGGACCCGGACCGGGGCGGAAGTCGTGGCCGGGGTGGTAGATGGGCCGGGGCGGGGGCAAGCGCTCCCACCGGTGCCGATCCGCGAACCACGGCCGGTCACGATAATAGCGGCCCCAGTAGTCGTTGAACGAGAAGGTGATGATGGGCAGGCCGATCACGCCGCCATACTGCGGCAGGTACACGCGCTGGCCCTGGTAGGGATACTGAAGGCTGCCGCCATAGAGCCAGCCGCGATAGCCCTGGAAGTCGACATCGCACCACGACCAGCCGGCCAGGCAGCCATAGACGTTCAGCGATACCCCGGGGGGCAGGCTGGCGATGGCTGGATAACCGCCGCCCGGCCCGGCGCGCAGGATGGTGCCGCTGGCGGTGTAGGCGTATTCCGCCTTGGCCGCGACGGGCAAGGCCACCAGGGCGGTGAACATCGCGGCGGCCAGATGGGCGCGGCCTAAACGCGCGCGGACAAAATGGGGCAGGCGCGGACGAAACATGGCTTGAGCCCTTTCTCTGAAGGCCGGTGCTTCTTAGGGTTAACCCTTCCGCGCCCGGCGGGCGGTGGGCCCCTTAAGGGACTGATAATACGGTACCGATACTCTCTCCCCAATGTGCCCAAAGGATGGCGGTCTAAAGGCGGACATTTGCAACCGTTTGGGCAAATTGACGCCCGCTGGACCGGCTTTCCGGTTGGGGCGCGTGCATGGCTGCGCTATAACCGCAAGCCGGGATTGTATCGCCAAAGTAGGGGATCGTGTGGGAATGACCAGGGCCGTGAACGCAGCGGGCGTCGCCTTGACCGAACAGTCCGAGGGGTTGAAACTGACCGCCTATCTTTGCCCCGCTGGGCGCCTGACCATAGGCTATGGTCACACCGGCCCGGACGTCACGCCGGGCATGACCATCACCGAGGCCCAGGCCCAGGAGCTGCTGCTCCAGGATTTGGCAACGGCCGGCAACGGCGTGAGCCAGGCGGTGACCGTGGCGCTGACCGACAACCAGTATGCGGCCCTGACGGATTTCGCCTTCAACCTGGGTGTCAGCGCCCTGACCCAATCCACGTTGCTGCGTCTGTTGAATCAGGGCGATTACGCCGGCGCCGCAGACCAGTTCCTGGTCTGGGACAAGGCCCATGTGAACGGTCAGTTGGTGACCTTGCCCGGGCTCGCCGCCCGACGGCAGGAGGAACGGGCCCTGTTCCTGACGGCTTGATCCATAGGCGTTGGAGCTATCCCCAGCCGGCGCGTGACAGGCGCCGGGACTCCCGGTATGACGATGCGGACGGCTGTATTGGCGCCGTCCGCACCACCCTCATGGGATTCAATAGGTTCGGCAGTCAGGGGCCCTCGATGAACCGCCGGTTTTGTATTGTTTTTATTGCATTTTTTGGTTTGTCCGCAGCCATCGCCCATGCCGAGCCGGTGACCCCGCCCGCGGCGATCCCCCAACCGCCCGCCACCCCGGCTGGCGTCACGATTTCCGTCTATGGCGATTCCCTGGCCGATGGGGTGTGGAGTGGGCTGTACGAGCGGCTGAAATCCCAGCCGCAGACACGACTGGTTCGCCATTCCCAGCTGGGTGCCGGCCTGACCCGGCCCGATTATGCCAGCTGGCAGGCCGAAACAGCACGCGAGATCGATGAGGCGGGTGAGGGCGGCTACGCCGTCATCATGTTCGGCGCCAACGACATGCAGGGCGTTCGGGACGAGAACCGCAAGGGCTATCTGTTCAAGTCCCCGGGCTGGACCAACGTCTACACGCAGCGCATAGACTGGCTGCTGCAGACGCTGAAGGAACACCACGTCACCACCGTGTGGGTGGGCCTGCCCGTCATGCGCAAGCCGGAAACGAACGACGACGCCAAGTTCATGACCGGCCTTTATGAAACCGAAGCCAGCAAGTACGGCGCCGTGTTCCTGCCCCTGTACCAGGATTATCTGGACGCCGACGGCAACTTCATGGCGCGCATCGACGACAGCCGCCAGAAAAGCCAGCAGTTGCGGTCCGACGATGGCATCCACTTCACCGGTTATGGCTACCAGCTGGTTGCGGGCAAGGTGCTGACCCGGCTGCAGTTGGCCGGGGCGCCGGCGGCGAAGCCGGCGGTCAAGGCCGCGTCCGCCGCCCCCCCGGCCCCCGCCCCGGTGGCGCCGGCTGCTTCCCCGGCCCCCGTTCCGGCCTCGGCCCCCGTGCCGGCGAACACCGCGGCGGGGCCTGCGGCGGTCACGTCGGCGGCTGTCACCACCTCCACCCCTTCCGATGCCCCCATCGCCAAGCCCATGCCCGCCGACTTGCCGGCCAGCCAGCCCGTCAGCCAGCAGCCCTCCCTCCAACAGCCCGGCGCCGCCACGGGCGCCGCGGCCGGCTCGTCCATCGGCTCCCGCGGCCGGGTGCTCATGGCCACCCCGGCGCGGCAGCTCTGATCTCCATGCGCCGCCGTCTTGCGTCCCTCAGCCTGATGCTGGCCGCCCTGGCGGCTTGCAGCGGCACCCCCGCCGGCCGTTCGGCCTCCTCCATGCCCAAGGGAGCCCCGCAGGTGGCGGCTACCGGGACCCTGGCCCTGGCGCCGCCGGCCCGTGTGCCCTCGCCATACGACGGCAATCCCGGCTTTGAACGGCTGTTCCAGCGGCTGGCGGCCATCGAGGCCGGGCATGGCGGCACAGTCGACATCCTGCAACTGGGCGACAGCCACACCGCCGGCGGCGTCTTCACCACCCGCCTGCGCGACGCCCTGCAGGAACGCTTCGGCTCCGCCGGTCCGGGTTACATGCCGGCGGGCAAGCCCTACATCGGGTCGCGCCGCGCCGACGTGGCGGTGACCCAGGAAGGCAAATGGCAGTACTTCAACAGCCTCAGCGACACCCCGTCGCCGGGCTGGGGCATGACCGGCTTCGTCGCCCGCAGCCGTGCGCGCGGGGCAGCCATCGCCATCACACCCAAGGATGGCTTGGGCTTCGACATCGCCGGCGTCACCGTCGTGCGGCAGCCGGGCGGCGGTGACCTGCTGGTGCTGATCGACGACCGGGTGGTGAAGCAAATCTCCACCCAAGGTCCCGCCGGCCAGGCGGACTGGATCACCCTGCCCACCGCCGGCCAGGCGCAGCAGCTGAAGCTGGTGGCGGCTGACACCCGGCCGGTGGACATCGCCGGCTGGTCGCTGGACCGGGCCAAGCCCGGTGTCGTATTCGACAGCGCGGGCGTGGTCGGCGCGCGGCTGACCACCATGGACCGTTGGAATCCTGAGACGGTCGCGCTGGAACTGGCCAGGCGCAAGCCGGACCTGGTTATCCTGGCCTATGGCACCAATGAGGGCTTCGATCGCGACCTGGACCTGGCCGCCTATCAGGAACGGTTCAAGGCGGCCCTGCGCCGGCTGAACGCCGGGCCGGTGGCGGTGGTCGTCCTGGGCCCCCTGGACGGCCAGGCGGAATCCGCCGCCTGCAAGAAGGTGGCGGACAAGGACGCCGTCTTCCCTTGCCAGGATACCCCGCCGCCCCTGGGGAAATGCGCCTGGTACACGCCCACCATGCTGGGCCGGGTGCGGGCCCTGCAGGCCCAGGGCGCCAAGTCCGGCGACTATGTGTTCTGGGACTGGTCACAGCTGATGCCGGGGGCCTGCGGCATGGACCGCTGGGTGCGCCAGGCCGTGCCCCTGGCCCGGGCCGACCATGTGCACCTGACGCCGGAGGGTTACACCCTGACGGCCAACGCCTTCTTCGCCTGGCTGATGGATCAGTACCAGGGCTATATCCAGCCTGGGGCGGTGCCGCCGCGCCCGGTGGTGGCCGGGCGCCCCGATACGGCCGCCGCTGCCCTGGCCGGCCGGTGAGGGAACCCCCATGCTGTTCCCCACGCTGAACTTCGGCCTGTTCTTCCTGATCGTTTTCGCCGCCGCTTGGGCGCTGGTGCGCTTCCCGCAGGGGCGCATCGCCTTCCTGTCGGCCGCCAGCTACGTGTTCTACGGCTGGTGGGATTGGCGCTACCTGTTCCTGCTGGGCGGCAGCACGCTGTTCAACTACTTGGCCGGACACGCCATCGTGCGCCAGGAAACGCCGGCGCGCCGTAAGCTGGCGGTGTCCCTGGCCGTGGCCGTGAACCTGGGCGTGCTGGCCTTCTTCAAGTACGCCGACTTCACCAGCCACGCGGTGAACGACACCGCCACCCTGCTGGGCCTGCCGGTGCGGCTGGGCTTCCTGGACATGGTGGTGCCCGTCGGCATCTCCTTCTTCACCTTCCACGGCATCTCCTACCTGGTGGATTTGTATCGCGGGACCCTGCGGCGGCCGGCCAGCCTGATGCACCTGGTGCTCTACATCTCCTTCTTCCCGCAGCTGGTGGCGGGGCCCATCGTCCGCGCCAGCCACTTCCTGCCGCAGATCGGGGAGCGGCCGGATCCGGACGACATCCGCGCCACCCGCGCCTACCTGCTGATCATGGGCGGGTTGTTCAAGAAGGTGGTGGTGGCCAACTACCTGGCGACCGACCTGGTCGATGCCGTGTTCATGGATCCGGACCGCTACGGCGCCCTGGATCTGCTGCTGGCCACCTACGGCTACGCCATGCAGATCTATTGCGACTTCAGCGCCTACACCGACATCGCCATCGGCTTGGCGGCGCTGCTGGGCTTCCGTTTCCCGCAGAACTTCGACCAGCCCTACCGGTCGAGCTCCCTGCGGGAATTCTGGCGGCGCTGGCACATCTCGCTGTCGTCGTGGCTGCGCGATTATCTCTATATCCCCCTGGGCGGCAACCGGGGCGGCACGTGGAAGCACTGCCGCAACCTGATGATCACCATGCTGCTGGGCGGCCTGTGGCACGGCGCCAACTGGACCTTCGTCATCTGGGGGGCGCTGCACGGCGGCATGCTGGTGGTGGAGCATCTGGTGAACCGCCTGCGCGCCATCACCATCGGGGAGTGGGAAGCGCCGCCCCTGCGCGGCTGGCGGCGGGCCCTGGCCATCGTCGCCACCTTCCACTTCGTCTGCTTCACCTGGATCTTCTTCCGTTCCCCCACGCTGGAGGTGGCGGGCCATTTCCTGGCGGGCTTCGGCCGCTGGCAGGTGCTGCCCACCGCCGCGACGCCCCTGACCCTGCTGCTGATCGCCGGCACCCTGGCCAGCCAGTTCCTGCCCGCCGACCGGCTGGCGCGCATCGAGGACGGGGTGCGCCGCTTGCCGCTTCCGGCCATGGGCGCCGCCGTGGGCCTGGCCGTGGTGCTGATCCAGGCCTGCGCGCCCGAGGGCGTCGCCCCCTTCATCTATTTCCAGTTCTGACGGGGGCCGAGACATGAACGCCATCCCGACCCGCCGCCTGTCAGCCGCCGCCGAGGCGACCCCCGTGCCCCCGCCGGTGCGCCCCCGCTACAACCCCGTCGAGGTGATCGAGGGGGCGTCCCCCTCCCGCCTACAGTCCGTTGCCCTGTCGCTGGCGGCGGCCACGTTGGTGGCGCTGGTGCTGGGTGCCCATCCGCTGGCCGACTGGGTCAACGGCCTGCCCATCAACCCGGTGACCGACCGGCTGTCCGGCTGGGTGCAGGCCTGGCAGGACTGGATGGATGCCATCGGTGCCGGGCGCTTGTACACCGCCCTGCAGGCCCTGTTCCGCTGGTTCCAGGGCTTGCGGTTCTAGCGGGCGTCCCTACCCTGTAATCCCTTGCGCAGTCCACTGCGGCGGCCCTACACTTGCACCATGAAAGTCGCGGACGCGTGATCCGCCACCCCTGGTGTGACCGATATGCAGCGTAAAAGTTTCGAGGACCTGACCTGCCCCATTGCCCGCAGCCTGGAACGGGTGGGGGAGTGGTGGAGCATACTGATCCTGCGCGACGCCTTTCACGGCATGACGCGTTTCGACCAGTTCCAGAAAAGCCTGGATATCGCGCCCAACATGCTGACCCGCCGCCTGACCGCCCTGGTCGAGGCCGGGTTGATGCAAAAGCGGCAGTACAGCGAACGGCCGCCCCGGTACGAGTACGTGCTGACCGAGCGGGGCCGCGATTTCCGCGAGGTCATGCTGGCCCTGCTGGCCTGGGGCAACCGCCACTTCGCGCCCGAGGGCCCGGCTGTGCAACTGGTCGACACTCAGACGGGCCAGCCCGCCGACCTGGTGCTGGTTGACCGGGTGAGCGGCAAGCCCGCCACCAGCCGCGACTTCCGCCTGGCGGCCGGCCCCGGCGCCGATGAGGCCCAGCGCCAGCGCTATGCGCCCAAGGCCAAGCCCGCCGCCTGACCTTCGACATCAGGTCTTAGGCCGAAAGGCCCCGTGCCGAGGTGGCGCGTCGAATTCGGGCACCGGGTTCGCCCCCATGCCCTATTCATTAAGAATTATGGTTGGTACCACCAACCGATGATACGGTTGCGCCGGTCCCTTTGGCGGCGCATCTTCAATACTCATGGAGGCGTGCGCCAATTTCCATCATCGATTTAGGGAATTACCGTCGATGAAGATTGCGCAAATCGCCCCGCTGTATGAGACAGTGCCGCCCACATACTATGGTGGTACTGAAAGGGTTATATCTTATCTCACGGATGAGTTGGTGGACCTGGGCCATGATGTAACCCTGTTCGCCAGCGGGGCCTCCCAGACCAAGGCCAGGCTGGTGCCTATGCGGCCCAAGGCCCTGTGGCTGGATGATGCGCCGTTGAAATCGCCGGTGGCGGCCCACTTGGCTATGCTGGAACAGGTGCGGGCCCGCGCGGATGAGTTCGATGTGCTGCACTTCCATCTCAGCCACTTCATGCACTTCCCCTTTTTCAAGGAATGCGCGCAACGCACGGTGACAACGCCGCACGGCCGCCTGGACTATGTCGATCTGGCGCCGTCCTACGGGCTTTGGCCGCGCTACCCCATGATTTCCATCTCGGATCGCCAGCGGCGGCCCCTGGCGGATGCCAACTGGCTGGCCACCGTCTATCACGGCCTGCCGCTGGACCTGTACCGCCCGCCGGCGGATCGGCCTGGCGGCACCGGCAACTACCTGGCCTTCCTGGGCCGCTTCTCCCGCGACAAGCGGCCGGATCGCGCCATCGAGATTGCGGAGAAGTCCGGCCTGCCGCTGAAGATGGCAGCCAAGGTGGGGGACGATGACGGCCCCTATTTCAAGGAGCACGTCGAACCGCGCATCGACGGCCGCGCCATTCAGCACGTGGGTGAGATCGACGACGCCGGGAAGCCCGGTTTCCTGGGCGACGCCGCCGCCCTGCTGATGCCCATCGACTGGCCGGAACCCTTCGGCCTGGTGGTAATCGAGGCGTTTGCCTGCGGCACGCCCGTCATCGCCTGGAATAACGGCGCCATGCCCGAGATCATCGACCAGGGTGTGACCGGTTTCGTCGTCGACACCATCGCCGATGCGGTGGATGCCGTGGAAAAGGTGCGGGCCCTGGACCGCACCCGCATCCGCGAGGTGTTCGAGCGGCGCTTTTCCGTGGCGGCCATGGCGCGCAACTACGTCGCGGCCTATGAGGCCTTGCTGAAGGGTGGCGGGGCCGCCTCCGTGCCCGGCGGCCGTGCCGTCGCTGCCCCGTCGCCCTGAATCCACCGGCCCCGCGAGACCAGACCCCCATGGCAGCCCTCGATGAACGACAGTTGGACCCGGCCATCGGCCTGGCCGGCCCCGACGGCAGCGGCCCGCGCGAGACCTTCAAGCTGTTCGCGCTGAAGCATGGCGATTGCTTCGTCGTGGCCGACGCCCATGGCGACATTCAGGGCCAGGGCGACGGCCTGTTCGTGGACGATACCCGCATCCTGTCCCGGTATCAGCTGCGCATCGGCGACAAGGAGCCGTCGCTGCTGGGCGCCTCGCTCAGCGAGGACAACATCCTGTTCACGGCCAACAGCACCAATGTGCCCATGCCCGCCCCCGGCGGCGGCATGACCCTCTGGGGTGTCATCCATATCGAGCGCACGCGCATCCTGTGGCAGAACCGGCTGTATGAGCGGGTGACCCTGTCCAATTTCGGCGGCAGCGACATCGTCGTGCCGTTGACCTTCAATTTCGCCGCCGACTTCCGCGACATGTTCGAGGTGCGGGGCTCAACCCGCCAACTGCGCGGCCGCACGCATGAGGCCCAGCTGTCCGGCGACGGCGTGACGCTGAGCTATGAGGGCCTGGACCAGGTGACCCGCCAGTCCACCCTGTCCTTCAGCCAGGCCCCCGACCGGCTGCAGGGCGACCGCGCGGTGTTCAACATCAACCTGCCCAAACGCGGCGACCACGTCCTTTACATCGAGGTCGGGACCGAGCGGACGGACACGCCCAGCCGCGTGCGCTTCCGTGCCGCCGCGGTGCGGGCGCGGCTGGAGATGCGCACCAAGCGCCGTCGCGGCGCCAGCGTCTACAGCTCCGGCCGGGTGTTCAACGACTGGCTGGCGCGCGCCCAGGCGGACACCGCCCTGCTGACGACGGAACTGTCCACCGGCCCCTATCCCTATGCCGGCATCCCCTGGTTCTCCACCGCCTTCGGCCGCGACGGCATCATCTCCGCCTTGCAGATGATGTGGCTGAACCCCCGCCTGGCGCGGGGGGTGCTGGCCTTCCTGGCCACCCACCAGGCTACCGAAACGGCCCCCTTCAGCGATGCGCAGCCGGGCAAGATCCTGCATGAGACGCGCAAGGGGGAAATGGCGGTGCTGCGTGAGCTGCCCTTCGGCCGCTATTATGGCAGCGTCGACACCACGCCGCTCTACATCTACCTGGCCTCGGTCTACGCCGACCGCACGGGCGACATGGCTTTCATCGACCAGCTGTGGCCCTCGCTCTGCGCCGCCGCCTCATGGATGGAAGGGGCGGGCGATCAGAACGGCGACGGCTTCGTCGACTACCAGCGTGCCGAGGAATCCGGCCTGGCCAACCAGGGCTGGAAGGACAGCTTCGACAGCATCCAGC
Organism: Nitrospirillum bahiense; assembly: GCF_007828025.1. Lineage (NCBI taxonomy): Bacteria > Pseudomonadati > Pseudomonadota > Alphaproteobacteria > Rhodospirillales > Azospirillaceae > Nitrospirillum > Nitrospirillum bahiense. The sequence continues at coordinate 311,324 of NZ_VITO01000008.1, forward strand.
ATGCCGACGGCAGCCTGCCGGAGGGGCCCATCGCCCTGGTCGAGGTGCAGGGCTACGTCTACGCCGCCTATTGCGGCCTGGCCCGCTTGGCCAAGCGGCGGGGGGAGGACGCGCAGGCGGCCTATTGGCAGCATCGGGCCGAGGCCCTGCGCCAGGCGGTGGAAACCCATTTCTGGATGGAGGACATGGGCTTTTACGCCCTGGCGCTGGACGGCAAGGGCAGGCCCTGCCGCGTGCGTGCCTCCAACGTCGGGCATCTGCTGTTCGTGGGCCTGCCCTCGCCGGAGCGGGCGCACCGCGTGGCGGACCAGCTGTTGGCCGGCGCTTTCCACACCGGCTGGGGCATCCGCACGCTGGCGGACACCGAGGTCTGCTTCAACCCCATGTCCTACCATAACGGGTCCGTGTGGCCGCACGACACCGCCATCTGCGCCGCCGGCCTGGCGCGCTACGGCGTGCGCGGGGGGGTGGTGAAGCTGATGAGCGACACCTTCGAGGCGGCGGTGCGCTTCGGCATGCGGCTGCCCGAGCTGTTCTGCGGCTTCCCGCGTGAACAGGGGGAGACGCCCATCGCCTATCCGGTTGCCTGCGTGCCCCAGGCCTGGGCCGCCGGCTCCGTCTTCATGCTGCTGCAGGCCTGCCTGGGTATTGAGATCGATGGCTGGCGGGGGGAAATCCACGTCAACCGCCCCAAGCTGCCCATCGGTATCGATCAGTTGACCGTGCGCCGCGTGACGGTGGGGGAACACACCGTCGACCTTTTCTTCCAGCGCATGGGGGGGCAGGTCATCGCCTCCATCTCCGACCACGAGGAAGGCCTGGTGCCGCTCATCGTCCGCTCGTAAGGGCCGATAGGTCTAAGGCGATGGGACCAAGGAACCGGCGGGCACTCCGCCACGGTCTTACGCCGCCTATGCGGATTTTCGGTCCCGCCTCCGCCCCGGTTGCCTTTTTTGGAACACAATCTCGACTCTAGAATTCCTACATGAATACTGGAGCGCTGACCAATACAGAATGCCATTGAGGCTATATCTGTTCAGCGTGCACGATATATGACCTGATTACTGCAATCATAAACCGGGTCATAGTCTTCTTAACCGATAAGGTATGGGTGTATCACCATGATGGGCATCGATCTGGGCGCGCTGCTGACGCAGGACTCCGCCGCCGTCTACCTGGTGGGGGCCAGCCTACTCTTATCCGTTGCGGCTCTTGTCCTTTCCAGCGCGCTGCTGCTGCGCTGGGGTCGCAACCGCCATCCGCCGGTTGCGGAGGGCGCCATTCCCACCTACGAGGAAACACGGCGCCAGATTTTGGCGGAGGGGCCCCGGGCGCCTTCACCCGTCGTCGGCGCGCGTGACGCGCACGCCGCGGCCCAGCGCGCCCTGCGGTCCACCAAGGGGGAGGGCGTCGCCACCGACCGGCTGGGTACCTGGACGCCGGACACGCTGCGCCATCTGCTGAAGACGGAACTGACGGGCGCGCAGGTCATCGTCGTCTCCAACCGCGAGCCCTTCATCCATGATTTGGAAGAGGACGGGGCGGTGAAGCTGCGGGCGCCGGCCGGTGGCTTGGTGGCGGCGCTGGATCCGGTCATGCGCACCTGCGCCGGCACCTGGATCGCGCACGGCAGCGGCTCGGCCGACCATCTGACCGTGGACGCGGACGACCGCATCGCCGTGCCGCCCGATAACCCCAGCTACACCCTGCGCCGCGTCTGGCTGAGCGAGCGTGAGGAGAAGCACTACTACTATGGCTTCTCCAACGACGGCCTCTGGCCCCTGTGCCACGTGGCGTTCACCCGGCCCAGCTTCAACGCCGAGGATTGGGAGGTGTACGAGGCGGTGAACCGGCGCTTCGCCGACGTGGTGGTGGAAGAGGCGCGGGATGAGCGTCCGGTGGTCCTGATCCAGGACTATCACTTCGCCCTGCTGCCCCGCATGATCCGCGAGCGGCTGCCCGACGCCGTCATCATCACCTTCTGGCACATCCCCTGGCCCAACGCCGAGATCTTCGGCATCTGCCCGTGGCGGGAACGCATCCTGGACGGCATGCTGGGCAGCTCGGTCATGGGTTTCCACACCCAATACTACTGCAACAACTTTATCGAGACGGTGGACCGTTTCCTGGAAAGCCGGATCGAGCGGGACTCGTCGGCCGTCACCTTCGGTGGCCACACCACCCATGTGCATGCCCATCCCATCTCCATCGAATGGCCGCCGGCCTCGCTGTCGCGCCAGCCGCCGGTGCCCGCCAGCCGCCGGGCCATCTTCGACCGCTTCAACCTGGCGCCGGACATGAAGCTGTGCGTGGGGGTGGAGCGCTTCGACTACACCAAGGGCATCATCGACCGCTTCCGCGCGGTGGAGGAGCTGTTCAAGCGCCACCCGGAATGGATCGGCCGCATGGTGGTGCTGCAAGTGGCGGCCCCCAGCCGCACCGCCCTGCCGGCCTATCAGCAGTGCCAGCGCGAATGCCTGGATTTTGTGGACGAGTTGAACGCCCGCTACGGCCACGAGGGGTACCAGCCCATCCACCTGCTGAACGAGTCCTACGGCAAAGACGAGGTCTACGGCCTGTTGCGGGCCGCCGACCTGTGCATGGTCACCAGCCTGCACGACGGCATGAACCTGGTGGCCAAGGAGTTCGTGGCCGCCCGGGAGGATGAGCAGGGCGTGCTGCTGCTCAGCAGCTTCGCCGGCGCCGCCAAGGAGCTGCCCGAAAGCATCATCATCAACCCGTACGACACCTGCGGCATGGCCGACGCGTTGCTGCGCGGCCTGACCATGTCGCCGGAGGAACAGCGTGAGCGGATGCGCCGCATGCGCGAAACGGTGCGGGAAAACAACATCTACCGCTGGGCGGGCAACATGCTGCTGGACGGCGCCCGCCTGCGCAAACGCCACCACACCGCCAACGTCACCACCCGCCTGGCCAGGCAGCACTCGGCGCGCGGTGCCCTGGGTCGCACACCCCTGGGCCGCAACGTGGTGCGCCTGGTCAGCATGGGGAAAGGAAAGAACGTTGAGCCGAGCCATTTCTGAAGCGATGCCGTCCCCCGCCCTGGCGCCCGCCGCCGGGGACCGCTGGGCCCTGTTCCTGGATATTGACGGGACGCTGCTGGAACACCACAAGGACCCCACCGGCGTGGTGGTGGATGACGAGCTGCGCACCCTGCTGTCCAACCTGGACCGCCAGCTGGGCGGGGCTGTCGCGGTGATCAGTGGCCGCTCGCTGGCGTCCATCGACACGCTGTTCCAGCCCATGGTGCTGCGCGCCGGCGGGCTGTTCGGGATCGAGCTGCGGCTGTCTCCGGACGAGCCGGCGGTGGCGGCGGAGGAGCCCCCGGCCCTGGCCGCCCTGGCGGATCGGGCTGAGGCTGAACTTTGCGGCGCCCCCAATATCGTCATCGAGCGCAAGGGCCCGGTGCTGGCCATCCACACCGGGCCGCACCCGCAGTCCCTGGACCATATCACCCGGCTGGCCAAGGCGGCGCTGCCCACCCTGCCTGACGGCTACCGGGTGGTGGAGGGCAATGTGGGTGTGGAATTGCTGCCGGCGGCGGCTCTGAAGGGGGATGCCGTGTACCGCTTCATGACCGTGGAGCCGTTCAAGGGGCGCCGTCCCATCTTCATCGGCGACGACGTGCCGGACGAGCACGCGTTCGAGAGTGTGCACGCCTTGGGCGGCATCTCCGTCAAGGTCGGCCGGCCGGAGCAGGCGACGGCTGCCCTGCACGCCCTGGCCGATGTGGCCGCCGTGCGCGCCTGGCTGGGCGACCCCCAGTTCCCCCTGCTGGACAAACTGGTCCGGCGCGAGGTGACGGAGGCCGCGCGGGAGGCTGCCCGCTGACGCCAGCCAACGCCGGCCCCGGCGTCGCAAGGCTCACCCTGTGCGTGCAGGACTTGGTCAATCTAATCGAACGCGCGACTTGACGGGCGCGATGCCCGGCGCCACGGTTCGGTACTCGCAAAGGTTTGGGGATAAAACCTCTGGACTTGGGCGATGTGCCGGTGGCGGAGGGCGCTTATGAGTTTGACGGACTGGTTGCTGGATCCATCCGGCCTCACGCCGCATGGCTTCTGCCTCAGTTGGCTGCCGGGCCTCATCTGGCTGCACGCCGGTTCTGACGCCGTCATCGGCCTGTCCTACTTCTCAATACCCTTGGCGCTGGCTTGGTTCGTACGCAAGCGTAACGATTTGGCCTACCGCTGGGTGGGACATTTGTTCGTGGCCTTCATCCTTGCCTGCGGCCTGACCCACATGCTGTCCATCCTGACCCTGTGGATGCCGGCCTACGGGATGGAGGGGGTGGTGAAGCTGGTCACTGCCCTGCTGTCGGTGGCCACCGCCGCCATGCTGTGGCCCCTGGTGCCGCGCGTGCTGGCCCTGCCCACGCCGACGCAGCTGGGCCGGCTGAACGCCGAACTGACCCGCACCATCGAAGAGCAGGAGCGAACCACCGCCCTGCTGCGGGCGAGCGAGGCCAAGGTGTTGGCCGCCAATTCCGAATTGGAGCGCAGGGTGGCCGAGCGCACGGCCGAACTGCGCGCCGCCAACGCCCAGCTGACGGAGGCCCTGGCCGAACGGGCGGCGGCGCTGGAGGCCCTGGCCGGCAGCGAGGCGGAATACCGCGCCAGTTTCGAGGCGGCTGCGGTGGGCAAGGTGCAGGTCAATCCGGAGACCGGGTTGATGCTGCGGGTGAACAACGCTTTCGCCAGCATGCTGGGCTATCACCGGGCCGACCTGGCTGGCCGGATGGACTGGCCCGACCTGCTGTGGGGCGAGGATCGGGCGGCGGAGGGGCTGGAATTGGCGGGCCTGTTGTCGGGCGAGGCCAGCGTCTACATCCGCGAACTGCGCTTCCGGCGCCAGGATGGCACACCCGTCTGGGGGCGCGTGTCCGCGACCCTGGTGCGCGGCGCGGGGATGCGCAAGGCCGGTGCCCGGCTACCCCCGCTGCTGCTGGCGGTGGTCGAGGACATCGACACCATGCACAAGACGGCCCTGGCCTTGAAGGAAAGCGAGACGCGCCTGCGACTGGCGGCAGAGGGCGCCAAGCTGGGCATCTGGGAACTGGATTTGGCGCGGGGCCTGGGCTGGGTGGACCGGCGCACGGCGGCGATGACGGGCGGCACCCTGCCGGCGGAGACCTGGTTCCCCCTGTCCGGCCCGGAATACGCCGCCTGGGCCGACTGGATCCACCCCGACGACCGGGCGGAGCGTGCGGCCGGCCTAAGTCTGCTGCAGACCGGTGCGGCGGAGCTGGTCCAGATGCAGTACCGGGTGCGCCGGGCCGACGGCGACCGGGACGCGGCGGAGGGGGGCGGGGACTGGATTTGGCTTTCCCATCGCAGCGCCATCGTGGCGCGCGATCCCATCACCTGGACGCCCGCCCGCGCCACCGGGGTGCTGATCGACGTCACCGAACGGGCGGCGGCGGAGGCGGCGCTGCGCGAGGCCAAGGCGGACCTGGAACTGGTGGTGGCCGAGCGCACCGCCGCTTTGAGGCAGCGCGACCTGCTGCTGCGCGAGGTCTATCACCGGGTGAAGAACAACCTGCAAATCATTGACGGCCTTGTGATGATGCAGGCACTGCAGCTGAAGGATCCGGATGGACGCCAGGCCCTGATGGGGCTGCGCAGCCGGGTTTATGCCCTGGGCCTGGTCCATCAGCAGCTGATGGCCTCCCCCGATCTGGAGACCTTCGACATCGCGCCCTTCCTTGATGAGCTGGCCCGCAACATCCTGCTGTCAGGGGCGGATGAAGGGGTGGGACTGGACATCGACATCTGCCCGCTAACGGTCAATTTGGATTTCGCCATCCCCCTGGGCTTGCTGGTGACCGAGTTGATCACCAATTCGCTGAAACATGCCTTTCCCGATGGACGCGGCACCATCACAATGGCGATGCGCCGCCGGGAGGAGGGGGGCGTGCTGCTGGTGGTGGCGGATGATGGCGACGGCGTCCTAACTCCTGCATCGGCGGAGGAGGATGGTGGCGGCTACCGGCGCGGTCTGGGCAGCACCATCGTGAAGGGCTTGGTGACGCAGCTGGACGGAATGATCGCGATGCGGGTCGACAAGGGCACACGGGCGGAAATCATCCTGCCGACACCGTCGGTGGATATGGTGGGGGCCCCTGCCGGGATGGCGGGGCCATGAACGATGGGCTGCAGGACTGCGTCCTGGTGGTGGATGATGAGTTCCTGATCGCCCAGACCCTCAGCATCCAGATCGAGGACATGGGGCTGACGGTGTGCGGCACCGCCGCGACCGCCGCCGACGCCATCGCCCTGGCCAAGGCCCAGCGGCCGCGCCTGGTGCTGATGGACATGCGGCTGAAGGGTGAGGGCGACGGTGTGGATGCGGCCCTCGCCATCCATGAATTCGTCGGCTCCAAGGTCATCTTCATCACCGCCTCGCGCGAGCCGGCGATGCTGGAGCGCATGAACCAGGACCATCCCGCCGCCATCCTGTACAAGCCGGTGTTCGGCCGGCAGCTGCAGACGGTGGTGCGCGAGGTGCTGGCGGCGGATTACACCAGCGGTACGAGATTTTGACTCGTGCCGCTGCAGGACGCGACCGCGTCCGCCGGAGCGAGCACCGCAGGGCGCAGCGAGGAAGCCAAGCCAGCGCATGCTGGCGCCCGGCGATTGAGGGGGCATTTGAGCGGTTACGATCAAATGCCGCGGGGATTAGTCCGGCCGGCGGTCAGGCGTCGTTGACCGGCGCATCGATTTTCCCCACCGGGCCGGCTGACAGCGGCACCAGCAGCATCATGGCCGTCAGCAGGGTGAAGGCGGCGGGCAGGCCCCAGCCACGCGCGATGAAGCCGATCAGCGCCGGGCCGCCCAGCATGCCGGCATAGCCGATGGCCGTCATTCCCGCCACGGCCAGCGCCGGGGGCATGACCCGCTGGCGCCCCGTGGCGCTGAACAGCACCGGGACCAGATTGGCCGCCCCCGCGCCGATCAGCAGGAAACCGGCGAAGGCCAGCGGTGTCCACGGTGACAGCAGCACCACGCCCAGGCCGGCGATGGTCGCCACCCCGCCCCAGAGCATGACCCTCCGTCCGCCCAGGGCCGCCACCAACCGGTCGCCCGTCAGGCGGCCCGTGGTCATGGCCAATGAGAACAGGGTATAGCCCAGGCCCGCCTGGGTCGGCGCTACGCTGCGATGGTCGGTCAGCAGCAGGGCACCCCAGTCCAGCAGCGCCCCCTCGGTCAGGAACGTGATCAGCGCCAGGATGCCCAGCAGGATCACGATGCCGCGCGGGCGCACGAACAGGGGGGCGCGTTCCCCCTCGGCGGCGGCCCCCATCGGCCGGGTGCGCAGCAGGCGGGGGGCGGCCAGGGCCAGCAGCACCAGGACCAGGGCGGCGCTCAGCCAGGCCGCCGCCCAGGGAGCCACGCCGGTGGCCAACAGCAGCGTCATGCCGCCCGACCCGCAAAAGCCGCCGACGCTGAACAATCCATGAAAGCCTGACATCAGCGGGCGGTCGGCATCGGCCTCCACCTCCACCGCATGCACGTTCATGGCGACGTCGAGGGTCCCCAGCGACGCGCCGAAGACCAGCAGCGCCACGGCCATGCCGGCCAAGCTGTCGATCGTGGCCAGGGCGGGCAAGGCCAACGCCATACCCAGCCCACCGCCCAGAATGACGGGTCGGGTGCCATGGCGGGCGCTCAAGGGCGCTGTCGCCGGCATGGCCGCCACCGAGCCTATGCCCAGGCATAGCAGCAGCAGGCCTAGTGTGGCGTCGTCCACCCCCAGGCGGGCACGGGCGTAGGGCACCAGCGGCGCCCAGCAGGACAGGCTGAATCCGGCGGCCAGGAAGGCCAGCCGGGTGGCCAGGCGTGTGGCCGGGCGATTGGCGGATGTCGGGGACATGGGGTCACAACCCTACGAAGGCGGGGCAGGCGTCATCGAATTCCAGGCCCTTGAAACGCATTGCTTTTTAATCCCACCGCCAACGGTTGCGCCGGCCATCCATTGGCCGGACAGCTGCCAAGATATCTTCCAAATCAATTTTAACAATAGCTGAGCGGCTTTTAGGATCGCCCGTGACACGCCCCCGTCGAGAGGGCGCGCTAGGGAAGAAACCGGAGAAGTTGGCGATGCCTCAGTCCTCACCGCGCGCGGGCCGCACCCCCATCCTTGTCCTGGGCGGCGGCATTGGCGGCATGTCCTTCGCCATCCTGGTCAGCCGCGCCGGTTGGCCTGTACATGTGGTGGAGGCCGATCCCAATTGGCGCGTCTATGGCGCCGGCATCACCGTGACGGGGCCCACGTACCGCGCCTTCCGGACGCTGGGCATCCTGGACGACCTCAAGGCCCAGGGCTTTCATGTGACGGAGGGTGGGCGCCTGTGCGCCCCCAACGGCATGGCCGTGGCCGACCTGCAGGACAGGCCTATCCAGCCCGACCTGCCGGTGTCCGGCGGCATCATGCGGCCCGACCTGCACGCCCTGCTGTCGCGGCTGACGCGTGAGGCGGGGGTACGGGTCAGCCTGGGCCTGACCGCCACCGAATGGACCGACACCGGCGATGGTGTGGACGTGCGTTTCAGCGACGGCGGCGCCGGCACCTATGATTTCGTGGTCGCGGCCGACGGCGCCTTCTCCAAGGCGCGGTCCTTCCTGTTCCCCGACGCGCCCAAGCCCACCTACACCGGACAGTACTGCTGGCGCGTGGTGGCCAAGCGCCCGCCTGAGATCGACCGCTCGCACTTCTTCGTCGGTGCGCCGGTGACCTGCGGCCTGGTGCCGGTCAGCCAGGATCTGATGTACCTGTGGCTGCTGGAAAACGTGCCCGAGATGCGCCGGGTGGACGAGGCCACGGCCTATCAGCGGCTGGCCCAGCTGCTGGCCCCCTTCGGCGGCCCGGTGGCCACCCTGCGTGACAATTTGAATGCGGACTCCTGGGTCAACGTCCGCCCGCTGGAGGCCGTGCTGCTGCCCCGCCATCAGTGGTTCAAGGGCCGCAGCATCCTGATCGGTGACGCCGCCCACGCCACCACCCCGCATCTGGCGTCCGGCGCCGGCATCGCGGTGGAGGACGCGCTGGTGCTGGTGGAGGAACTGGACCGCCATGACGACCTGACCGCCGCCTTTCAGGCCTTCACCGACCGGCGCTTCGAACGCTGCCGCCTGGTGGTGGAAAGCAGTGTCGCCATCGGTAGGGCGCAGCAGGACCACGTCTCGCCGGAAATCATGGGCGCCATGATGGCCAAGGCGCAGACGGCGCTGCTGGCCGATATCTGATTTCCCTGCAGAAAAGCTCACCACCATGACCAGTGATTCAGGGCTGCCCGCCGTCCGCCGCGTGGTGACGGGGCACGACGCCGGCGCGCGCGCCATCTTCAAATCGGACGATGAGTTTCCGACCCGGCGCATCCCCTCGGGCGATGCCGCCTTCACCCTGATCTGGACCACGCCCACCGTCCCGGCCGACAACAATGACGAGACGGACGGACGCCTGCGGGACGCCGGCCTGACCCTGGACCACGGCTCCGTCATCCGCGTGGTGGACATGCTGCCCTGGGGCACCTCGCCCATGCACCGCACCAACAGCATCGACTATGGCATCGTGCTGTCGGGCGAGGTGGAGCTGGAGCTGGACGACGGGGCGAAGAAGGTCATCGGCGCCGGCGGCATCATCATCCAGCGCGGCACCATGCACCTGTGGCGCAACCCCAGTGCCACCACCCCCTGCCGCATCGTCTTCGTGCTGATCGAGGCGCCGCCCTACCTGCACGACGGCCAGCCCCTGGCCGAAGACAAGCCGGAGCATAAGTAATTCCCTGGAAAGGCCGGGCGGCGGTCATTTCCCCATGCGCGGGTGGAACAGCTGGAAGCGTTCGGTCACCAGGACGATGGCCAGGGCGCCCACGCCGCAGCACAGGAATCCGCCGACCAGGGGCAGGGTGGTGCCGTCGAAGTGCTGGCTGATGACGAAGCCGACCAGGGCGCCCAGCACCGTGCTGATGAACCCCTGGACCGAGGCGGCGGTGCCGGCGATGGCGCCCACCGGTTCCATGGCCATGGCGCCGAAGTTGCTGGTCGCCAGGCCGAAACAGAACATGGTCAGGGCCTGCAGCACGGTGAAGACGGGCAGGCTTTCCCCATGCCGGGCGATGATGGTGTGGATGCCGGTGAACAGGATGAAGCCCAGCAGTGCGCTGTGCGACAGGCGCCGCGTCCCCAGGCGGACGACGATGCGGGCGTTCAGCAGCGCCGACACCGCCAGCGACATGCCGGTCAGCGCGAAGATCAGCGGGAACAGCTGCGGCGCCTTGAACACCTGGTCGAAGATGGGCGGCATGCTGTTGAGGTAGGCGAAGACGGCGCTGATCATCAGGGTCTGCGCCAGCGTGTAGCCGATGGCCTGGCGGTCCGTCACCGTCTGCCGGGCGGCGGACAGGATGGTGGGCACGTCGATGGGCCGGCGATATTCCGGGTGCAGCGTTTCCGGCAGGCGGCGCCACAGCCAGAGGACCACCGCCAGGGCATAGGCGGCCAGGCAGGCGAAGATGGCCCGCCATGGTGCCACCAGCATGATCAGCTGCCCCAGGCTGGGCGCCAGGATGGGCACGGCCAGCAGGATCATGAAGGCCAGCGACATGACGCGCGCCATCTGGCGTCCGGCGTAGCAGTCGCGCACCACGGACACGACGACGATGCGGGTGGAGGCGACGGCGATGCCCTGCACCACGCGCACGGCCAGCAGCAGCTCGAACGTCGGGGCCAGGGCCGCCGCCAGGTTGCCCAGGGCGTAGAACACGATGCCCCACAGCAGGATGGGCCGGCGGCCGTACCGGTCGGAGATGGGGCCATACAGGATCTGCGCCCCGCCGAAGCCCAGCAGGAAGGCGGTGACGATCCACTGCCAGCGTGGTTCGTCCATCACGTCCAGCGAGCGGCCGATCTGGCCCAGCGCCGGCAGCATGCTGTCGGTGCCCAGCGCGTTCATGGCCATCATGGCCGAGACCATCAGGACGAATTCGGTGAAGCCGATGCCGGCATGGGGATCGTCCTTGCGGACGTGCGGCGGTGGCGCGTCGGTGGCCAACTGCATGGATGCGCGTTCCGTGGGCGGTGCCGGTCCCAGGGCATCCGCATGCGGGGCGGGTGCCTGGGCCGATCTTCGTTTTGGGACATGCCCTGGTGACATGGACCCTGGTGATAAGGGCGAACGCCCCCAGGGGGTTCCTTTATACCCAAAGCGCCGGGGCCCGCAGCCTACTGTTTTCGGCCTAGGCGGGTGGTGCGGGGACGCGCCGGCCTTTTTCTCCCGGCGTGATTGACGCCACCGCGTCGCCCGGCTAAAGCCCTGGGCATGACCGACGAACCCCCCGCCTCTGCGCCCGCCGCCACCATCGACACCCTGTTCGTCACCCGCGTCTATCGGGCCGAACTGGCGGAGATGCTGCCCCTGAATGAAGAGGTGGCGGCCTGCTGCCTGACGGCGGCGGAGGATGACGGGGCCGGCCGGCGCTGGTCGGACAAGCATGGCTACACCGGCTACACCAGCTACGCTTCGCTGGACGATCTCATCTGGCGCTTCCCCATCCTGAAGAAGCTGAAGGCCCAGTTGGACCGCCATGCCAAGGCCTTCGCCAAGGTGCAGGATTGGGACCTGGGTGGGCGCAAGCTGGAACTGGACAGCCTGTGGATCAACGTGCTGGACCCCGGCGGCTTCCACGGGTCGCACATCCATCCCAACAGCGTCATCAGCGGCACCTATTATGTGCGGGTGCCGGCCGGTGCCTCCGTCCTGAAGTTCGAGGACCCGCGCCTGCCCTTCATGATGGCCGCCCCGCCGCGCAAGGCCAAGGCCGACCGGGCCTTGCAGCCTACCATTGCCGTGGCGCCGCAGGAAGGCACCCTGCTGATGTGGGAAAGCTGGCTGCGGCATGAGGTGGCGCTGAATCGCGCCGATGTGGAACGCATCTCCCTCAGCTTCAATTACGCCTGGCGCTGACCAGCCCTAAGCCAAGGACCGCCGGTTCCCCTCATCGGCCGGCGTTCCCTCTCGCCTATGTCTCATTTGGCAGGAAGCCACAGCCGGCTGCTCGCGGAAATCACTATACTTTTGGATAGGTCGTCGCCCCCGTCGCCGCTTGTCGCCACTTATAGTTGGCAATAACGCAAATAATATCGGTCAAGGCGTGGTGGTCATCCTGGGTGGGCCGGCGAAAATCGGTCCATCCGGTCGAATTCGACCAGAAGCAGCCAGGCTGAATTGGCCCGCTTTAGCGCCACTTTTACGAGGACAAGGGGTAAGAAAACATCGGCGCCTGGTAATTATCATTCATCCTTGGAAATATGAGCGATATTCCATGATCGGGTGATTGACAGGCATTCACGCCTCCCGCAGAACCAATAAGGGCCACTATCTTTTGGTTAGGTGCGCCTGCCTGGCACTTAGGCTTGCGGCCAGGTGTGGGGGGTACAAGGTTGGGGTGCTTGTGGCAGATCGAAGGTGGGGCTGAACTGGCCCCACGGTTCATCCGCCCGGGCTGTTTCCCTCCTCCGTCCGCCCCCGACATTCGGCGTGGGATGGGGATGACGATGAAGCGTGTTACTTCCGCCAAGGTTCTGCTGGCCGGCTCTTCCCTGCTGGCAATGGGCGTCGCCCTGTCCATGCCCCGTGCCGTCCAGGCGCAAACCACCATTTCCAGCGACACCGTCATCTCCGGCTCGACCTCCACCAGCTTCGTGGTGACAGGCGGCGCAAACATCACCGTCACCAATACCGGCACGGTGCACACCGCGACCACCAGCGTCGTGGCGTTTTCCGTGCTGAGCACGGGCAGCGTCGGCACACTTTCCAATAGCGGCACCCTCTGGGCCCAAAGCACGGCCTACGCCATCCAGAACCTTGGCACCATCGGCACGCTGAGCAATAATGGCCTGATCCGGGGAGGCAACGACCCCGCGGTTCAGAACGAGAACATCATCAGCCTGGTGACGATCACCAGCATAGGCACGATCATCGGGCGGACCGGCCTCTATAACGCCGCTGGCGCCACCATCGGCGCGATCGTCAACGACGGCACCCTCACCAACGATGGCTCCAGCGGGCCGGCCATCAGCAACGCCGGCGTCATCGACACCATCGTCAATAATGGCGGCGGCCAGATTCTGAACCAAACCGCCGCCGCCATCCGGAACCTCGGCACCATCGGCAGTCTGAGCAACGCCGGCACCATCAGCGCCAACTACACCGCCATCAACAATGCCGGCGGCGCCATCAACCTCCTGACCAACAGCGGTTCCATCGCCGCCAGCAGCGCCGCCATCAATGGCGGCGGTGTCGGTACCCTGATCAACACCGGCCTGATCAACGCCGGGTCGGCGATCGCGGCCAGCATTGGAACCGTGATCAACAGCGGCACCATTGCCGGCGACATCACGAACAACGCCAATGTCGCGCTCACCATCATCGGGGGCAGTGGCACCACGGTGGGCACGCTGAAGGGCGCGATAGGGGGGTGGTCCGCCAACCCGATTGTGACCCTCGACAGTATCGGCACGATCCACAATACCAACAGCGACCTTGTATTCAGCGGCGGCAACCTGGTTCTTGGCGACAATGTCGATGCCACCGGGCACACGGTGCTCAACACCGGCGCGGCGCTGACATTGACCCAAGCGGTCACGGTGACGGGCGCCTATGGCCAATCGGCCGGCACCTTGGCCCTGGCGGGTGGGCAATTGGTGGTCACCGACGGCGCCACCGTCGCCGGCACGGTGGCGGCCACCCTGTCCGCCACCGGCAACTACCTGGCGGGCAGCGGCGTTACCCTGGTGTCCTCCCCCAGCGCGTCCGACTATAGCGCCGTCATCGCCCGTATCACCACCGTCAGCAGTGTTGCCGGCGCCGGCTTCAGCGTCGGTGGCAATAGCCTGCTGCTGACGGTGACCAACGACTATGTCGGCGGCACGCTGAACAGCCTGGACAACACCGGTACCATTAGCGGTGTCGCGACTGGCGTGTACATCGCCCAAACCGGCACGGTCGGCACCCTGACCAACAGCGGAACGATCAGCGGCAGCGTCCGCGGTTTCGCCATAGATAGCACCCTCGTCGGGTCCCAGGTCGGCGGATCCGTGGGCACGCTCAGCAACGCCGGTACGCTTTCTGGCGGCTCCATGGGCGTTTATATGGCGGACGGCAGCCACATTGACCGCATTGTCAACAGCGGCGTGATCCTTGGCACGACGTCGGCCGGCATGGGCCTGTTCGGTTCCGTCGGCACCCTGGTCAACAGCGTCACCGGCACCATCATCAGCACCAACAGTACCGCGCTGGGCGTCGGTGGCCAGGGGCTTAGCCAACTGACCAACAACGGGCTGATCAGCGGGGCTGTGGGCGGCATCGCCGTTCTGACTTCCTTGAGTCAGGTCATCAATGCGGGCACGGTGACCGGCGCCACCGCCCTGTTCGTCGCGTCCAGCGCCACGCTGGGCCCGGTCGCCAACAGCGGCCTGATCGCCGGCAAGATCCTGAATGCGTCGGCCAACGCCCTGACGATCAGCGGCGGCACCGGCGGCACCATCGGTACACTGACGGGCCAGACCGTCACCAATATGGGCAGCATCGTCAACACGCTGTCCAACCTGGTTTTCGCCGGCGGCAACCTGTTGCTGAACGACAACATCAACGTCACCGGCCAGACGGTGGTGAACAGCGGCGCGTCGCTGACGTTGACCAGCATCGTCAGCATCGCCGGGGGCTACACCCAAGGCGCCTCCGGCATGCTGAACCTGGCTGGTGGTGAACTGGTGGTCAGCGGGGCCGCCAGCATCACCGGCACGGTGCTCGCCGCGTCGGCCGCCGGCAACTACACCGTCGGCAGCCGCACGCTGGTGGCCGCCGGTGGCGGCGGTGACTACAGCGGCGTCGTGGCCGGGGCCAGCATCACCGGCCTGGCCGCCACCTTGGGCGGCGACGGCGCCAACAACCTGCTGCTGACCATCACCAACGATTACATCGGCGGCAGCCTGGCCAGCCTGGTCAACGCCGGCACCATCAGCGGCGCCAAGTACGCGGCCTATGTCGGCGGCACGCTGGGCTCGTTGAATAACAGTGGCGTCCTGTTCGGTGGCGTCCTGGGCGGGGGTGCCTATGTCACCGGCACGCTGGGTACGCTGGCCAACGACAGCGTCGGCACCATCAGCGGTTCCTCCAACGGCGTCCACATCGAGGCCACGGGCACCGTCGGCACGCTCAGCAACAGCGGCAGCGTGTCGGCCGGCTTCGGCGGTGGCGTGGCCAACTTCGGTACCATCGGGCTGTTGGCCAATACCGGCACGGGAACGATCACCGGCGGCAGCGCCGTGCAGAACAATGCCGGTGGCACCATAGGCACGCTGAGCAACAGCGGTGTCATCGGCAGCAGCTACTTCGCCGTGCGCAACAGCGGCAGCCTGGGGCGGCTGGACAACAGCGGCACCATCGTGGGCCGGAACGTCGCCTTCCTCAACGATCCGGGCGCCGTCATCGACACGCTGGTCAACAGCGGCGTCATGCGCGGCACCTCGGGCAGCGGCAGCTCGGCCCTTTACAGCGCCGGCACGGTCGGCACGCTGATCAACAGCGGCCTGATCCAGGCGTCCAAGGCGGTGGCGCTGTATGGCCCGCTGGGGGCCCTGCGCAACAGCGGCACCATCGCCGGCGCCATCATAAACAACGGCGGCGGCGCCCTGACCATCAGCGGCGGGACGGGGGGCACCGTCGGCACGCTGACGGGCGCCTCGCTGACCAACCAGGGCACCCTCACCAGCGCGTCCGACGTGGTGTTCGCCGGCGGCGCCCTGGTGCTGAACGACAGCATCAGCGCCGGCGGCTTCACCGTCACCAACAGCGGTGCCAGCCTGACGCTGACCACCATCGTCAGCATCACCGGCGCCTATACCCAGGGTGCGTCGGGTACCCTGTCGCTGACCCCCGGCACCAGCGGGCTGGTGGTCAGCGGGGCCGCCAGCATCGCCGGCACCATCGCGGCCGGCCTGTCCTCGACCGGCAACTACACCGTGGGGGCCAGCACCGTGGTTGCCGGCGGCGGCGGGTCGGATTACACCGCCGCCATCCTGGGCGGTGCCGCCTCAGGCCTGGCGGCGGGCCTGTCCACCGATGGCGCCGACAACCTGCTGCTGACCATCACCAATGACTATGTCGGCGGCACGCTGGCGACGCTCAGCAACGGCGGCAGCATCGGCGGCGTCAGTCAAGCCCTCTATGTGGCCTCGACCGGCAGGGTCGGCACGCTCAG